>NZ_CP011567.1:5800000-6150172 GCF_001655615.1 Pseudomonas sp. GR 6-02
TTCGGATTTGAGCGTAATACGCGCAAATGCCTTCTTCCCCGCCTGGCAAACGTGGGTCGCGCCCAGCGCGTATATAAAGGTGCGATCGACAACCTCACCATCTATACGCACACCACCAGAACCCAGAAGGTCACGCGCCACGGCGGAGTTCTTTACCAAGCCCGCCTTATTAAGGACAGCAGCGATCGGCATGTCTTCGGTAGCGGTCAATTCGATCTCTGGCAAATCATCCGGCAGCTCGCCATCTTTCATACGGTTGCCTGCTGCACGGTGAGCATTGGCCGCAGCCTCCTCACCATGGAAACGCGCAACGATCTCTTCGGCCAACTTGATCTTGATGTCACGCGGATTCGCACCCGCCTCGACGTCAGCCCGCAAAGCATCGATCTCTTCCATGGAGCGGAAGCTGAGCAATTCGAAGTAGCGCCACATCAGCACATCAGGAATAGAGACCAACTTGCCGTACATGACACCCGGCGCCTCCTGGATACCGACATAGTTGCCCAACGACTTGGACATCTTCTTCACGCCATCCAGCCCTTCGAGCAACGGCATAGTCAGAATGCATTGAGCCTCCTGACCATAACCACGCTGCAGTTCACGCCCCATCAGCAGGTTGAACTTCTGATCGGTACCGCCCAGCTCGACGTCCGCGCGCAAAGCGACCGAGTCGTAACCCTGAACCAGCGGATAGAGGAATTCGTGAATGGCGATTGGCTGATTGGTCGTGTAGCGCTTGTCGAAGTCATCGCGCTCGAGCATGCGTGCCACGGTGTATTGCGAAGTCAGACGTATGAAGTCAGCAGGCCCCATCTGATCCATCCAGGTGGAGTTGAACGCCACTTCGGTTTTGGCCGGATCAAGAATCTTGAAGACCTGAGTCTTGTAGGTCTCGGCATTCTCGAGAACCTGTTCACGAGTGAGCGGTGGACGTGTCGCGCTCTTGCCACTCGGATCACCGATCATCCCGGTGAAGTCACCGATAAGGAAGATCACCTGATGGCCCAGATCCTGGAACTGGCGCAGCTTATTAATAAGCACGGTGTGACCCAGGTGCAAATCCGGCGCGGTCGGATCGAAGCCTGCCTTAATACGTAGCGGCTGGCCACGTTTGAGCTTTTCGATCAGCTCGGACTCGACCAACAGTTCTTCTGCACCACGTTTGATCAGCGCTAGCTGCTCTTCAACCGACTTCATAACAGACCTGCAAGACTCGAATTCAAAGGGGACCAACCATACAAGATCGGGCGTCAAATACAAGTTTTGCCCGGCGCACGGACGCCAATCCACGGACAGAGCGTCCGCAGGCTTGCTTCAGAGATGATTTGGTTATATTTTATACAGTTATTTCGTCTTCATCATGTCATTCATCTTTTCCAATTCATTTTTTCAAAGTCAAAATTACTTATGACCAAAGAATCGTCTAAAGCGCCACCGCTTTACCCGAAGACCCACCTGCTCGCAGCAAGCGGTATCGCCGCCCTTCTGAGCCTGGCGCTTCTGGTATTTCCTTCCAGTGATGTTGAAGCCAAAAAGACGACCCTGAGTCTTGAACTGGAAAGCCCTGTAGAACAACTGACACAAGATCAAGACGCCGCCGACGTCGTCCAAGCCACAAATGAGCCGGCAGCCTCCCCTTTCGCGCAGATCGAAAACAGCGCCGAAAACACTCAGGAAGCCGCCCAGGCCGCCCCCGCGCCAGTCGTCGAAGAAAAGAAGGCGCCAGGCCACAGGGAAGTGATCGTTGCCAAAGGCGACACTCTCTCGACCTTGTTTGAGAAAGTCGGCCTTCCGGCCACTTCGGTGCATGAAGTGCTGGCCAGCGACAAGCAGGCCAAGCAGTTCAGCCAGCTCAAACATGGCCAGAAGCTCGAGTTCGAACTCGGCCCGAACGGCCAACTGACCAATTTGCACAGCAAAGTCAGCGACACGGAAAGCATCAGCCTGACCAAGAACGGCAAGGGTTATACATTCAACCGCATTACCGCCAAGCCCACTGTTCGCACCGCCTACGTACATGGCGTGATCAACAGTTCGCTGTCGCAATCCGCAGCCCGTGCCGGTTTGTCCCATAGCCTGACCATGGATATGGCCAGCGTGTTTGGCTATGACGTCGACTTCGCCCAGGATATTCGCCAAGGTGACGAGTTCGATGTGATCTATGAACAGAAAGTCGTCAACGGTAAAGCCGTCGGTAACGGCCCCATTCTTTCCGCGCGCTTCACCAACCGTGGCAAGACTTACACCGCTGTGCGCTACACCAACAAACAAGGCAACAGCAGCTACTACACGGCTGACGGCAACAGCATGCGCAAGGCGTTCATCCGTACTCCGGTAGACTTCGCCCGCATCAGCTCGAAATTCTCCATGGGCCGCAAGCACCCGATCCTGAACAAGATCCGCGCCCACAAGGGTGTCGATTACGCAGCACCGCGCGGCACACCGATCAAGGCTGCCGGCGACGGCCAGGTATTGTTGGCCGGTCGCCGCGGCGGTTACGGCAATACCGTGATTATCCAGCACGGCAGTACTTACCGTACGCTGTACGGCCACATGCAGGGCTTCGCCAAAGGCATCAAGACTGGCGGCAGCGTCAAGCAAGGTCAGGTGATCGGCTACATCGGCACCACCGGCCTCTCCACCGGCCCGCACCTGCACTACGAGTTCCAGGTCAATGGTGTGCACGTCGACCCGCTGGGTCAGAAGGTAGCGATGGCCGATCCGATCTCCAAAGCTGAACGCTCACGCTTCCTTGCGCAAAGCCAACCGCTGATGGCGCGTATGGACCAAGAGAAAGCCACCCTGTTGGCTTCGAGCAAACGCTAAGCCATGGTGCTCTATATAGGTGTGATGTCCGGGACCAGCCTTGATGGCCTGGACATTGCGCTGATCGAGCAAGCCCCGGCGATCAAGCTGATCGCCACGCATTACATCCCCATGCCCGAATCCCTGCGCGCCGAGCTGCTTGGCTTGTGCGCCAGCGGTCCGGACGAGATTGCCCGCTCCGCCATTGCCCAGCAAAACTGGGTGAAGCTGGCCGCACAGGGCATTCACACCCTCCTCGACCAACAAAACCTCAAGCCCGACGACATTCGCGCGATTGGCAGCCACGGCCAGACCATTCGCCACGAACCGGCACGCGGGTTCACGGTGCAGATCGGCAACCCTGCGCTGCTCACCGAGCTGACCGGCATCACCGTGGTCAGCGATTTCCGCAGCCGCGACGTAGCCGCTGGCGGACAAGGCGCCCCATTGGTTCCGGCCTTTCACGAAGCCTTGTTTGAACAGCAGCCCGGTAACCGCGCAGTGCTGAACGTCGGCGGGTTCAGTAACCTCAGCCTGATCGAACCCGGCAAGCCTGTCGCGGGTTTTGACTGCGGCCCGGGGAATGTCCTGCTGGATGCCTGGATTCACCGGCAACGCGGCGACAACTTCGATCGCGATGGCCAATGGGCCGCCAGCGGCAAGGTTGAACCGGCTCTGTTGAATGAGCTGCTCAGTGATCCGTTCTTTGTAACTCAAGGCCCGAAGAGCACTGGCCGCGAAGTGTTCAATCTGCCATGGCTGATGCAGCATCTGTCACAACTGCCAACCTTCGCAGCCGAAAACGTACAGGCCACACTGCTTGAGCTGACCGCCCTGACCATCGTCGAGTCATTGCAAAGCGCTCAATCGGATACCCGGGAGCTGCTGGTCTGCGGCGGTGGCGCACACAACGCCACGTTGATGAAACGGTTGGCCAGCCTGTTGCCGAACGCGAAAGTCAGCAGCACTGCCGCTTATGGTGTAGACCCGGACTGGGTTGAAGCCATGGCCTTTGCCTGGCTGGCTCATTGCTGCCTGGAAGGTATCGCGACCAACCGCCCAAGCGTCACCGGCGCCCGTGGCCTGCGCATTCTCGGCGCCATCTACCCCGCCTGAACCTTAACTCCAGACAGCAAAACGCCGCAGAATCCTGAGACCCTGCGGCGCTTGTTGATGCGGAGAGTTGCGATCAGATCGAGAACGAAGAGCCGCAGCCACACGTGGTGGTGGCGTTCGGGTTCTTGATCACGAAACGCGAACCTTCCAGACCTTCCTGATAATCCACCTCGGCACCTGCCAGGTACTGGAAGCTCATCGGATCGACCACCAGGCTGACGCCTTCGCGCTCGACAATGGTGTCGTCATCGGCCACTTCTTCATCGAAGGTGAAGCCGTACTGAAACCCTGAACAACCGCCGCCCGTAACGAATACGCGCAGCTTCAAGCGATCATTCCCCTCTTCATCGACCAGGCTCTTCACCTTGTGCGCAGCACCGTGGGTGAATTGCAAAGCCGTGGGGGTGAAGGATTCGACGCTCATGCTGACTATCTCCCGGCGTTACGCCGCCATAATGCGTGATGACGCGCATTATCCGCTTCTCCCAGAAAATCGGTCAACTATTGTTACGGTATATCAATCAATCCAATTGTCAGACCAGAATGCAAAAAGGCCCGTTCAACGGGCCTTTTTGCATTTCGGGATAAAGCCTTACGGCAGCATGCCCGCATGGGAAAGACCCAGGCGCTCATCCAGACCGAAGAGGATATTCAGGTTCTGCACAGCCTGACCCGACGCGCCTTTGACCAGATTGTCGATGACCGACAACACCACCACCAGATCACCATCCTGCGGACGATGCACGGCGATACGGCAAACGTTGGCACCACGCACGCTGCGGGTTTCCGGATGGCTGCCGGCTGGCATTACGTCGACGAACGGTTCGTTGGCATAACGCTTTTCGAACAGAGCCTGCAGATCCACCGAGCGGTCCACGACGGTCGCGTAGAGCGTCGAGTGAATACCGCGAATCATCGGCGTCAGGTGCGGAACGAAGGTCAGGCCGACCTCCTTGCCCGCGGCACGACGCAGCCCCTGACGGATTTCCGGCAAGTGACGGTGACCTTTTACGGCATAGGCCTTCATGCTTTCCGACGTCTCGGAGTACAGCGAACCTACCGAAGCGCCACGACCGGCACCGCTGACACCGGATTTGCAGTCAGCGATCAAACGTGTGGTATCGGCCAGACCGGCTTCGAGCAATGGCAGGAAACCCAATTGCGTCGCGGTCGGGTAGCAACCCGGTACAGCAATCAGGCGTGCCTGCTTGATCTGCTCGCGATTGACTTCCGGCAAGCCGTAGACCGCTTCCTCCAGCAGTTCCGGCGCACCATGCGGCTGGCCGTACCACTTGGCCCATTCATCGGCGTCTTGCAAACGGAAGTCTGCCGACAGGTCGATGACCTTGGTTCCGGCAGCCAGCAATTCACCCGCCAGGGCATGGGCGACACCGTGCGGCGTGGCGAAGAACACCACGTCGCAAGCCCCGAGGGTCTTGATGTCCGGAACGCTGAACGCCAGGCCGTCGTAATGGCCACGCAGGTTCGGGTACATGTCGGCCACGGCCAGGCCGGCCTCGGATCGGGAAGTGATCACCACCACTTCTGCCTGCGGATGCTGTGCCAACAGACGCAGCAGTTCGACACCGGTGTAACCCGTGCCGCCGACGATACCGACCTTGACCATAAACCTGCCCTCAACGAACCCACTGGAAAGCCGTCGATAATAGGGGCCGCGCGGCCCTGCGACAACCGTCAAGGTGACGTGCGGGCGCTCTACCCCCTACTATCTTCACTACCGTGAACCTGGGAATAACCAAAAATGCTTTATCTGTGGCTCAAAGCGCTTCACATCATCAGCATGGTCTGCTGGTTTGCCGGCCTGTTTTACCTGCCGCGCCTGTTCGTCTATCACGCGCAAAGCGAAGACACCGTCAGCAAGGAACGCTTCAGCATCATGGAGCGCAAGCTGTACCGAGGCATCATGGGGCCAGCGATGATCGCCACCCTGGTGTTCGGCATTTGGCTAATCAGCCTCAACCCGAGCGCCTATTTCGGCCAGGGCGCGTGGATGCACGCCAAGCTGACCCTGGTGGTGATCCTGATCGGCTACCATCACATGTGCGGCGCACAGGTAAAACGTTTTGCCCGTGGCGAAAACACCCGCAGCCATGTCTTTTATCGCTGGTTCAATGAAGTGCCGGTTCTGATATTGCTGGCTATCGTAATTCTGGTCGTCGTCCGGCCGTTTTAAATCCAACAGACACGCTCACCCGGGGTACTTCCAATGTCGCTGCCCGCTCTGCTCGAACAACGCTTGCGACTGCCGGTGGTGGCGGCACCGATGTTCCTGATCTCCAACCCTGAGCTGGTGCTCGCCTGCTGCCGTAATGGCGTGGTGGGCAGTTTCCCTGCGCTGAACCAGCGTGAGAGCAGTGGGTTCAAGGCCTGGCTGGAAGAAATCGAAGCAGGGTTGGCGACACTGGAAAACCCCGCGCCTTACGCGGTGAACCTGATCGTCCACCACAGCAATCCGCGATTGCAGGCGGACCTGGCGATCTGCATCGAACACAAAGTACCGATCGTGATCACCAGCCTCGGCGCCGTGAAGGAAGTGGTCGATGCCGTGCACAGCTACGGTGGCCTGGTGTTTCACGACGTGACGACCCGTCGCCACGCAGAAAAAGCCGCCGAAGCCGGTGTCGACGGTTTGATTGCCGTTGCCGCGGGGGCCGGTGGTCACGCCGGGACCTGGAGCCCGTTTTCGCTGATCGCCGAGATTCGCCAGTTTTTCGACAAGACCCTGCTGCTGGCTGGCTGCCTGAACCATGGCCACGAGATTCTTGCCGCGCAATTGCTCGGTGCGGATCTGGCCTACTTCGGTACGCGATTTATCGGCACCACCGAAAGTCATGCGCCTGACGCCTACAAGGAGATGCTCCTGACTGCCAGAGCCGCGGACATCGTCCATACTCCAGCGGTGTCTGGGGTTCCGGCAAGCTTCATGCGTCAGAGCCTGGAGGCCGCCGGTTTCGACATGGCTGCGCTGCAAAGCAAGGGCGAGGTGGACTTCGGCTCCAAGCTCAAGCCGTTGAACGATGAAGCCAAAGCCTGGAAAACCGTGTGGTCTGCGGGCCAGGGTGTCGGGGAGATCGAGGATCTGCCGAGTGTCGATCAACTGGTCGAACGTCTCGGCACCGAATACCGCAAGGCGCTGGAACTGGCGGCAGCACTGCCCAAGCGCTGGCCGCGCTGACAGGAAAGTTTGGCCAGCCCAACCCGGCCGGCCTTAAACTCCCTCTTGTTACACTTTCCATTACAACTCTCGCGACAAGGATGCCTCGGCCATGAGCGAAAACCGTTTCAAGATCGTCTTCGATGGTGCTTTGCTGCCCGGTGTTGATGCCACCACCGCCAAGCTCAATCTCGCCGAGCTGTTCAAAAGCGATGTCGCAGCCATCGAACGCCTGTTCAGTGGCCGGACGGTTGCGCTCAAACGCGACCTGTCACACGCCGACGCGCAAACTTATCTTCAGGCGCTGACGAAAACCGGCATCGATGCCCGAATCGAAGCCGAACCCTCGATCGAGCTGAACCTGTCCGACGTTCACGTCAGCCCGCCGCCATCGGCAGAGCCCGATTCCCCCTACGCTCCGCCACGCGCCACGGTCGGCGAAGCGCTGCCGGAGTTCGCCACACTCAAGGCATTCAGTTTCAGTGGCCGCATCGGCCGACTGCGCTTTCTGGCCTGGACAATGGCTCTGACGCTGGTGACGTTGGGCATTGGCTCGGTGCTGGCCATTTTCGGCTTCGGCCTCATCAGCACCAACTCGACTGCCGGCCTGATTGTCGCGGGTCTGCTGGCCGTTATTCTGATCGTGATACTCGCGTTCATCAGCATTCAGTTCAGTGTGCAGCGCCTGCACGATATCGGCTGGTCTGGATGGCTCTGGCTGTTGAACCTTGTGCCGTTCGTGGGGGGCGCTTTCCCGTTCGTGATAATGATCGTGCCGGGTAACAACACTGCCAATCGATATGGCGCACCGCCGCCGCCCAACAGCAATGCAGTCAGGGTACTGGCTTCATTGTGGCTGGTGTTTATTGCGATCATGTTCGTTGGCGGGCTGACCGGAGGTCTCACGGCAATTCAGGATGAGTACGAAAGCGCCACTGATAGCGCCTATCAAAGCAGCTCCGTGACCACCGATGAAGTCGAAGCTGCGCCCGTCGAAGTCGACTCGGCAGCAGATTCAACCGACGATGCAGCCGAAGCGGCCCAGCCCCCTGTAGACTCTGCAAAAGAATGAACAGCGCTCCCCGCCCGTGACACCTGCGTCGCTGGCGCGGAGCTGTTGCGATGGAGAACTGCATGACCCGTTACGCTCTGATCACTGGCGCTTCCAGCGGCATCGGCCTGGCAATGGCCGAAGCGCTGGCCCGGCGCGGCCGCAGCCTGCTATTGGTGGCCCGACAGCGTGATCAGCTGGAAAGTATTGCGATTGAACTGACTCAACGTTTTGGCGTGGAAGTTTTGTTTCGTGCCTGTGACCTGGGTGAACCGTTGCGCCTGTCCGGATTTCTACTGGAGCTGGAGGAAGGTGAGCGGCAAATCGATCTGCTGGTCAACTGCGCCGGCATCGGTACCTGTGGCCCATTCCTGGCCCAGGACTGGATGACCGAGCAGGACCTGATCGAAGTGAACATCCTGGCCCTCACTCGCTTGTGTCATGCCATTGGTAACAGCATGGCCTTGCAGGGCGGCGGGCAGATTCTGAACGTCGCCTCGGTTGCGGCGTTCCATCCCGGCCCCTGGATGAGCACTTATTACGCCAGCAAGGCTTATGTGCTGAATTTTTCCGAAGGCTTGCGCGTCGAACTGAAAAAATGCGCGGTCAAGGTGTCGGTGCTCTGCCCCGGCCCGACCCGCACGGCGTTTTTTCGCACCGCGCAACTGAACACCGACAAGCTGGGCGAGAGCAAATTGCTGATGAGCCCAGAGGAAGTCGCGCTCTACACCGTGCGCGCCCTGGAGAAAAATCGCGCCATTATCATCCCCGGTCGCCTGAATCGCTGGTTCACCTTCTTGCCACGGCTCGGCTCCCGCTGGCTGACCCGGACAATCGCGGGCATGGTCAATAAGGCGTACTGCCCGCGCTGACCAGCCTTCAAGGTAAAAAACTGGGCTCAGGCAGGGCCCATGCGTACACTCAAGCCAGCCAAACAACGGAGAAAACAGCTGTGGATACTCTGTTCACCAAGATCATCAACCGGGAAATCCCGGCGAAGATCATTTACGAGGACGACCAGGTACTGGCCTTCCACGACATCGCCCCACAGGCCCCCGTGCATTTCCTGGTGGTCCCGAAGAAACCGGTGCGCACCCTTAACGATCTCACCGAGGACGATAAGGCTCTGGCCGGGCATATTCTGTTCACCGCGCAGCGTCTGGCTCTGGAACTGGGCTGTGAAGAAGGTTTCCGGGTGGTCATGAACTGCAATGAATTGGGCGGGCAGACCGTTTATCACATTCATATGCACGTGCTGGGTCAGCGCCAGATGCACTGGCCTCCGGGCTGATTGCAAGCAGTACCGGTTTATGTGGCGAGGGCGCTTGCTCCCTCGCCACAGATGACCCAGCGCAAACCCTCCCCGGCCGATTGGGTTAAACTGGCCGCCGAGATTCTTCCCGGAGGTCAGCATGACTACCCAACGTCACTACTCGCCAATTGACCGTCTTCTGCTGCAAGCCGATGCCGCGATGCGTACTTTGCTGCCCTTCAGCGGTCAGCCCTACCGTCCGTCGCCTGCCATCGTGCAGCCGGATGCGCAAATGAACGACGAGGACACCCGGCACGTCGCCGGTTTGATGCGCATCAACCATACCGGCGAAGTCTGTGCCCAGGCGCTGTATCAAGGTCAAGCCCTGACCGCCAAGTTGCCGCAAGTGCGCGCTGCCATGGAACATGCCGCCGAAGAAGAAATCGATCATCTGGTCTGGTGCGAACAGCGCATCCACCAGTTGGGCAGCCACACCAGCATTCTCAATCCGCTGTTCTACGGAATGTCGTTCGGGATTGGCGCGGTGGCCGGGTTGATCAGCGACAAAGTCAGCCTGGGTTTCGTTGCCGCCACCGAGCATCAGGTTTGCAAACACCTGAACGAACACCTTGAACAACTGCCCGCCGAGGACGAAAAATCCCGGGCGATCCTTGAGCAGATGCGCATTGATGAAGAACATCACGCCGAAAGTGCGCTGGATGCTGGAGGGTTCCGTTTTCCTGCGCCGGTGAAGTTCGGAATGAGTCTGCTGGCCAAGGTGATGACCAAGAGCACTTATCGGATCTGACGGTTGCGTTGTTTGATCGGGACTCTTCGCGGACAACAGCAATGAAAAAGGCGACTACCTTGCGGTAGTCGCCTTTTTTTGTACTCGGAACTCTCAGCTCGGCATGTTGCGCGCGTAGAAGATTTCAAGCATTTCGTGTTTTACACGCTCAGTCACCTGGGCACGCTGCTCAGAGGACAGGTTGCTGGTGGCGTCGCCGAACAGGTAGTTATCCAGTTCGAAGTTCTTCAACAGCATTTTGGTGTGGAACAGGTTTTCCTGATACACGTTCACGTCGGTCATCTGGTACGCGTCGCGGGTGTCTTCGGAGAGATAGTTCTGGATCGAGTTGATCTCGTGGTCGATGAAGTGTTTCTTGCCTTCAACGTCACGGGTGAAGCCGCGCACGCGGTAATCCACAGTCACGATATCCGAATCGAACTGGTGAATCAGAAAATTGAGCGCCTTGAGCGGTGAAATGACGCCACAGGTCGACACGTCGATGTCCACACGGAACGTCGCGATACCGTCCACCGGATGGATTTCCGGGTAGGTGTGCACCGTGATGTGGCTCTTGTCGAGGTGGGCCAGGATGATTTCGGGCAACGGGCCCGGAGACTCTTCAATCTGACTGTCGGTGGGGGTTACCGGCTCTTCAGAGATCAGAATCGTGACGCTGGCGCCCTGGGGTTCATAGTCCTGACTGGCGATGTTCAGGATATTGGCACCAATGATATCGACAACTTCTGTGAGGATCTGCGTCAGGCGCTTGGCGTTGTACTCTTTATTGATGTACTCGACGTAAGCCTGCTGGTCTTGCGGGGTTTCCGCGTAGCAGATGTCATAGATGTTGAAGCTCAAGGTCTTTGTCAGGTTATTGAACCCGTGGAGCTTGAGTTTGCTTTTCACCGTTAAAAACTCTCTATGTATTGCGGGCTGGCCGCGTGATCAAGCATGCCCGTCAGATGCGAACGACGCACCTGCGTAGGACGGTTAACACCTCTTCGCGATGGCGATTTTGGTTGTCTGTTCAGGCAAGCGACCTGTCGGGTGACCGATCACTGCCCTGAAAAAAGTGGCGCATTATGCAGACGTCAGCTATGGATCACCAGAGTCTGCACCGCTTTTATGATAGTTGAATGTCGATTCAACCGAGCTCGATAATCTCGTAGTCGTGGGTAATCGCCACGCCAGCCGCGCCGAGCATGATCGAGGCCGAGCAGTACTTCTCGGCCGACAGCTCGATGGCGCGCTTGACCTGGGCTTCTTTCAGCCCGCGTCCCTTGACCACGAAGTGCATGTGGATCTTGGTGAACACCTTCGGATCTTCGGTCGCACGCTCGGCTTCGAGGAAGGCTTCGCAGCTTTCGACGGCCTGACGCGACTTCTTGAGGATGCTGACCACATCGAAATTGCTGCAACCACCAACACCCAGCAGGAGCATTTCCATCGGGCGGACACCCAGGTTGCGACCGCCGGCATCGGGCGGACCGTCCATGACCACGACATGACCGCTGCCGGATTCACCGAGGAACATGGCTTCGCCTGCCCATTGGATGCGTGCCTTCATCGCCAAGACTCCACTGTATAAAAAAGGGTCGCCAGCTTAGCACAGGGCCCTTGATTGGCAGCGCTTCGCCTTCCTAGGACATAACCGTATGGGTCGTAGGTAAATTCTCGAATCTTGAAGGAATGTGTCTGTTAAGCTGACGCCAATTCACTGGCGCTTAGCCAGCTTTGTAGCGAACAAAAAACCAGGCTTCACCAGCCCCCTACAAAAAACAAACATACCGTGCAGTCTTTTCGGGATACAACCATGGTTGCTATTACCCCCATATCCAAAATCAAGAACCTCGACAAACTGTTGATGCACTGCCAGCGCCGTCGCTATGCCGCCAAGAGCAACATCATTTGTGCCGGCGACCGCTCGGACACGTTGTTCTTCATCATCAAGGGTTCGGTGACCATCCTGATCGAGGATGACGACGGCCGTGAAATGATCATTGCCTACCTCAACTCCGGCGACTTCTTCGGTGAACTGGGTCTGTTCGAGCAAGCAGGACTGGAACAGGAGCGCAGCGCCTGGGTTCGCGCCAAAGTCGAATGCGAAGTCGCGGAAATCAGCTACGCGAAATTCCGCGAGTTGTCTCAACAGGATCCAGACATTCTTTACGTGCTCAGCGGACAAATCGCACAACGCCTGCGCAATACCACGCGCAAGGTCGGCGACCTTGCATTCTTCGACGTGACCGGCCGCGTGGCGCGCTGCCTGCTGGAGCTGTGCAAGCAGCCAGACGCCATGACCCACCCGGATGGCATGCAGATCAAGGTGACCCGCCAGGAGATCGGCCGGATTGTCGGTTGTTCCCGTGAGATGGTCGGCCGCGTGCTCAAGGATCTGGAAGAACGCAACCTGGTCGACGTCAAAGGCAAGACCATGGTGGTCTTCGGTACGCGCTAGGCTCTGAAAACCGAAGCCTGGAACACTTAAGCCCCGAGCACTTCTGCCAGTATTTGGCGATACAACGCATCGAGCCGTTCCAGTGCATCAGGAGCGGCAAATTTTTCATGCAGGGCAATGTGGCTTTCTGCGCGAACCCGCTGTTCCAGACCGCAGGCTTCGTTGAAACGATTGACCGCCGCGACCATTGACTCTCGCTCGTTATCGATCAGCATCGCCCCGTGCACCAGCCCGACCGGACGCTGACCGCCCTTGCTCTGCCGCCAGCGCTGAGCGGTACCGACCATCTTGCGACCATCGAGGTTGACGTTGAAACGGCCATCGCAGAACGCGCCTTCAATTTCGCCCAGGGACGACACACCGCCCAACTCGTCAAGCAGCTGGCAAATCGGGTCACAGAGTCGGCGATAGGCGGTTTCGATCCGGTTCTGGTCGCCCTCGCTACGCGGTGGCGCGTAGACCAGCGCGATGTTGAGGGTCGATGCCGATTGCGGCACCGGCTCGCCGCCGGTTTCGCGCAGCAGTACCGGCCAACCGGCAGCGGCTGATATCTCGCACGCTGCCTCGAAACCCGGCAAGCGATTCAAGCGGCGCGGCATGACCAATGCCTGGTCTGTGGGTTGCCAGAACAGCAAGCCGAACTCCGAATCACCGGTGCACACATGGGCCAACAGGTCCTGTTCGGCGAGCAGGCCGGCTTCGATGGTCAGAGAGGTTGGCTGGGACATGGACGACTCCGTAAGACATGAAGTCTTTGGGGGGCTTGATGACCTACTCGCGGGCAAACCCGCTCCCACAGGGGATCGGGTTGCCTGCGAAAATGTGTTCAGTCGAGCGTAGAGCCGCTCACTGGAACACCGCGCTCAGGAAAGAACAGGCGCTGCAGTTCAGTACCCGGGCTTTCGGCGCGCATGAACGCTTCGCCGACCAGGAACGCATACACGTCGCTGATTTCCATCAGCTCGACATCGGCGCGGTTAAGAATGCCACTCTCGGTGACCACCAGACGATTACGCGGAATACGCGGCAACAAGTCGAGGGTGGTTTCCAGGCTGACCTCGAAGGTGTGCAGGTTGCGGTTGTTCACGCCCACCAGCGGCGTGTCGAGGGTTTTCAAGGCCCGCTCCAGCTCGTCGCCATCGTGGACTTCCACCAGCACATCGAGGCCGACACTTTTGGCCACGGCCGCCAGCTCGGCCATTTTCACGTCATCCAGTGCGGAGACGATCAACAGCACGCAATCAGCGCCCAGGGCGCGGGACTCGATGATCTGGTACGGATCGATCATGAAGTCTTTGCGGATCACCGGCAGCTTGCACGCCGCCCGGGCTTGTTGCAGATACGCATCCGCACCCTGGAAGTAGTCGATGTCGGTGAGCACCGACAGGCAAGTAGCCCCGCCCTTCTCGTAACTCCTGGCAATGTCCGCAGGCACGAAGTTCTCGCGAATCACGCCCTTGCTTGGCGAAGCTTTCTTGATTTCAGCAATCACCGCCGGCTGTTTCTTCTTGGCCTGATCGATCAATGCCTTGGCGAAACCACGGGGTGCATCGGCCGCCTTGGCCAGGTTTTCCAGCTCTGCCAGGCTCACACGAGCGCTACGCTCGGCGACTTCCTGGACTTTGCGGGCCAGAATTTTTTCCAGAACCGTCGGTACACTCATCCCTCATTCTCCACTTTGAATACCGCGGTAAATGCACCCAACTCCTCAAGTTTTTCCCGAGCGAGGCCTGTGTGCAGCGCATCGTGCGCCAGGGCAACGCCTTCTTTCAAACTGCTGGCATGGTCGGCGGCGTACAGCGCGGCGCCGGCATTGAGCACGATCATCTCGGCGGCTTTCTGACCGTTCTCGGTCTTGCGCTTGCCCAAGGCATCGCGAATCAGTTCCAGGGAAGCCGCCGGGCTTTCCACCGACAGACCGTGCAGGCTCTGGCTCTTCATCCCCAGATCTTCGGGCTCGACCCAATACTCGGTGATCTGGTCATTCTTCAACTCCGCGACAAAGGTCGGGGCCGCCAGGCTGAACTCGTCCAGGCCATCCTTGGAGTGCACCACCAGCACGTGCTTACTGCCCAAGCGCTGCAAGACTTCGGCCAATGGCCGGCACAACGCCTGACTGAATACACCCACCACCTGATGTTTCACGCCGGCCGGATTCGTAAGCGGGCCGAGCATGTTGAACAAGGTGCGCAAGCCCAGCTCGCGGCGCGGGCCGGCGGCGTGCTTCATGGCGCTGTGATGGGTCTGGGCAAACATGAAACCGATGCCAACGTTGTCGATGCAGCGTGCAACCTGAACCGGGGTCAGGTTCAGGTAGATACCCGCTGCTTCCAGCAAATCGGCGCTGCCGCTTTTGCCCGACACCGCACGGTTACCGTGCTTGGCCACGGTGCAACCGGCCGCCGCGACCACGAATGAGGAAGCAGTCGAGACGTTGAAGATATTGGCCCCGTCGCCGCCGGTGCCGACCACATCGACCACGCCGTCGAGGGTGTTGAGTTCGACCTTGTCCGCCAACTCGCGCATCGCCGTCACGGCGCCGACGATCTCGTCGATGCTTTCGCTCTTCATGCGCATGGCCATCATGAACGCACCAATCTGTGCGTCCGTGCATTGCCCGGTCATGATTTCGCGCATGACATCACGCATTTCATCGGTACTGAGGTCGAGGTGGCCGACGATACGGCTCAGGGCTGTCTTGATATCCATGGAAAGTCCTTAGCGCGTGCCGCCAGTTTGTTTGAGGAAGTTGGCGAACAGCTCGTGCCCCTGTTCGGTGAGGATAGACTCGGGGTGGAATTGCACACCCTCGATGTTCAGCGTCTTGTGACGCAGGCCCATGATCTCATCCACCGAGCCGTCTTCGAGCTGGGTCCAGGCAGTCAGCTCCAGGCAATCGGGCAGGGTTTCGCGCTTGACGATCAGCGAATGGTAGCGGGTGACCGTCAACGGACGATTCAGACCTTCGAATACGCCCTTGTCCTCGTGAAATACCGGGCTGGTCTTTCCGTGCATGACCTGACGGGCACGGACCACATCGCCGCCAAACGCCTGGCCGATGGATTGGTGCCCGAGGCAAACGCCGAGAATCGGCAGCTTGCCGGCGAAGTATTTGATCGCTTCGATGGAAATACCGGCTTCGGTCGGGGTGCAAGGACCGGGAGACACGACGATGCGCTCAGGCTTGAGGGCTTCGATTTCGGCAATGGTGAGTTCATCGTTGCGCACGACTTTGACCTCGGAGCCTAGCTCGCCGAGGTATTGCACAACGTTGTAAGTAAAAGAGTCGTAGTTATCGATCATCAGCAACATGGCGTTAAGAACCTCTTGAATTCACTGACTTTTAATACGGCCTTCGAATGATTTACCCGCAGTGCGCTGCGCTTTGACGGGTGCTGGAGTGGCGCCAGCAAAGCGGCATTTCGTACAGGTAAAGAAGGCAAAGCGGTACAGGTCCGGCCAGGCCGGCAGAAAAGATTCAGGCGCGCCAACGCCAACGGGCGTGTGCCTTGATGACTTGATCCAGGAGTTTGCTGACGATCAACACGGGAAAGGTCTCATTCATACGTCTGGGCACAGTAACGTAGCTGGGCAGAGCGTGCAATATGGCCGGAGCGACAGCTCGCGAAACAATCGAAGGGTTAGCGACAGATGGCAAAAAGCTGGAAGTTTTTTGGCGGTGTCGAGAGCGGCCGAAGCACAAGATCAAAAGATTAAAAGGGGAATGACAGGCATAAAAAAACGCGGCGCCCTCGCAGGCACCGCGTTTTCTATGTGGATCAGTTTTCCGGGGTTTGTTCGGCCAGGGCCACGGCGCGGAACATCGCGCGACGCTTGTTCAGGGTTTCTTCCCATTCCAGCGCCGGTACCGAGTCGGCGACGATGCCGCCACCGGCCTGCACATGCAGTTCACCGTTCTTGATCACGGCGGTGCGAATCGCAATCGCGGTGTCCATGTTGCCGTTCCAGGCGAAGTAACCGACCGCGCCGCCATAGACGCCCCGCTTGACCGGTTCCAGCTCGTCGATGATTTCCATCGCGCGAATCTTCGGTGCGCCGGACAAGGTGCCGGCCGGCAGGATCGCCCGCAGTGCGTCCATCGCTGTCAGCCCGGCCTTCAATTGGCCGGTGACGTTAGACACGATGTGCATCACGTTGGAATAACGCTCGATGACCATCTTCTCGGTGAGCTTCACCGAGCCGATTTCCGAGACGCGCCCAGTATCGTTGCGGCCCAGATCGATCAGCATCAAGTGCTCGGCGATTTCCTTGTCGTCCGACAGCAGGTCTTTTTCCAGCGCCAGGTCCGCCTCTTCGTTGGCCCCGCGTGGGCGAGTGCCAGCAATCGGGCGCACGGTGATCAGGTTGTCTTCGACCCGCACCAGCACTTCCGGCGAACTGCCGACGACGTGGAAGTCGCCGAAGTTGAAGAAGTACATATACGGCGTCGGGTTGAAGCAACGCAGCGCCCGGTAAAGATCGATAGGCGCAGCCTTGAAGTCGATCGACATGCGCTGGGACGGCACGACCTGCATGCAGTCACCGGCCAGGATGTATTCCTTGATGGTGTCGACGGCTTTCTCGTAATCGTCCTGGGTGAAACTCGAACGAAACACTGGATCGGCCGATTGCTGCTTGCTGAAGTCCAGGCCACGGCGCGGAGTGATTGGCTGACGGAGTTGTTCCAGCAGCGCTTGCAGACGCGCCTGACCTTGTTCGAAGGCATCTTCCTGCGACGGATCGGCCAGGACAATCGCGTGCATCTTGCCGGCGAGGTTGTCGAACACCACCACCGCATCGGACACCATCAGCAGAATGTCCGGCACGCCCAGCGGATCCGGGTTCGGGCATTTGCCCAGACGCTTCTCCACATAACGCACGCAGTCGTAACCGAAGTAACCGACCAGACCGCCGTTGAAGCGCGGCAGACCGGCAATGGTCGGCACGTTATAGCGCGCCTTGAAGGCTTCGACGAAGGCCAGTGGGTCTTCAACGTCGTGGCTTTCGATCTCGACGCCGTCGTGGGTCACGCTGACGTGGTGATCGTGAACCCGCAATACGGTGCGGCACGGCAGGCCGATGATCGAGTAGCGGCCCCACTTCTCGCCGCCCTGCACCGACTCCAGCAGATAGGAGTTCGGCTCGTCGGCCAGTTTCAGGTAGATCGACAGCGGCGTGTCGAAGTCGGCCAGGGTTTCGCAGGCAAGCGGGATGCGGTTGTAGCCGGCAGCGGCCAAACGCAGGAATTCTTCGCGGATCATGAGGTGCCTCGTGGCTTGAGGGTCTAACGGTCAGGTATGCAAACGCGCCGGTACGCCGGCCAGGAACAAGTCAGGCGCGCCAACGCCAGCGGGCCAGGGCCTTGATGACTTTCATCCAGAGTTTGCGAGTGACCACCACGATGGCGTTTCCAGCAGGGGGTTGAACAGCGTCGGGCAACGTTATCTCAGCGGCCGGATCCAGGCAACCGGGAATTAGTTTGCGCAGATCATCGATCACCAGCGCCGGCGACTCTTCGGCAATCGGCCGACCGTGGTTATAACCGTAACTGAGGGCCACGCATTTGACCCCCGCCGCTTTCGCCGCCAGCACATCGCTACGCGAGTCGCCGACGAACAATGATTGCGACGCCGGAATGTTGGCCATTTTCATCACAAAAAACAGCGCAGCCGGATCAGGTTTCTGTTGTGGCAGGGTGTCGCCACCGATGATCCATTTGAAGTAACGGCCGATCTTCATCTGATCCAGCAACGGCGCGACGAAGCGCTCCGGCTTGTTGGTGATCAGCGCCATCGCCACGCCCTGCTTGTGCAGCCATTTCAGGGTGTCGCGCACACCGGGATAGACCACGGTCAGCTCATGCCCCTCACCGTAGGCCTCCATGAAAATCTGCAATGCACCCTCGGCTTCGCCATCATCGACCGATGAATGATCGATGCCGCCGGCCAGTGCACGGCGCACCAGCACCGGCGCGCCGTTGCCGACCCACTCACGCACCGGTTCGATGCCGACCGGGTCACGCCCGAGTTTGAGCAGCATGTTATCCACAGCCGCTGCGAGGTCAGGGACCGAATCGACCAGCGTGCCATCCAGATCGAACATCACCAGCCGCGGCAGACGCCCCGGGAACAGCTGCTCAAAACCGCTCATGGGCGAGCCAGCGCCAGTTCGGAGCGCATTTTTTCAATCACTTCCTGGTAGTTCGGCGCATTGAAGATCGCCGAGCCGGCCACGAAAGTGTCGGCGCCCGCAGCGGCGATTTCGCGAATGTTGTTCACGTTCACCCCGCCGTCGATTTCCAGGCGAATGTCACGTCCGGAAGCATCGATCAGCGCCCGAGCCTCACGCAGCTTGTCGAGGGTGGCTGGAATGAACTTCTGCCCGCCGAAGCCCGGGTTGACGCTCATCAGCAAGATCATGTCGACCTTGTCCATCACGTACTTGAGCACGTCCAGCGGGGTCGCCGGGTTGAACACCAGGCCCGCCTTGCAGCCGCCTTCGCGGATCAGTTGCAGGGAACGGTCGACGTGCAGCGTGGCTTCCGGGTGGAAGGTGATGTAGGTCGCACCGGCTTCGATGAAGTCGCCGACGATGCGGTCCACCGGGCTGACCATCAGGTGCGCGTCGATCGGCGCGGTCACGCCGTACTTGCGCAGCGCGGAGCAGACCATCGGGCCGATGGTCAGGTTCGGCACGTAGTGGTTGTCCATGACATCGAAGTGCACGAAGTCGGCGCCGGCGGCCAGGACGTTGTCCACTTCCTCGCCCAGGCGGGCGAAGTCGGCGGAGAGAATCGACGGAGCAATAACGAAGGGCTGCATGACGCACCTTTTTTGAGCAGAATCACGATGGCGCGCATTGTATACCTCATGCTTTGACGCGCGCACCGTGCTGCGATGATTGGGGCAAGTCCTAGTAGGCCGCTCGGTAGATCTTCTCGATATCGGTGGCGCTCAACTTGCGCGGATTGTTGCGCATCAGGCGTTCGGTGCCGGCGGCTTCCACGGCCATGGCCGGGATCGCCTCCTCGGGGACCCCGAAACTGCGCAGACCTCGCGGGATCTCCACGGCGGCGCACAGCTCGGTCATCGCCTCCACGGCTTTATCCGCCGCCTCACTGGCGCTCAGATGAGCGGTCTTCACCCCCATGGCCTCGGCAATATCCTGCATGCGTTCCACGCAGGCCATCTTGTTCCAGGTCATGACATACGGCAGCAGCAAGGCATTGCTGACACCATGGGCAATGTTGAAACGCCCACCCAGCGGATACGCCAGCGCATGCACCGCACCGACCCCGGCATTGCCGAACGCCATGCCGGCCATCAGGCTGGCGGTGGCCATGTCTTCGCGGGCTTGCAGGTGGGCGGGATTGGCGTAAGCCTTGGGCAGCGCCTTGGTAATCAGCTTGATCGCGCCAATGGCCAAGGCATCGGTGATGGGCGAGGCGTTGAGCGACAGGTAGGACTCGATGGCGTGCACCAGCGCATCGACGCCACTGGCGGCGGTGACACTGCGCGGGCAGGTCAGGGTCATTTGCGGGCTGACCAGCGCCACGTCCGGCAACAGGTAATCGCTGATGATGCCCATCTTCAGCTGCGCGACCTTGTCGGAGAGGATGGCCACGTTGGTCACTTCCGAACCGGTGCCGGCGGTGGTCGGGATGGCGATCAGCGGCGGGCCTTTGCGCGGCACCTGATCGATGCCGAATAAATCCTCCAGCGCGCCGTGATAACCGGCATAGGCGGCAACACTCTTGGCGATGTCGATGGCACTGCCGCCGCCGAGGCCGATCAGCCCGTCATGCCCACCCTCACGGTAAACCCGCATGCAATCTTCGACGATGGCGATTTCCGGGTCCGGCAACACCCGGTCGAAAATCTCATAACTGCGCTCGCCCAGCTGCGCCAGCGCCAGCTCCACCGTGCCGGACTTGACCAGCGCGGCATCGGTGACGATCAGCGGGTTGTCGATGTCCAGACGTGTGAGCTCGGCCGCCAGTTGCTCGATGGCACCTGCGCCGGTGATCAGTTTGTGAGCGATTTTGAAAGAGGAAAGACTCATGTGCGCAGCCTCTTATAGATAGGGGAGCTGGGCACAATAGTAGCTGGGGATTGGGGTTTGTCTGCTATTAAGTTGGTGAATGATCGAGGCGCTTCTGTCGATCGTTCCCACGCTCGCGCGGGAACGATCACAGTTGGCGTCAGGCTTGGGCGGTACGCAGTTTTTCGCTGCGCCCACGCAGCCATTCCAGGGTCAGCAACAGGATCACCGAGAATGCGATCAGCAGCGTCGCGGCAGCGGCGATTGTCGGGCTGAGGTTTTCGCGGATGCCGCTGAACATCTGCCGAGGCAAGGTCGCTTGTTCGGGACCGGCGAGGAACAGCGTCACCACCACTTCATCGAACGAGGTAGCGAAGGCAAACAGCGCACCGGAAATCACCCCCGGCGCAATCAACGGCAAGGTCACCCGGCGGAACGTCGTCAGCGGCGAAGCTCCCAGGCTGGCCGCGGCCCGCACCAGGTTCTGGTTGAACCCCTGCAAGGTCGCCGATACCGTGATGATCACGAACGGCACGCCCAGCACGGCGTGCACCACGATCAACGAGGTATAGCTGTTGCCGAACCCCAGTGGCGCGAAGGTCAGGTAACTGGCCACACCAATGATCACCACCGGCACCACCATCGGCGAAATCACCAGCGCCATCACCAGCGCCTTGCCCGGGAAGTCGCCACGGGTCAGGCCGATCGCCGCCAGCGTACCGAAGATCATCGCCAGCACGGTCGCTGCCGGAGCCACGATCATGCTGTTCTTCAACGAACGCATCCATTCCGCCGAGGCAAAGAAGTCCTGATACCAGTGCAGCGAGAAGCCTTGCAGCGGGTAGACCAGAAAACTCCCTGAGTTGAACGACAGCGGAATGATCACCAGCACCGGCAAGATCAGGAACAACAAAATCAAGCCGCAGAGAATCCGCAAGCTGTAGAACCACACCCGTTCGATGGGCGACATATAAGGACTCAGCATTTCACTCTCCCCTTAGCTCAGGCGCAGGCGACTGGCGCCCACCAGCCAGCTGTAAATCAGATAAAGCACCACGGTCGCCAGCAGCAACAGTCCACCGAGCGCGGTCGCCATGCCCCAGTTGATGCTGGTGTTGGTGTAGAAGGCGACGAAGTAACTGACCATCTGATCGTTCGGGCTGCCCAGCAACGCCGGGGTGATGTAGTAGCCGATGGCGAGGATGAACACCAACAGGCAACCGGCGCCAACACCGGCATAGGTCTGCGGGAAGTACACCCGCCAGAAACTGGCGAACGGGTGGCAGCCCAGGGAAATCGCCGCACGCATGTAAGTCGGCGAGATACCTTTCATCACGCTGTAGATCGGCAGAATCATGAACGGCAGCAGGATGTGCACCATCGAGATGTAGACCCCGGTGCGGTTGAACACCAGCTCCAGCGGCTTATCGATGACGCCCATGGCCATCAGGCCGCTGTTGATCAAGCCGCCCGATTGCAGCAACACGATCCACGCCGCGACCCGAACCAGAATCGAGGTCCAGAACGGCAACAGCACCAGAATCATCAGCAGGTTGCTTTGGCGCGAGGGCAGGTTCGCCAGCAGGTAGGCCAGCGGATAAGCAAGCACCAGGCAGATCATGGTGATGATCAGGCCCATCCAGAACGTACGGGCAAAGATGTCGAGGTAGATCGCCTGATCGGGAGTGGCCCGGGCCAGTTCGCCGAGGTCGTCGATACGGTGATCGACGGCGGCCAGCAGGTAATAAGGCGTCACGCCACTGGTGTTGCGACGCACCACCTGCCAATAGGCCGGATCGCCCCAGCGTTCGTCGAGTCCTTCCAGCGCTTCTTTATAAGAAGCAGGCTCCGTGGCGAACGGCAAGGCGCGCGCGGTTTTGGTCAGCAGGCTGCGGTAGCCGGCCAACTCCATGTTCAAGCGCTTGGACAAATCACCCAAGGTCTGATTCTTGCGGGCTTCGGCGAGGTCTTCGCTGGCGGCCTTGTACACAGGCTCTGCCGGCAGGCCTCGGCCATCCCAACTGGCGATGGCTGCCACAGTGCGCGGCATCACGCCGACCACTTCCGGGTTACCGACGCTTTTGTAGAGCAGCGCCACGATCGGCACCAGGAACACCAGTAACAGAAACAGCACCAACGGCGCGATCAAGGCTTGTGCTTTCCAGCGGTTGATTCGCTCGGCGTGCTTTAGCCGCTGCTTCAAGGTGGGGTCGGTGCCCGCGTTCACGGGAACGGCGATAGCCATGGCGTACTCCGGAAATCTTTGATCGTTACAGAGGGTGGCACTCCATAACTGGGAGGCCACCTCTGTTCTTGTTAGCTACACATCGGCCCCTGTAGGAGAGGCAAGCCCACAGTGTTGTGGTTACTTGGCAGCCCAGGAATTGAAGCGCTGCTCCAGTTGCTCGCCGTTGTCAGCCCAGAAGCTGACGTCGATCTGCACCTGGTTGGCGATGTTCTCCGGGGTGGTTGGCATGTCTTTCAGGACATCCTTGGACAGCAATGGCACTGCCTGGGTGTTGGCCGGGCCGTAGGCGATGTTTTCCGAGTAGGTCTTCTGCTGTTGCGGCTGTACCGAGAAGGCGATGAATTTCTTCGCAGCTTCAGCACGGGTCTTGTCCAGACCTTTTGGAATCGCCCATGCGTCGAAGTCGTAGATGCCGCCGTTCCACACCACTTTCAGGTTGCTTTCTTTTTGTACCGCGGCGATCCGGCCGTTGTAGGCCGAGCTCATGACCACGTCACCGGAGGCGAGGTATTGCGGCGGTTGTGCGCCGGCTTCCCACCACTGGATGCTTGGCTTGAGTTCATCGAGTTTCTTGAACGCGCGGTCCTGGCCATCTTTGCCGGCCAGCACTTTGTAGACGTCTTTCGGCGCAACGCCGTCAGCCATCAGTGCGAATTCCAGGGTGTACTTGGCGCCTTTACGCAGGCCGCGCTTGCCCGGGAATTTCTTGGTGTCCCAGAAATCAGCCCAACTGGTCGGAGCGGTTTTCAGCTTGTCGGCGTTGTAGGCCAGCACGGTCGACCACACGAAGAAGCCCACGCCGCAAGGCTGGATAGCGCCTTTGACGTAGTCTTCAGACTTGCCGAACAGCTTCGGATCAAGCTGCTCGAACATGTCTTCGTCGCAACCACGGGACAGTTCCGGCGATTCAACTTCCACCAGGTCCCAGGACACGCTCTTGGTGTCGACCATGGCTTTGACCTTGGCCATTTCGCCGTTGTATTCGCCAGCGACGATTTTGCCGTGGCCCGCCGCTTCCCATGGTGCGTAGAAGGCTTTGACCTGCGCCGCCTTGTTCGCCCCGCCAAAGGACACCACGGTCAGGTCCGGGCCAGCCGCCATCGCGTGCACCGCGCCGATCATGCCGACGACCAGGGCGGTGAATTTCAGGGATCTCAACATTTATTGTTCTCTCCACGTGCAGGGTTGGTGTTGGTGAAGCAGGGGGCGATCAATGCGCCTCTAGAAGTGGGTCGAGCGCGCGAACGTGTTCGACCTGCCAGCCAAGCGGTACCACGTCGCCGACAGCCAGCGCAGGATCGAGCTCGGCAATCGGTTGTTTCACGAAGAAGTCGGTCTTGCCGCAGACTTCCAGGCGAACCCGGACGTGGTCGCCCAGATAGATGAATTCCGCCACCCTTCCCGAGAAGCGGTTGACACAGGACTCGCTCGAGCCATTGAGGCTCACGCGCTCCGGACGAATCGACAGTGTGACGGGTTCGCCGGTCTTGCCGACGTTGACCGCCAGTGCTTCAACCTTTTCACCACGACCGAGCTCGACCACGCAGCGATCACCGGTGTGGCTGTGCAAGCGGCCGTTGAGGCGGTTGTTCTCGCCGATGAAGTTGGCGACGAAAGTATTTTTCGGCTCTTCGTAGAGCGTGCGCGGTGGCGCGATCTGCTGGATCTCGCCCTGGTGGAATACGGCGACGCGGTCGGACATGGTCAGGGCTTCGCCCTGGTCGTGGGTCACGTAGACCACGGTCACGCCGAGGCGCTGGTGCAGGTGTTTGATTTCCATCTGCATGTGTTCACGCAGTTGTTTGTCCAGTGCGCCGAGGGGTTCGTCCATCAGCACCAGTTGCGGTTCGAACACCAGGGCACGGGCCAGGGCCACACGCTGCTGCTGACCGCCGGACAGTTGCGCCGGATAGCGCTGGGCGAAGGTGTCGAGCTGAACCATGCTCAGCACACGCTTGACCCGATCACTGACGTCGCTTTTGTTCAAGCCGCGCACGGTCAGCGGGAACGCCAGGTTCTCGGACACGGTCATGTGCGGAAACAACGCGTAGTTCTGGAACACCATGCCGATGTCGCGCTTGTGCGGTGGCACGTTGTTGATGGAACGCCCGGCCAGTTGAATCTCCCCGGCGGTCGGCGTTTCGAAGCCGGCGAGCATCATCAGACTGGTGGTTTTGCCGGAACCGGACGGCCCGAGCAAGGTCAGGAATTCGCCTTTGCGAATTTCCAGGTTGAGGTCTTTGACGATCAGGTTCTCGCCGTCGTAGCTCTTTTGCACTCCACGAAAGCTGACCAGAATATCGCTGGCCCCTGCACTTGAATCAACCTGGCTCATACCCACACCTTTGTTATTGATGACTGCTGTGGACTAAGCCTAGTGGACGCTGGGAGCCGCGCAAATCGGGGCGCAGGAGAGAATCGCCTCAGCCGGATGGAAGGTTGGGGGTAGGGATTGCCCTACAAGGATGGCGGGGATGGATATGTCGATTCTTGATGGCGACAAACGGTGAGCTGCAAGCCACAGGAACCGGTAAAAGCGGCTTTGCGGGCACGTCGTAATTGGACATGCACGCTCCCACAGGTATTTGCAGTGAGTCAGCGGGTCATGTGGATCACAGGAGTTTGTGTTCCATCGCGTACTTCACCAGTTCGGCCAGGGAGGTGATGTTGAGTTTCTGCATCAGCCGCGCCTTGTGGGTACTGATGGTTTTGCTGCTCAAGGCCAGTTGCTGGGCGATGTCGTTGACGTTGGCGCCCTGGGCCAGACGTTCGAATACCGAGAATTCACGCTCCGACAGCAACGAGTGCAACGGCCGCGAATCGGTCAGGCCAACCTCGAAAACCATGCGGTCGGCCAGGTCCGGATCGATGTAGCGCCCGCCCGCCGCGACCTTGCGAATCGCCGTCAGCAACAATGCCGGATCGCTGTCCTTGGTCGCGTAACCCGCCGCGCCGACCTTCAACGCCCGAGCGGCCATCTGCGCTTCGTCGTGCATCGACAGCACCAGGATCGCTGGCGGATTGTTCATGGCGCGAATCCGCGGGATCGCTTCCAGGCCGTTGACCCCGGGCATGGAGATGTCCAGCAACACCACTTCGCAGGGAACATGACGCAAGGTATCGAGCAACTGCTCGCCATTGCTCGCCTCCCCTACCACCAGCAGGTCCTTGGCCAGGCCGATCAATTGCTTGATGCCTTCGCGAACGATGGTGTGGTCTTCGGCTACCAGTACACGGATCACGTTCTTCTCCATTCTTTTTATGTCAGAACCAAGATCTATCGCGGGCTTGCCTGCAAAGGCGCCAGCTCAAACAACACAAAACCATCAGGCTTCATCCAGCGGCACTCGCACCGTCAGGGTCGTGCCCTCCCCTGGCTCACTCTCAAGCGACAATTGCCCGCCCATGATCAACACCCGCTCACGCATGCCGACCACGCCAAAGGATGTCGGCCTGCCAGGCCCGGCGACAAATCCTACGCCATCATCGCTGACAGTCAGACAAAGCTCATCGCCCTCAAGGGCCAGCGTCAGTTCAACAGTATGCGCCTGGGCGTGGCGCATGACATTGGTCAGCGCTTCCTGAAGGATCCGGAACAGGCCGATGGCCTTGGCATCGCTGAGCGCCGGCAAGTTATCCGGCACTTGTACCAGACACGGAATATGCGTGCGCGCCTCGAACCGTCGGGCCTGCCACTCGATGGCCGAGGCGATCCCGGCATCGAGAATCGGTGGCCGCAGCGCCGTGGCCACATCACGCACCAGTTGAAACAGCTGCGCGATCAAACGCTTCATGCTGTTCAAGCGCTCGTGCAGGCCCGGATCGAGCTGCGCATAAGCCAGTTCGCACATGGACGTTTCCAGCTTCAACACCGTCAACATCTGCCCCAGCTCGTCGTGAACTTCCCGGGCAATCCGCGCTTTCTCCTCTTCCCGCACGCTCTCCAGGTGCGCAGACAACTCGCGCAACTGCTCACGGGAGCTGGCCAGCTCCAGCTCGATGCGCTTGCTCTCGGTGATGTCCCAGACGATCCCGTCCCAGACATAGGCGCCGTCTTCCAGTCGGCGGGTAATGGCCTTGATCTCAGCCCAGCGTTGTTCGCCCTGACGGGTCAGAATCCGTCCCTGCCACGACCAGTCGCTGTCGGTGTCCAGTGCATGGTCCTGGGTCTGGTGATAACTGGCCTTGTCATCCGGATGCACCAGGCTGCGCAGGCCTTTGTCACGATGGGCCAGGGTGGCGGGCGAGTAGCCCACCAGGCTCTCGCTGCCTTCACTGATGTAGGCAAAGTCGATCTGCCCGGTCACTGGTGCGCGCTCCAGACGAAAGACCAGCCCGGGGACGTTGGCGGCGATCCCCTGCAGCCGTGCTTCACTTTCCTGCAAGGCGGCCAGGGCGCGACGACGCTCGGTGACATCATTGAGGTAAACCACCAGGTATTCGCCCTCGCGAAAACGCAGGAAGCTCAACGAGACATCCGCCGGCAGAATACTGCCATCGGCCCGCACACAATTGGTTTCGAAACTTAGCGGCCCTTCCTCACTGGCCCGGGCGCGTTTCCACAGGCTCAGCCAGCGGTCCATGTGCAAACCGGGCTCGAAATCGATCAAGGGTCGATCAATGATCCCGCCCGCCGGATAGCCGAGCATGCTTTCGGCGGCACGGTTGGCGTAGCGCACATGGCTGTCCCAGTTGACCCAAAGGATGCCGACGGTGCTTTGATCGATGGAGAACTGCGTGAGGCGCAAGGCCTCTTCGCTAGCCTCGCGCAGGGCAATGTCTTCGCGCGCCGCCAGCAAACGCTGCTCCAGACTGTGTTGCTGACGACGCTGCCAGAACACAATGGCCATGCTGCTCAGCAATAACACCAGCAACAGCAGGCAGAGGTTTTTCCAGAAAACCGGTGAATCGGACAGCCGCGGGTACTTGGGTTGCAGCCATTGATCGTGCAGTCGCTCGAGGTCTTTGGCCGGAATCGCGCGCAGCGCGTTTTCGACGATGCCGGCCAACTCCGGCCAGTCCCGACGCGTGGCCACTCGCAACAGTTGCGGGAAACCGATGTCGCCCACCACGGCCAGCCCGGCAAACTCGGGTTCGGCTGACAGACGCCCGAATTGCGCTTCATCGACCACCGCGTAACCGGCCTGCTGACTCAACAACAGTTGCAGCGCCTGGCGCTCCAGAGGCACGCCCTGCAGGTTCAAATGCGGATAGGTACTACGCAAGAAATCGGCGGTGACGCTGGGCATGCGCACGGCGACGCGGGTCTGACTGTCGAGTTTTTCCAGCTCCACCACACCGGTGCTCTTCTGGTCGCTGACCACCAGTTGCGGCACCCGCATGTACGGATCGGAAAACTGCCAGAATCGTAAACCGGCGGGGGTTTGGGTCAGCCCCGGCGCGATATCGATATCGCCTTCGCGCGCGGCGGCTTCCAGTTGCGCAAGATCAGGATAATTACGCCAGCTCAGCTCGACCTTGAGCGACTTGGCCAGCCACTTCATCAACTCGATGTTGACCCCGGACAGGCGCTGCAAGCGGCGATCGTATTGGGCATAGGGCACTTGCAATACAACCCCGACCCGCAACTCTTCATGCTGCGCCAGCCATTGCTGTTGCGCCGAAGACAATGACACGACATGCGCCGGTGGCGCGGGAGCCGCCCAGCCCATCAAGGGAAACCACAAACAGCCGATAACCCACAGGCAGCGAAAATGCATCATCGAAGTCTCACACACTGACAAATACTGACCAACCCATTAGGCTGCCGGAATTAACTTCTGGCCTGGAATATCCGATGCCCCCTGTCTACCGCCTGGCACTGCCAGCATTGTGCCTGTCGCTGATCCTGCCGTGCGCCTTTTCCGTCGAGGCGGCCGACCCGGCACCTGCCACTGCGGAAAAGCCCGCCGAAGAAAAACCGGTCGAACGCCAGCCGCTGCTTGAGCGTAGCCAGGAAGAATCGACGGCACTTGAGCGAAAAATTCCTGCGCAGGAACAGCAGCAACTGCAAGCCGGTACCGACAGTTTTCTCGCCCTGTGGAAGCCGGCCAATACCGCCGACCCCAAAGGCGCGGTGATTATCATCCCGGGTGCCGGCGAAACCGTTGACTGGCCGCAAGCGATTAGCCCGTTGCGCCGCCAATTGCCGGACGCCGAGTGGAGCAGCCTGAGTATCACCTTGCCGGACCTGCAAAGCGAAGCCATTGCGCCACGTATCGTCGAAGTGGCGCCAGCGCCCAAAGCGCCTGATACCGGCAACAAAGACTCGACCACCGCGGCGCCCATCGAACAGGCCGCCGGCGGCGAAGCGGAGGTGGCCGACAAGGCTATCGCCGAAACCACCGAAGAACACGCCAAAGCCGACGCCGAGCGAATTTTCGCCCGCATCGACGCGGCCATCGCTTATGCCGAACAGCAAAGCGCTCGCAAAGTCGTCGTGCTGGGGCATGGCACCGGCGCTTACTGGGCCGCGCGCTATCTGAGCGAGAAGCAGCCATCGCAAGTCGAGAAGTTCGTGATGGTCGCCGCCCAGACGCCTGTTACGGCGAAGCCTGAGCTTGCCGAGTTGACGCCGACGATCAAGCTGCCGACTGCCGACATCTTCTATATGGACAAACCACTGGATCGCAACGCGGCACTGGAACGCTTGCAGGCCAATAAACGTTTGAAGACATCGGCGTTCAGCCAGGTCTCGCTCAAGGCACTGCCGGGCAATGCCAAGGCTGAGCAAGAGCAGTTGGTTCGCCGGGTGCGGGGATGGTTGAATCCGCAGCCTGCGGCGGACTGATGGATCGCGTCGCCCCATTCGCGGGCGACACAACTCTGCCCTGCTATCGAAAGTCCCGCCGTTCACGAATCAACGTGTAGGCGTTGTGCAATTCACGAGTCTTGTCCGTCGCCTCACGAACCTGCAACGCCGTCGCACCGCTGCCGGCAATCTTGTCCGGATGATGGCGACTGAGCAGGCGTCGATAGGCGCGTTTGATCTGTGCTGGCTCGCTGGTCGCCGACACTCCCAATAACCGCAAGGCGTCCTGATACGTAATCGCGCTGCTGACCAATGGTCGCTTCGGCTCGTAGTCACTCGCCAGTGCCTGTACCTGTTGCGGCGTCCAGCCCAACCATTTGCCCCACTGGGCAATCAGTTCGCGCTCGCTGCTACCGGCGCGGCCATCGGCCCAGACCATCCGCCAACAGGCACGCAACACGCCTTCCGCGGCATGGGGCTGAGCACTCAAGCGTCGCAGATAGCCACGCAACCGATCACGCCCCGACTTGCCGCGGTTGAACGCCGCTATCGCCCGACGTTGCGCCGACTCGGTCATCTCCAGCGCACGCATTTCCTGTCGCGCCTGCTGAATGTGGCCATCCACTACCCGCCCATCACTCTTGGCCAATCGGCCCAGTAACACGAACAGCAGTTCATCGTTGCGCAGCACCGAGCGGCCACCGAACTTTTCCCATAAATGCGCCCAGCTCTGCAGGTGCAAGCGCCGATCCAGCGCCTGTCCCAATAAAGCACCGAGCATGGCCCCCGGAATGCTGGCTATGGCAAAGCCCGCTCCGGCTCCAATCAGAGTCCCTGGCCACAACATGTCAGCGTCTCGCTTCTATCAAGGTTTCTACTTCAGCCAGGCGCTCGTGAGTGCCGACATCTACCCAATGTCCATTCAGGCGCTCGCCCGTCACTTGTCCATCGGCCATGGCTTTGCGCAACAATGGCGCAAGCTTGAAGGCCCCGGCCGCGCAACCGTCAAACAGCTGCGGGTGCAGCACGGCGATGCCGCTGTAGGTCAGGGTTGGGGTATCCGGCTGACCGTCCTGCACATGGCCATCGACCAGGGTGAAATCCCCGTTCGGGTGATGCGCCGGGTTGTCCGCCAGGATCAAATGGGCGAGCCCGACGATGGGCTGGTGCAACACGCTGAAGTCGTAGTCGGTCCAGATGTCGCCGTTGACCACCACAAAAGCCTCATCACCCAACAACGGCAACGCGCGGAAAATACCACCACCGGTTTCCAGCGGTTCACCTTCCGGCGAATACTGAATGCTCACGCCATATTTCGAGCCATCGCCCAGATAATCTTCGATCTGCTGACCGAGCCAGGCATGGTTGATCACGATCTCGGTAAACCCGGCAGCCGCCAGCGCGTGCAGGTGATACTCGATCAAGGGCGCTCCGCCGGCACGAACCAGTGGTTTTGGCGTGGTCAGGGTCAGCGGACGCATGCGCTCGCCTTTACCCGCCGCCAGAATCATTGCCTTCATGCCTTCACTCCAGCACGCAGACTGGCCAGCAACACATCCAGCTCAGCCAGTTCAGGACGACGGGCAATGACCGCGTCTATATAAGCAAAGAAACGCGGCACATCGCCGAGATAGCGTGGCTTGCCGTCGCGATGGCAAATGCGGGCGAAGATGCCGATGACTTTCAAGTGACGCTGCACGCCCATCAGGTCGCTGGCGCGCAGAAAGTCTTCAAAGTCCGGCTGAACCGGGATGTCGAGCGCACCGGCTTGCTGCCAGTAATCCTCCAGCCAGCCGCGTACGCGTTCTTCAGGCCAGCTGAGGAAGGCGTCCTTGAACAGGCAGGTCACGTCATAAGTCACCGGCCCGTAGACCGCGTCCTGGAAATCCAGCACGCCGGGATTCGGCTCGCTGATCATCAGGTTGCGCGGCATGTAGTCGCGATGCACCAGGACTTTAGGCTGAGCCAGAGCGCTGTCGATCAGCAGGTCGCTGACCTGCTGCCAGAGCACCTGCTGCGCAGCATCGAACTCGATACCCAGTTCGCGCTTCACGTACCACTCGGGGAACAGTTCGAGCTCGCGACGCAGCTGCGCGACGTCATAACTCGGCAGCGGCGCCACCATCGGCAATTGCTGGAAAGCCAACAGCGCTTGCAGGGCATCCTTGAACAAATCGTCGGCATTTTCGCCGTCGATCACGTCCAGATAAGTCTTGTTGCCCAAGTCATTGAGCAAAAGGAAACCGCGCTCGAGGTCCTCGGCATAAATTTTCGGCACGTTTATGCCGGATTTCGCCAGCAGAAAAGCGATATCCACAAAGGGTTTGCAGTTTTCCTGGGGCGGTGGCGCGTCCATCACGACGAAACTTCTGCCTGCGCCTTCCCAGCGGAAATAGCGCCGAAAACTCGCGTCGCTACTGGCCGCGGTCAACGTGGCCGGGGGCACGGTGCCCCAACCTTGTTCTGCAAAGAGGATAGCCAACTGTTCATCGAGCCAAACTTTCAGGTGTTGCAAGCGTACATCTTGGTCAGGCATTGCAAGGGTCTCCGACGGCGCTAGCCGTCAAGCGGGTCATGCTTTATTATCCAGCATCTTTTTCAGACCATCGAGAGGCGTGCGGCCCACACCGCGGGCAGATGGCACGCAGGAAGCCCGGACTAATAAGATGGCATTGAAATCCCCCGCGTTTCGTAAAAAATTTCCGTTGTTGGTTACCGGCAGTCTGCTGGCCCTGCAACCCCTGGCCACGTCGTTCGTGGTCGCCGCGGAACAGTATGACTGCTCAGTATCTGCTTCGGGTGCCTGGGACTGTGCGCCAAAGGCACCGGCCGCTGCATTGCCGCCGCGCCCCGTGCATGAAGGCAGCGCAGTTTCCGCTACTGGAGAAACCCCGGCAGGCACCGCCTCCAGCGAAGATACCGGTGCCAAGCCTGTGCTGGTTACCGAGTCCAAGGGCCGCGGCCTGAAGTCGCGTAGTGAAGACTACAGCCACCTCGACTGGGTTCCGCGCGAGAAGCTCACCGCAGCGCAATTGGCCGAAACCGGTCCTTACTGCTCTGGTTCCTATATCGAACCGATTCGTCCTGGCATGAACGACAAGACGAATAAAAGTGACGCTCCAACCTTTATCGGCGCCAAGGCCTCCCGCTATAAGCAGGAAGAGCAGGTCGCGACCCTGGCCGGTGACGTGGTCATGCGTCAGGGCAGCATGCAGGTCGAAGCCGACGAAGCGAACCTGTACCAGGCCGAGAGCCGTGGCGAACTGGCCGGCAACGTGCGCATTCGCGACAATGGCGCGCTGATCGTGGGCGATCACGCCGACGTACAGCTCGACACCGGTGAAGCCAAGGTCGACAACGCCGAGTACGTGATGCACAAGTCGCGTATCCGCGGTAACGCGCTATATGCCAAACGTGCCGAGAACGCGATCATCCGCCTCAAGGATGGTACATACACCACGTGCGAACCGAACAGCAACGCCTGGCAGCTCAAGGGCAACAACATCACCTTGAACCCGGCCACCGGTTTCGGTACCGCGACCAACGTGACGTTGCGGGTCAAGGACATTCCGGTTCTGTACACGCCGTACATCTATTTCCCGATCGACGACCGCCGCCAATCCGGCTTCCTGCCGCCGACCATCGGCGCCGGCAGCGATACCGGCTTCCTGCTGGTCACCCCGTATTACTTCAACCTGGCGCCGAACTACGACGCCACGTTGTACCCGCGCTATATGAGCAAGCGCGGCCTGTTGATGGAAGGCGAATTCCGTTACCTGACCAAGTCCAGCGAAGGTCAGTTCGGCGCCGCGTACCTCAACGACGAAGATACTGAACGCAGCAAGCAGACCGACTACGAAAAAACCCGCTACATGTACAACTGGCAGCACAAGGGTGGCCTCGACTCGCGCGTCTTTACGCAAGTCGACTACACCAAGATCAGCGATCCGTATTACTTCCAGGATCTGCAGACTAACCAGATTGGCGTGAAAAGCGCTGACTACGTGAACCAGCAGGGCTCCGTCACCTATCGTGGCGACAGCTACGTCGCTCGCTTGAACGCCCAGGCTTATCAGCTGGCGACCGTTTCGAACATCACGCCGTATGACCGTTTGCCGCAGATCACCTTTAATGGTCAGCTGCCGTATCATCCGGAAGGTTTGGACTTCGATTACGAGACAGAGATCGTTCGATTTGACCGGGATCTGAAGACTGGAACATTCGTCCAGCAGGACGGGATTACCACTGAGTCACGTCTGGATAACAACATCTTTGGTCTGGCACGCGCCAACGGCGACCGTTTGAATCTCAAACCAGGTGTCAGCCTGCCGCTGTACTGGACCTATGGTTTCTTCAAGCCATCGCTCAAGTACCAGTACACACAGTATCAACTGGATCTGGACGGCCGCGGCAAAAGCGAAATCGCTTCGCAAAGCGCGGAGCAGGACAGGCTCAACGGCACATTCAGCAGCAACCAGAACCGTGGGGTACCGATCGCCAGCATCGACAGCGGTCTTTACTTTGACCGCAACACTTCCTGGTTCGGAAAAAACTACCGTCAGACCCTGGAACCGCGTCTGTTCTACCTCTATGTACCTGAGGAAGACCAGAAGGATATTCCAGTGTTCGACACCAGCGAATACACCTTCAATTACGCGTCGCTCTTCCGTGACAACCGTTTCTCCGGCTCCGACCGTGTCGGCGACGAGAACAAACTGTCCCTGGGCGTGACCAGCCGCTGGATCGAAGACAATGGTTTCGAACGTCAACGCATCAGCGTCGGCCAGGCCTTGTACTTCAAGGACCGTAAAGTCCAACTGCCAGGCATTGCTTTCGATGATCGTGACGATGCCAAGGCCAACGTTTCGCCATATGCACTGGAATACGAATACCGCTGGAACCGCGACTGGCGTACCACGGCCGACTACAACTGGGACCCGGACAGCCGCAGCCCTCGCTCGGGCAGCGCGATGTTCCACTACCAGCCTGAAGACAACCCGAACAAGGTCATCAACGCCGGCTATCGCTATCGCAATGACCAGGTCCGTTATGACCAGAACACCGGTAAATGGTCGGTGGGCGGTGGCGATTACGGCACCCCGGGCCAACCTGGCTACGTGAAGGACTACTACAAGATCAAACAGCACGACTTCTCGGTGATCTGGCCGATCGTGCCGCAATGGAACGCCATCAGCCGCTGGCAGTATGACTACAACCGCAACCGTACCCTGGAAGCCTTTGGTGGTTTCGAGTACGACAACTGCTGCTGGAAACTACGCCTGATCAACCGTTACTGGGTTTCCTATGACGAATTCAGTCAGGAAGCTCCACAAAACGAAAAAGGCGACCACGGCGTCTTCCTCCAAATTGTTCTGAAGGGACTCGGCGGCCTCACCGGCGCCAAAGTAGAGAGTTTCCTCGACAAAGGCATCCAAGGTTATCGTGAACGTGAAGACCAAGCTTTCTGATTGTCTGCGCCCGCTGATGCTGGGCGCGCTGTTCCTGGGTACCGCGGCCAACGCCGCGGTACAGTCCATCGATAAAGTGGTGGCCATCGTCGACAATGACGTGGTCATGCAGAGCCAACTGGACCGGCGCGTTCACGAAGTTCAGCAAACCATCGCCAAACGCGGTGCTGCCGTACCGCCTACCGGCGTACTGGATCAGCAGGTGCTCGAGCGTCTGATCGTCGAAAACCTGCAATTGCAGATCGGCGAGCGTTCCGGCATCCGCATTACCGATGAAGAGCTGAACCAGGCTGTCGGCACCATTGCCCAGCGCAACAACATGTCGATCGAACAATTCCGCGCCGCTTTGGCTCGCGACGGCCTGTCTTATGACGATGCCCGTGACCAGATCCGCCGCGAAATGATCATCAGCCGTGTGCGTCAGCGCCGTGTGGCGGAGCGCATCCAGGTGTCCGAGCAGGAAGTGAAGAACTTCCTGGCATCCGATCTGGGCAAAATGCAGCTGTCCGAAGAGTTCCGCCTGGCCAACATCCTGATTCCTACGCCGGAAAGCGCCAACTCCGATGCGATTCAGAATGCCGCCAAGCAAGCCGATGCGGTTTACCAGCAACTCAAGCAAGGCGCTGACTTCGGTCAGTTGGCAATCGCCAAGTCCGCCAGCGAAACCGCGCTGGAAGGCGGCGACATGGGCTGGCGTAAAGCCGCTCAACTGCCACCTCCGTTCGATCGTTTGCTCGGCACCATGGCCGTTGGCGACGTGACCCAGCCAATGCGCACCCCGGGCGGCTTCATTATCCTGAAGATCCTCGACAAGCGTGGCGGCGAATCCCAGGTGCGTGACGAAGTCCACGTGCGGCACATCCTGGTCAAACCGAGTCCGATTCGCGACGAAGAAAAAACCAAGGCCCTGGCTCAGTCGCTCTATATCCGTATCGCAGCGGGCGAAGATTTCGGCGAGCTGGCGAAAAGCTTCTCGGAGGATCCGGGTTCCGCCCTCAACGGTGGCGACCTGAACTGGATCGACCCGAACGCGCTGGTGCCTGAATTCCGCGAAGTGATGGCCAAGACCCCCCAAGGTCAGCTGTCCAAGCCGTTCAAGACCCAATATGGCTGGCACGTACTGGAAGTTCTTGGCCGCCGCGCCACCGACAGCACCGCCCAGGCCCGTGAGCAGCAAGCAATGACCGTACTGCGTAACCGCAAATACGACGAAGAGCTGCAAACCTGGCTGCGTCAGATCCGTGACGAAGCGTACGTAGAAATCAAACTCCCTGGTGCAGACCAGGCAGCGCAGTGAAACCCAAGCGTTTCGCGCTGACCCCCGGCGAACCAGCCGGCATAGGTCCCGACCTGTGCCTGCTGCTCGCCTCGCAAGCCCAGCCACATCCCCTGATTGCCATTACCAGCCGCGACCTGCTCCTTGAGCGGGCCGCGCAGCTGGGCGTGGTTGTCGATCTGCTGCCGGTAACGCCGGACAGCTGGCCGGATGCTCCTGCACCCGCCAACAGCCTGTATGTGTGGGATACGCCCCTCAACGCCAAGGTCACCGCCGGGCAACTGGACAAGGCCAATGCGGCTTTCGTTCTGGAAACCCTGACCCGTGCCGGCCAGGGCTGTCTGGATGGGCATTTCGCCGGCATGATCACCGCGCCGGTGCACAAGGGCGTGATCAACGAATCCGGGATCGCCTTTTCCGGGCACACGGAGTTTCTCGCTGACCTGACCCACACCGCGCAAGTGGTGATGATGCTCGCCACCCGCGGTTTGCGCGTGGCGCTGGTCACCACTCACCTGCCTCTTCGCGAGATTGCCGACGCGATCACGCCGGAGCGGCTGGAGCGGGTCACGCGGATCCTGCACACCGACCTGAAAGAAAAATTCGGCATCGCCCAGCCACGCATCCTGGTTTGCGGGCTCAACCCGCACGCCGGTGAAGGCGGTCATCTGGGCCATGAAGAAATCGACATCATCGAACCTACATTAGAGCGCCTGCGCGGCGAGGGCATGGACCTTCGCGGCCCCCTGCCCGCCGACACTCTGTTTACCCCCAAATATCTGGAGCACTGCGACGCGGTGCTGGCGATGTACCACGACCAGGGCTTGCCTGTGCTGAAATACAAAGGCTTCGGCGCGGCAGTCAACGTGACCCTCGGCTTGCCGATCATCCGCACATCGGTCGACCACGGCACCGCCCTGGACCTGGCCGGCAGCGGCAACATCGACACCGGCAGCCTGCAAGTCGCCCTGGAAACCGCCTACCAGATGGCCGAGACCCGTTTATGACCGAGCATTACCAACACCGGGCGCGCAAGCGCTTCGGCCAGAACTTCCTGCACGATGCCGGCGTTATCGATCGCATCCTGCGCTCCATTCACGCCAAACCTGAAGACCGCCTGCTGGAAATCGGTCCGGGCCAGGGTGCATTGACCGCCGGCCTGCTCAACAGCGGCGCTCAACTGGACGTCGTAGAGCTGGACAAGGACCTGATCCCGATTCTCAATCAGCAGTTCGCCGGCAAGAGCAACTTCAACCTGCATCAGGGTGACGCGCTGAAGTTCGACTTCAACAGCCTGAACGCTGCGCCAAACAGCCTGCGAGTGGTCGGTAACCTGCCGTACAACATCTCGACGCCGCTGATCTTTCATCTGCTGAACAACGCCAACCTGATTCGCGACATGCACTTCATGCTGCAAAAGGAAGTGGTCGAACGTCTGGCTGCGGGTCCGGGTGGCGGTGACTGGGGTCGCCTGTCGATCATGGTTCAGTACCATTGCCGGGTCGAGCATCTGTTCAACGTCGGCCCGGGCGCGTTCAATCCTCCGCCGAAAGTCGACTCCGCGATCGTGCGCCTGGTGCCCCACGCGGTACTGCCGCACCCGGCCAAGGATCATCGCCTGCTGGAGCGCGTTGTGCGTGAAGCCTTCAACCAGCGCCGCAAGACCCTGCGCAACACACTGAAACTTTTGCTGAGCAATGCCGAAATCGAAGCTGCCGGCGTCGATGGCAGCTTGCGCCCCGAGCAACTCGACCTGGCCGCCTTCGTACGCCTGGCCGACAAGCTCAGTGAACAAGCCCTACAAAAGCCTGCCACTGACTGACAGGCGATGAGCGCTATCGGGTAGGACGCCACTCTGGTTTACTACCCGATACTTGGCCTAGACTGAGTTCTATCAGCTACGCCCCGCGTTCCGCTTCGTTTCTAAGGCCTTTTGCATGTCCGATCCTCGTTACCAGGTCGACGTCAGCGTCGTCACCCGCTATCTGGCAGAACAATCGCAACCCGAGCAAGACCGCTTTGCCTTCGCCTACACCATCACCGTGCAAAACAATGGCCTGCTACCCGCCAGACTGCTTTCACGGCATTGGGTCATCACCGACGGTGATGGCCATGTCGAGGAGGTTCGCGGTGCGGGCGTCGTCGGCCAGCAGCCGTTGATCGAGGTGGGCAAGAGCCACACGTACAGCAGCGGCACCGTCATGACATCCAAGGTCGGCACGATGCAGGGCACCTACCAGATGCTCGCCGAAGACGGTAAGCACTTCGACGCCATCATCGCGCCGTTCCGTCTGGCGGTTCCCGGGGCGTTGCACTGATGGCGACGTATGCCGTCGGTGATGTGCAAGGTTGCCTTGAACCGCTCAAATGCCTGCTCGAGCAAGTGGCCTTCGACCCTGCCCGAGATCGCCTGTGGCTGGTGGGTGATCTCGTCAACCGTGGCCCACAGTCGCTGGAAACCCTGCGCTTCCTCTATGGCATCCGCGAGTCGCTGGTATGCGTACTCGGCAACCATGACCTGCACTTGCTGGCCGTCGGGCAAAACATCGAGCGCCTGAAGAAAGCCGATACCTTGCGTGAGATCCTCGAAGCACCCGATAGCGCGGACCTGCTGGAGTGGGTTCGCCAGCAAAAGCTCATGCACTACGATGAACAACGCGATATCGCCCTGGTCCATGCTGGTATCCCGCCGCAATGGTCGCTGCGCAAAGCCTTGAAGTGCGCCACCGAAGTCGAAGAAGCCCTGCACGATGACAACCGCTTCGCGCCTTACCTTGACGGCATGTACGGCAACGAGCCGGTGAAATGGAATAGCGACCTCAAAGGCGCCGCCCGCCTGCGAGTCATCACCAACTATTTCACCCGGATGCGTTTTTGCACCAGCGACGGCAAACTCGACCTCAAGGGCAAGGAAGGCATCGACACCGCACCGCCGGGCTATGCACCGTGGTTCGCGCACAAGGAGCGTAAAACCAAAGGCCTGAAGATCATCTTCGGCCATTGGGCGGCGCTCGAAGGCCAGTGCAACGAACCGGGGCTCTTTGCCCTCGACAGCGGTTGCGTCTGGGGTGGTGCCATGACCCTGATGAATGTCGACACCTTTGAGCGCCTGCAATGCAAATGCGACGCCCATGGCCACCTTCGACCGGCAGTCGCCACCTCTATTCCCGAACAAACGTCAGCCAGCGCCCCGCGCTAGACTGCGCTTTCAGCCGAGCCACAGGAGCCCGCCATGAGCGAATTCAAACGTATCCCCCCAGAACAGGCCCAGGCCCTGCGCGAACAAGGCGCGGTGGTGGTCGATGTCCGCGACCCGGCAACATTTGCCGCGCTGCACATCACCGGTTCGAAGCATCTGGACAACCATTCTCTGCATGCTTTCATCCAGGGCGCCGATCTGGATGCGCCAACGGTAGTGGTCTGCTATCACGGAAATTCCAGCCAGGGCGCAGCTGCTTATCTGATCAGCCAGGGCTTTTCCGACGTCTACAGCATGGACGGCGGTTTTGAGCTGTGGCGTACGACCTATCCTTCGGAAACGGCGCAAGGCACTTCCGAATAATTATTTTGTAATGCGCAAGCCCCGGCCCCCGTGGGCTCGCGCGATTACAGACGAACGGTCTGCCACAACTAATTACGTATCTTGCCTTTACCTCCCAAATTCCCAACTATCCTTAAGCGCAGGCCATCCAAAACAGGGGAGAGCCGGTACACCGGCGCACGGGTCATCGGGAGTAGCTTTCGGAGTAGTCAGCTCCGGAAGAGTTCTGGGGGGTAAACAGCAACTGCCTGTTCGGTTGCTGCCAGCATCGACTGAGTGATCCGGCGTCGGCTCCACGTATCGAGCGAGGTGACGTCATGAGTATCTTTAGCCACTTCCAACAACGCTTCGAGTCCACGCGCCAGGAAGAACTCTCGCTGCAAGAGTATCTTGAACTGTGCAAAAAGGACCGCAGCGCCTACGTTTCCGCGGCCGAGCGTCTATTGCTGGCCATCGGCGAACCGGAACTGCTCGACACCTCAACCAACTCGAGGCTGTCGCGCATCTTTTCCAACAAGGTGATCCGCCGCTATCCGGCCTTTGAAGACTTCCACGGGATGGAAGAATGCATCGACCAGATCGTGTCGTATTTCCGCCATGCCGCTCAGGGTCTGGAAGAAAAGAAACAGATCCTCTACCTGCTTGGCCCAGTCGGTGGCGGTAAGTCATCTTTGGCCGAAAAGCTCAAACAGCTGATCGAGAAAGTGCCCTTTTACGCAATCAAGGGCTCGCCGGTTTTCGAGTCGCCCCTGGGTCTGTTCAACGCCACTGAAGATGGCGCGATCCTCGAGGAAGACTTCGGCATTCCCCGGCGCTACCTCAACACCATCATGTCGCCATGGGCCACCAAGCGCCTGGCCGAATTCGGCGGCGACATCAGCCAGTTCCGCGTGGTGAAACTCTACCCGTCGATCCTCAACCAGATTGCAGTTGCGAAAACCGAGCCGGGCGATGAAAACAACCAGGACATCTCGGCACTGGTGGGCAAGGTCGATATTCGCAAACTGGAAGAGTTCCCGCAGAACGACGCCGATGCCTACAGCTATTCGGGCGCGCTGTGCCGGGCCAACCAGGGCCTGATGGAATTCGTCGAAATGTTCAAGGCACCGATCAAGGTGCTGCACCCATTGCTGACGGCCACTCAGGAAGGCAACTACAACAGCACCGAAGGCTTGGGGGCAATTCCGTTCACCGGGATTCTGCTGGCCCACTCCAACGAATCGGAATGGCACACTTTCCGGAACAACAAGAACAACGAAGCCTTCATCGACCGGATCTATATCGTCAAAGTGCCGTATTGCCTGCGCGTCAGCGACGAGGTGAAGATCTACGACAAGCTGCTGTTCAACAGCTCTCTGGCCAAGGCCCATTGCGCACCCGACACGCTGAAAATGCTCGCTCAGTTCACCGTGCTCTCGCGCCTTAAAGAGCCGGAAAACTCCAACATCTACTCCAAGATGCGCGTGTATGACGGCGAAAACCTCAAGGACACCGATCCGAAGGCCAAGTCGATCCAGGAATACCGCGATGCTGCAGGTGTCGACGAAGGCATGAACGGTCTGTCGACCCGCTTCGCCTTCAAGATCCTGTCGAAGGTCTTCAACTTCGATCCGCACGAAATCGCCGCCAACCCGGTGCATCTGCTCTACGTGCTGGAACAGCAGATCGAACAGGAACAATTCCAGGCCGAGACCCGCGAACGCTATCTGCGCTTCCTGAAAGAGTACCTGGCGCCGCGTTACATCGAGTTCATCGGCAAGGAGATCCAGACTGCCTATCTCGAGTCTTACAGCGAGTACGGCCAGAACATCTTCGATCGCTATGTGCTGTACGCCGACTTCTGGATTCAGGATCAGGAATACCGCGATCCGGAAACCGGCGAGATCCTCAACCGCGTAGCCCTGAACGAGGAACTGGAGAAAATCGAGAAACCGGCCGGCATCAGCAATCCGAAGGATTTCCGCAACGAAATCGTCAACTTCGTACTGCGCGCCCGTGCCAACAACAACGGCAAGAACCCAACCTGGCTCAGCTACGAAAAACTGCGGGTGGTCATCGAGAAGAAAATGTTCTCCAACACCGAGGACCTTCTGCCGGTCATCAGCTTCAACGCCAAGGCCAGCAAAGAGGACCAGCAGAAGCACAACGACTTCGTCACACGGATGGTCGAGCGGGGCTACACCGACAAACAGGTACGACTGCTGTCCGAGTGGTACTTGCGGGTCAGAAAATCACAGTAACCCGCTGCCGGTCAGACCGGTTGTCGTTAGCCAGAGGCCTGTGTACGCATTTTCTGTTACACAGACCTCTGGGAGGTGTTCGAAAGTCGGTAACGAGGTTCAGGCAGCATCCAGAAGCGCTTGGGGGAGCGTGAACATCCCTCGGCACAGGTCGATGCTGCATAACCGCTCGCCCCTTTCAGGACAGCTTCTAAGGAGCAGTCATGAGCTATGTGATCGACCGACGTCTCAATGGCAAGAACAAGAGCACGGTAAACCGTCAGCGGTTTCTGCGGCGCTACCGTGATCACATCAAAAAGGCCGTCGAAGAGGCGGTAGGCCGGCGTTCCATTACCGATATGGAACACGGCGAGCAAATCAGCATTCCCGGCCGCGACATCGACGAGCCGGTGCTTCACCATGGCCGGGGCGGCAAGCAGACCATCGTGCACCCGGGCAACAAGGAGTTCACCAGCGGCGAGCACATTGCCCGTCCGCCCGGAGGTGGCGGCGGCAGAGGCCCCGGTAAGGCCGGTAACTCGGGTGAAGGGATGGACGAGTTCGTCTTCCAGATCACCCAGGAAGAATTCCTCGAATTCATGTTCGAGGACCTTGAACTGCCTAACCTGGTCAAACGTCACCTGACCGGCACCGACACCTTCAAGACCGTACGCGCGGGCATCAGCAACGAGGGCAACCCGTCACGGATCAACATTATCCGTACGCTGCGCTCGGCCCATGCCCGGCGAATCGCCCTGTCCGGCAGCAGCCGGGCAAAACTGCGCGAAGTCAAAGAGGAGCTCGCCCGGCTTAGACGGGAGGAGCCGGACAACTTCGGCGACATCCAGGAACTCGAAGCGGAAATCGAGAAGCTCAGTGCGCGCATTCACCGAGTGCCATTTCTCGACACCTTTGACCTCAAGTACAACCTGTTGATCAAACAGCCGAACCCGAGCTCCAAAGCAGTGATGTTCTGCCTGATGGACGTGTCCGGCTCCATGACCCAAGCGACCAAGGACATCGCCAAGCGCTTCTTCATCCTGCTGTACCTGTTCCTCAAGCGGAACTACGACAAAATCGACGTCGTGTTCATCCGCCACCACACCAGTGCCCGCGAAGTGGATGAGGAGGAGTTTTTCTACTCCCGGGAAACCGGCGGTACCATCGTTTCCAGCGCCCTTAAACTGATGCAGGAGATCATGGCCGAGCGTTATCCGAGCAATGAGTGGAATATCTATGCCGCCCAGGCGTCCGACGGCGATAACTGGAACGACGACTCGCCGATCTGCCGCGACATTCTGATCAATCAGATCATGCCGTTCGTGCAGTACTACACTTATGTAGAGATTACCCCGCGCGAACACCAGGCCCTGTGGTTCGAGTACGAACGCATCGCCGAAGCCTTCTCTGACACTTTTGCCCAGCAGCAACTGGTCTCGGCCGGGGATATCTATCCGGTCTTCCGTGAACTCTTCCAGCGCAGGTTAGTGACATGACCGCCAAAGAGCAAAAGCGCCAACCCATTTCCACCGGCTCCGAATGGACGTTCGAGCTGATCCAGGCCTACGACCGCGAAATCAGTCGTCTCGCGGCCCGCTATGCGCTCGATACCTACCCCAACCAGATCGAAGTCATCACTGCCGAACAGATGATGGACGCCTACGCCTCTGTGGGCATGCCCCTGGGTTATCACCATTGGTCCTATGGCAAACACTTCCTGAGTACCGAAAAATCCTACAGCCGCGGCCAGATGGGGCTGGCCTACGAGATTGTGATCAACTCGGACCCTTGCATCGCCTATCTGATGGAAGAAAACACCATCTGCATGCAGGCCCTGGTGGTGGCTCACGCCTGCTATGGCCATAACAGCTTCTTCAAGGGCAATTACCTGTTCCGCACCTGGACCGACGCCAGCTCGATCATCGATTACCTGGTGTTCGCCAAGCAGTACATCATGCAGTGCGAAGAACGCCACGGTATCGACGCGGTAGAGGACTTGCTCGATTCCTGCCATGCGCTGATGAATTACGGGGTCGACCGTTACAAACGCCCTTATCCGATTTCCGCCGAAGAAGAACGCCGTCGGCAGAAGGATCGGGAAGAACATCTGCAAAAGCAGATCAACGATTTGTGGCGGACCATTCCAAAAGGCGCGGACAAATTCAGCGACAAGGACAACGCACGCTTCCCCGCCGAGCCTCAGGAAAACATCCTGTATTTCATCGAAAAACACGCCCCGCTGCTGGAGCCATGGCAACGTGAAATCGTGCGGATCGTGCGCAAGATCGCCCAGTATTTTTATCCACAGCGCCAGACACAGGTGATGAACGAAGGCTGGGCCACCTTCTGGCACTACACCTTGATGAACGACTTGTATGACGAAGGCCTGGTCACCGATGGCTTCATGATGGAGTTCCTGACGTCCCATACCAGCGTGGTGTTCCAGCCGGGCTTCGACAGTCCCTACTACAGCGGAATCAACCCCTACACCCTCGGTTTTGCCATGTATCGCGATATCCGGCGGATATGCGAACAGCCTACCGAAGAGGACTACCGCTGGTTCCCGGAAATCGCCGGCACAGACTGGCTGTCCAGCATCAAATTCGCCATGAGCAGCTTCAAGGACGAGAGCTTCATCCTGCAGTACCTGTCACCCAAGGTGATCCGCGACCTGAAGCTGTTCAGCATCCTCGATGACGACCAAAAGGATGATCTGCTGGTTCCGGCGATCCACGACGAAGAGGGCTATCGAACCATCCGCGAAACCCTGGCGGCGCAATACAACCTGGGCAATCGCGAACCCAACATCCAGATCTACAGCATCGACCGGCGCGGGGACCGCTCGCTGACCCTGCGTCACCAGCAGCACGACCGCAAGCCGCTCGGCGATTCCACCGAGGAAGTGCTCAAGCACCTGCATCGGCTCTGGGGCTTCGACATTCACCTGGAAACCCTGCAAGGGGATCAGGTGGTGAAAACCCACCATGTTCCACCCAGAAGCGAACACGGCGAGGGAGACTACGGCCGGCTAGACTTGGCTGTCATTCATCTTTGATCCTGTTTCGGCCTCCGGAAGTTCGACGCAAAGGTTATTCTGTCGGGCTAACGGAGGTTTTTTATGCAGATTTATAAAGTCGGTGGTGCGGTACGCGATCGCCTGCTGGGCAGGCCTGTCACCGATATCGACTGGGTCGTGGTAGGCGCCACCACCGAAGAAATGCTCGCCAAGGGCTTTCGCCCGGTGGGTGCGGATTTTCCGGTATTTCTTCACCCCAAAAGCGGTGAGGAATACGCCCTCGCCCGCACCGAACGCAAAAGCGGGCGCGGTTACGGCGGCTTCACCTTTCACGCCAGCCCCGAAGTCACGCTCGAAGAAGACCTGATTCGTCGTGACCTGACGATCAACGCCATGGCCGAAGACGATCAGCAGAACCTGACCGACCCCTACCATGGCCAGCGGGATCTCGAGGCTCGCCTGCTTCGTCACGTTTCCCCCGCGTTCGCCGAAGATCCGCTCCGCGTTCTGCGCGTTGCCCGCTTCGCCGCGCGTTATGCAGGACTGGGCTTCACCGTCGCCCCCGAGACACTGGCGCTGATGAGGCAACTCAGCGAATCGGGTGAACTGGAGGCACTGACCGCGGAACGCAGCTGGAAAGAAATCGCCCGTGCGCTGATGGAAGACCAACCCCAGGTGTTCATCCAGGTGCTGCGCGAGTGCGGTGCGCTCAAAGTGCTGATGCCGGAAGTCGATGCGCTGTTCGGTGTACCGCAACCCGAGGCCCATCACCCGGAAATCGACACAGGCGTGCATACCCTGAGCGTGCTGGAGCAAGCGGCACAGCACAAACAACCGCTGACCGTGCGCTGGGCCTGCCTGCTGCACGACTTGGGCAAAGGACTGACGCCCGAGGAGGAATGGCCCCGCCACATCGCCCACGAGCACAAAGGCCTGAAGCTGATCAAAGCGATCAACGAGCGCTTCAAGGCACCGAAGGATTGTCAGGAATTGGCACTGCTGGTGGGCGAGTATCACACCCATGGCCACCGGGCTCTGGAGCTGAAACCGTCGACCCTGCTGGAGTTGCTGCAGAGTTTCGACGTCTATCGTCGACCTCAGCGCTTTGAGGAGTTTATTGCGGCGTGCGAGATGGACGCTCGAGGGCGCAAAGGCCTGGAGCAGCGAAGTTATCCACAGGCGGATTATTTGCGCGGTGCGGCGACTGCAGCGCGAAGCGTGGCGGTTCAGCCGTTGCTGGAGAAGGGATTCAAGGGGCCGGAATTGGGCGAGGCGATCAAGCGCGAGCGGCTCAAGGCGCTGAAGGCCTACAAAGAAAAAGCATAAGCAAGGGCAAAAGATCGCAGCCTGCGGCAACTCCTACAGAGATCGGCGTAGAAGTTGCCGCAGGCTGCGATCTTTTGCTTTACAGCATATCGGAAGGGGTCAACTGCTCACCGCGCCACTCAAAAGCCACCGGCGCCAACACCTGATCGATCCGCGCCTCGCTCCACAAGGTCGCAAAGCTTTTGCCTACACCCGGATGCACTCTGTCCGGCGCAATCAGCGACAACGGCCACAGCACGAAGGCGTTTTTCAGAATCTCTGCCCGCGGCAACACCAACCCATCGAAATTGCCCACCAGATCGCCGAACAGCAGCACGTCGATATCCAGCGGCAAGCCCTTGCGGTCCGGCGCGTAACGGCCGTTATCCGCCTCGATGAATTTCAGCCGTCGATCCAGCTCCATCAACGGTAGATCGGTATAGGCCGAGACCACAAAGTTGAAAAACGGCCCGCTCTTGATCCCCACCGGCTGGCTTTCGAACACCGCCGAGCAGCGCATATCCACCAGGAAACCCGCCAGGGCGTCCAGGCCAGCCTGCAAATGGGATTCGCGCTCGATATTGCTACCGAGCCCGAGGTACACCTGAGTCAGCGACATCCGCGCTCGATCTCCACACCCACGCCCTTGGCCGCCGGAACGGCACCTGGCTTGGTCAGCTTGAGGTGCATCCAGGTGATCTTGAACTCACTCATCAGCACTTCTGTCAGACGCTCGGCAAACGTCTCGACCAGCTGGAACTGCGCCTGCTCGGCAAAAGCCTGGATGCGTGACGAAACGCTCGCGTAGTCAAGCGCCAGGGTCAGGTCATCACCAGCAGCGGCCGGACGATTGTCCCAGGCGAAGCTCAGATCAAGTCGCAGACACTGTCGGATGCCTCGTTCCCAGTCGTAGGCACCAATCACGGTGTCGACTTCCAGGCCCTCGATAAACACTCTGTCCAAGCACTTCTCTCCGCTGCACGACAAGGGCGCAATGCGCCGTTAGAATCAGGGCGTCCTCGCCCGGAATAGTTAGCATGTTTTGGTCACTGGCGATTTTCGCCTACCTGCTCGGCTCTCTGTCCTTCGCCATTTTGCTCAGCCGCCTGACCGGTAACCCCGATCCGCGAATGAGTGGCTCGGGCAATGCCGGTGCCACCAATATGTTTCGTCTGGCCGGCAAAAAACTCGCCATCCTGACCTTGCTCGGCGACCTCTGCAAAGGCCTGCTGCCAGTGCTGGTCGCAGGTGCAATGGGCCTTTCACTGCAGGAACAGGCCTGGATCGGCGTCTTCGCCGTCATCGGTCACCTGTTTCCACTGTACTTCCGCTTTCGCGGCGGCAAGGGTGTCGCCACCGCGGCCGGCATGCTGCTGGGGCTCTATCCACCCGCTGCGCTGCTGGCGGTCTGTGCCTGGCTGTTGACGTTCTACCTGACCCGCACCAGCTCACTCGCCGCCCTGATTGCCACACCCCTGACCCTGCCGCTGCTCGCCTGGCAAGAACCGGCGGCACTGCTGCCTATGAGCGCACTCACGGGGCTGATCGTCTGGCGTCATCGCGGCAATCTACGCGACCTGTTTGCCGGGCGCGAACGGCATTTTTAAATACCGCACGTGAGCGCCACTCATCACAGCGCCGACAACTGCTCCATCGGCCAGCGCGCCTGCACGCTGATTGCCAGGCTTTCGTGCTGACCGGCCCGCAAGCGCTGGCAGCCGGCAAACGCAATCATCGCACCGTTGTCGGTGCAGAACTCCGGACGGGCATAAAACACATCGCCCCTCATGTCGCCGAGCATTTTTTCCAGTGACGTACGCAACGCCTTGTTGGCGCTGACGCCGCCAGCGATCACCAGACGCTTCATGCCAGCCTGTTTCAGGGCACGCTTGCACTTGATGGTCAAAGTCTCCACCACGGCCTGCTGGAACGCCAGCGAGATGTCGCAACGGGCTTGCTCGCCGTCGTCCCCGGCGCTGACGCATTGCTGCCAGGTGTTCAAGGCGAAGGTTTTCAAACCGCTGAAGCTAAACGCCAGGCCCGGGCGATCACACATCGGACGCGGGAAGACGAAACGTCCGTCAACGCCTTGCGCCGCCAGACGAGCGATCTCCGGACCGCCCGGGTAATTGAGGCCCATCATTTTTGCAGTTTTGTCGAACGCTTCACCGGCGGCATCGTCGAGGGTCTCGCCCAAGAGCGTGTACTGACCGATCCCATCGACCTGAACCAGCTGCGTATGACCGCCCGAGACCAACAAAGCGACGAACGGGAACTCCGGTGGCTGCGGCTCCAGCATCGGCGCCAGCAAGTGACCTTCCATGTGGTGCACGCCCAGTGCCGGGATACCCCAGGCAAAAGCCAGCGCCTGCGCGCAGGAAGCCCCTACCAGCAGGGCTCCGACCAGGCCGGGGCCGGCGGTATAAGCGATGGCGTCGATCTCGGTCGGCACGCAGTCGGCCTCCGCCAGCACCTGACGGATCAAGGGCAGCATGCGTTTGACGTGATCGCGCGAAGCCAGCTCCGGCACAACGCCGCCATAAGCGCGATGCAGGTCGATCTGACTGAACAGCGCATCGGCCAACAACCCGCGTTCACTGTCGTAAAGTGCGACACCGGTTTCGTCGCAAGAGGTTTCTAATCCCAGTACTAGCATGGGTTTGCGCCTTGTAGAGGCTGAATTCGAAGGCGCGCATAATAGTCGTCGCGTGATGCCCCGACCAGCGGTTTTCGATCAGAGGCTTTGCATTCCGAGCGATGAGGGGTTAACATCCGCAACCCTTAAAAACCGACGTCTTCAAGTGCTCTTTTGCCGCGAGGATGTTGACCCCGGTAATGAATGAAGGTAGCTCTGGATGCCAGCCGTCAAAGTTAAAGAGAACGAACCCTTCGACGTAGCTCTGCGTCGTTTCAAGCGCTCCTGCGAAAAAGCCGGTGTACTGGCTGAAGTTCGTAGCCGCGAATTTTACGAGAAGCCTACTTCTGAGCGTAAGCGCAAAGCAGCAGCCGCTGTTAAGCGTCACGCCAAGAAAGTACAGCGCGAACAGCGCCGCGCCGTTCGTCTGTACTAATACACAGACGATCGTAGCAAGCTTCTGCCAAGCCCGGCCCTCAGCCGGGCTAATGGCATTTGCGGACAACGCTTGATGCTTCACCGTCAAAGCCGCAGACGCGACCGAGACAAACCTGCTTCACAGCGTCAGACCTGGCTCTTTTGCCAGCGGTGCACGTCTTTTCTGACGAGCCTTTCAAGGCTACTGACGAGCACACCCACTGATTCCTCTCACGACGATCAGCCCAAGGCACCTTCTTGCGTGCCCGCTTATTGAGCTATCCGAGGCCATAGATTGGCCGTCGCCGGACTCAGCGAAACACTTTCGAATAGTCGAATGCTGATTGGTACTAACGTCAGTGGATTTTCGGCAGATACACTTCCCGACAGCGATTACGCAGACGACACCGGTCGAGCCGCACACCCTGCGCGCCTCAAACAACGACCTGCGTTCGGCCGCACTTCGTTTCGGGTCCATTTCAGCGCAGATGACGAGAACGCCATGGCCGGGCTAATTCCCCAGAGCTTCATTGACGACCTTCTGAACCGCACCGACATCGTCGATGTGGTCAGCTCGCGCCTGCAAATGAAAAAGGCCGGCAAGAACTACACTGCCTGCTGCCCGTTTCACAAAGAGAAAACCCCCTCCTTCAGCGTCAGCCCCGACAAACAGTTCTATTACTGCTTCGGTTGCGGCGCTGGCGGTAACGCCCTCGGCTTCATCATGGACCACGACAACCTGGACTTCCCCCAGGCAGTCGAAGAACTGGCCAAAGCCGCCGGCATGGAAATCCCCCGCGAAGAAAGCGGCCGACCGCACAAACCGCGGCAGCCCACCGATTCGCCGCTGTATCCGCTGCTCACCGCTGCCGCCGATTTTTACCGCCAGGCCCTGAAAAGCCATCCGGCGCGCAAAGCGGCCGTGGATTACTTGAAAGGTCGTGGATTGACCGGCGAAATTGCTCGGGATTTCGGCCTCGGATTCGCTCCGCCCGGCTGGGATAATCTGTTCAAGCATCTGAGCAGCGACACCCTGCAGCAAAAGGCCATGATCGATGCCGGCCTGCTGGTGGAGAACGCCGAAACCGGCAAGCGCTATGACCGCTTCCGCGATCGCGTGATGTTCCCGATCCGTGACAGTCGCGGGCGCATCATCGCCTTCGGCGGCCGGGTACTGGGCGACGACAAGCCGAAATACCTGAACTCACCGGAAACCCCGGTTTTCCATAAGGGCCAGGAACTCTATGGCCTTTACGAAGCGCGCAAGAACAACCGCAACCTCGACGAAATCATCGTCGTCGAAGGCTACATGGACGTCATCGCCCTCGCCCAGCAAGGCCTGCGCAATGCTGTGGCAACCCTGGGCACCGCCACCAGCGAAGAGCACTTGAAGCGACTGTTTCGCGTCGTACCCAACGTACTGTTCTGCTTCGACGGCGACCAGGCCGGCCGCAACGCTGCCTGGCGTGCACTGGAAGCGACGTTGCCGAGCCTGCAGGACGGACGGCGTGCACGCTTTCTATTCCTGCCCGAAGGCGAAGACCCGGACACACTGGTCCGCTCCGAAGGCACTGACGCCTTCCGCGCGCGGATCAATCAGCATGCACAGCCATTGGCCGATTATTTTTTCCAACAGCTGACCGAGGAATCGGACCCGCGCTCGCTTGAAGGCAAGGCCCACATGGCTACCCTCGCCGCGCCACTGATCGACAAGGTTCCGGGCGCCAACCTACGCATTCTGATGCGCCAGCGCCTGACCGAAATTACCGGGCTCAGCGGCGAAGCCGTGAGTCAACTGGTGCAAAGCGCACCTCAGGAAGCACCACCGGCTTACGACCCGGGCATTGATTACGACGCCATGCCCGATTACAGCGACTACCATCAGCCGCAGGTGCAAGAGATGTATGTGCCGCAGCAGGAGTGGACGCCGAAAAAAACCGGCGCAGGCGGCAAGAAATGGGACAAAAAGCCGTGGGACAAGAACGGCAAACGTGGCGGCGATCGCGATCAACCGCGCGCGCCACGGGTACCGGCTGCTGTGGAGCCACCCACCCTGGCCGCCTTGCGCACGTTGCTGCATCACCCGCAATTGGCCGAAAAAGTCGAGGATGCCGGGCACTTTGCGGCCGAAGACCACACTAACACGCAACTGCTGGTCGCCCTGCTCGAAGCCGTACAGAAGAATCCCAAGCTAAACTCATTTCAACTGATTGCGCGTTGGCACGGCACTGAACAGGGCCGACTGCTGAAAGCGCTGGCAGAAAAGGAATGGCTGATTGATGGAGATAACCTTGAACAACAGTTTTTCGACACCATTACTAGCTTGTCAGCCCGCCAACGCGAGCGAAATCTGGAACAACTTCTTCGAAAAGCGCGTCAAAGTGAGTTGAGTGCCGAAGAGAAAAATCAACTGCGCGACCTTTTAAGCCGCAATGTTTGCGCATCAAACCCGACCTCAACTGGCGCGTGAGGTCATAGCTCAGGTATAATCCTCGGCTTGTTTTTTGCCCGCCAAGACCTTCAGTGGATAGGGTGTTATGTCCGGAAAAGCGCAACAGCAGTCTCGTATCAAAGAGTTGATCACACTTGGTCGTGAGCAGGGCTACCTGACTTACGCGGAGGTCAACGACCACCTGCCGGAGGATATTTCAGATCCGGAACAGGTGGAAGACATCATCCGCATGATCAATGACATGGGGATCAACGTATTCGAGGTTGCGCCAGATAAGGATTCCCTTATGCTGGCCGACGCCGATACCGACGAAGCCGCGGCCGAAGAGGCAGCAGCAGCGTTGGCAGCGGTCGAGACCGACATTGGTCGCACCACCGACCCAGTGCGCATGTACATGCGTGAAATGGGTACGGTAGAGCTCCTCACACGTGAAGGCGAAATCGAAATCGCCAAGCGTATTGAAGAGGGCATCCGCGAAGTGATGGGCGCAATCGCGCACTTCCCTGGCACGGTTGACCATATTCTCTCCGAGTACACTCGCGTCACCACCGAAGGTGGCCGCCTGTCCGACGTCCTGAGCGGTTATATCGACCCGGACGACGGCATTGCGCCGCCTGCAGCCGAAGTGCCACCGCCTGTCGACCCGAAAGCCGTGAAAGCGGACGACGACACCGACGACGATGACGCCGAAGCAAGCGATGACGAAGAAGAAGCCGAAAGCGGTCCGGATCCGGTCATCGCCGCACAGCGTTTTGGCGCTGTCGCCGATCAGATGGAAATCACCCGCAAGGCGCTGAAAAAGCACGGTCGCTACAACAAGGCTGCGATTGCCGAGCTGTTGGCCCTGGCTGAGCTGTTCATGCCGATCAAACTGGTGCCGAAGCAATTCGAAGGCCTGGTCGAGCGTGTTCGCAGTGCCCTGGATCGTCTGCGTCAGCAAGAGCGCGCGATCATGCAATTGTGCGTTCGTGATGCCCGCATGCCGCGTGCCGACTTCCTGCGCCAGTTCCCGGGCAATGAAGTCGACGAAAGCTGGAGCGATGCACTGGCCAAAGGCAAAAGCAAATACGCTGAAGCCATTGGTCGCCTGCAACCGGACATCATTCGTTGCCAGCAGAAGCTGACCGCGCTGGAAACCGAAACCGGTTTGACGATTGCCGAGATCAAGGACATCAACCGTCGCATGTCGATCGGTGAGGCCAAGGCCCGCCGCGCGAAGAAAGAGATGGTCGAAGCGAACTTGCGTCTGGTGATCTCCATCGCCAAGAAGTACACCAACCGTGGCCTGCAGTTCCTCGATCTGATCCAGGAAGGCAACATTGGCTTGATGAAAGCGGTAGACAAGTTCGAATACCGCCGCGGCTACAAATTCTCGACTTATGCCACCTGGTGGATCCGTCAGGCGATCACTCGCTCGATCGCCGACCAGGCCCGCACCATCCGTATTCCGGTGCACATGATCGAGACGATCAACAAGCTCAACCGTATTTCCCGGCAGATGTTGCAGGAAATGGGTCGCGAACCGACCCCGGAAGAGCTGGGCGAACGCATGGAAATGCCTGAGGACAAGATCCGCAAGGTATTGAAGATCGCTAAAGAGCCGATCTCCATGGAAACCCCGATCGGTGATGACGAAGACTCCCATCTGGGTGACTTCATCGAAGACTCGACCATGCAGTCGCCAATCGATGTCGCCACCGTTGAGAGCCTTAAAGAAGCGACACGCGAAGTCCTGTCCGGCCTCACTGCCCGTGAAGCCAAGGTTTTGCGCATGCGTTTCGGTATCGACATGAATACCGACCACACCCTCGAGGAGGTTGGTAAGCAGTTCGACGTGACCCGTGAACGGATTCGTCAGATCGAAGCCAAGGCGCTGCGCAAGCTGCGCCACCCGACGAGAAGCGAGCATTTGCGCTCCTTCCTCGACGAGTGATCACAGAACCCCCGGCCCAGGCCGGGGGTTTTGCTTTATGCAGATTAAATGCCCCGCACGTCCCACCCGCCGAATAGCCCGTCTACACTCGAAGCATTCCCCCAAAGCCATAACGAGACCGTTATGCCCAGATGGTCGACCGTGCTTTTTTTGCTGTCGCTGATGACCTGGACCGCAACGGCTGGCGCGCTGACTCTGACCGACGAAGAACGTAGCTGGCTGGCGGCTCACCCGGAATTGCGCCTGGGCGTCGATGCCTCCTGGCCGCCGTTTGAGTTTCGCGACGATCATGGGCGTTATCAGGGCCTGGCAGCGGACTATATCAACGTCATCCGGCAACGGCTGGCCATCAAACTCACGCCCATCGAACCGGTCAGCTGGACTGAAGTGCTGCAGCAGGCCAAACAAGGCAAGCTAGACATCTTGCCGGGCATCATGTCGACCCCCGAGCGCCAGACCTATCTGTCGTTCACCCGCCCCTACCTCGATTTTCCGATTGTCATTCTGGCCCACGTCGGAGGCCCCCAACCGCGCAAACTCAAAGATCTGTACGGGCTGAAGATCGCCGTGGTGGAAAACTACGCTCCCCATGAACTGTTGCGCACTCAGCATCCCGACTTGAATCTGGTGGCAATGCCCAATGTCAGCTCGGCGCTGCAGGCACTTGCCACCGATGCGGTGGACGCCGTCGTGGGCGATCTTGCCTCCAGCGTCTGGAGCCTGCGCCAGCTCAAGCTCGAAGGGCTCTACGTCAGCGGTGAAACGCCCTACCGCTATCAATTGGCGATGGCCGTCCCGCCGAACGACAAGCTGCTGGTCAGTATCCTGGACAAAGTCCTGGCAGACATGAGCCCGAGTGAAATCAGTGCCATCCAGGAACATTGGGTCGGTAATGTCCTCGATCATCGAACCTTCTGGTCCGATGTGCTGATGTACGGCCTTCCAGGACTACTGCTTCTGATCGTCGTTCTGGCAGTGGTTATCCGGATCAACCGCCGACTGAGTTCGGAAATTGCCCGCAGGGTCGACCTGGAACAGGAGCTGCGCAGCAGCGAATACCATTACCGCGGGCTGGTGGAGAGTCTTTCAGCCATCGCCTGGGAAGCGCAGATCAGCGATTACACCTACAGTTACGTGTCGCCCCACGCCCAGGACCTCCTCGGTTATCCCCTGTCCCATTGGCTGATTCCGGGCTTCTGGCGCAACATCATCCACCCCGCGGACCTCACTCGGGCCCAGGCGTTCTGCGACCGTGAAGTGGCGGCCGGGCGCGATCACAGCGTCGATTACCGGGTCATCACCGCTGATGGCCGTTGCCTGTGGGTCCGCGATATCGTCAGCCTGATCGAACATGGCCGTGAACCGGTCCTGCGCGGGCTGATGATCGATATCAGCGAAGCCAAACGCACCGAAGAGGCGCTGCGCCTGTCGGAACAGAAGTTCGCCTCAGTGTTCCAGCAATGCCCGGATATTCTGGTGATCGCACGGCTTTCCGATGGCTGCCTGCTGGAAGTCAACGAAGCGTTCGAGGAACAGATCGGCCTCAAGGCCGAAGACGTCATAGGCCAGACGGCCACCGACCTGAACATCTGGGGCGTTCCTGGCGTGGGACCGGGTTTGCTGCAGCGATTGCAGGCCGGCAGTATCCGCAACCTGGAGATGCCCTTTCGCCGCAACAATGGCCAGGTGTTTACCGGCCTGATCTCTGCCGAGCCTTTCGACCTCGACACGACCCCGGCCCTGGTGGTCGTCGTACGAGACATCAGTCAGCTCAAGGAAACCCAGCAACAGCTGCAAACCTCCGAAGAGAAATTCGCCAAGGCCTTCCACGCCTCCCCCGACGGCTTGCTGCTGTCCCGGCAGAGCGACGGCTTGCTGCTGGAGGTCAACGAAGGTTTCAGCCGTATAACCGGGTTCAACAGTGCGATGTCGGTAGATCGGTCGGCGCTGGACCTGGGGATCTGGGTCAATCTCAACGAGCGCAAACAGATGCTCGAATTGCTGCACCGGGATGGTTTCGTCCGCGATTTCAGTTGCCACATCCGCCGCAAGGACGGGCAGATCCGGCTCTGCGAAGTTTCAAGCCGGCCACTGCCCATCGGCGATGAAGACTGCATGCTGACCATCGCCCGGGACATTACCGAGCGGCACCTGATGCAGGAAAAACTGCAACAGGCCGCCACCGTGTTCGAAAGCACCGCCGAGGGCGTCTTGATCACCGACACCCAACAGCACATCAGCGCGGTCAATCGGGCATTCACCGAAATCACCGGCTACAGCGAGACCGAAGCACTGGGCCACACCCCTCGCCTGCTCGCCTCGGGCCTGCACGACAGCGCCTTCTATGCTGCGATGTGGCATCAACTGACCGCCGAAGGTCATTGGCAAGGCGAGATTTCCAACCGGCGCAAGAACGGCGAGCTCTACCCGAGCTGGCTGACCATCAGCGCCGTGCGCAACCGGGACAAACTCATCACCCACTTTGTCGCGGTGTTCGCGGACATTTCCAGCCTCAAGCATGCGCAAGCCAAACTCGACTACCAGGCGCACCACGATCCGCTGACCGGCCTGCCGAATCGCACACTGTTCGAAAGCCGCCTGCTGACCGCGCTGAACAACCAGCAGGAAAACGGTGGCCAAGGCGCCGTGCTATTCCTGGACCTGGACCGTTTCAAACACATCAACGACAGCCTCGGTCACCCGGTCGGCGACCTGCTGCTCAAAGGCATCGCCGTACGCCTCAAGGAGCAGTTGCGCGATATCGATACCGTGGCGCGGCTGGGTGGCGACGAATTCATCATCCTGCTCCCCGGCCTGCAACAGGCCAGCGATGCCGACAACATTGCCACCAAGCTGCTCAATTGCTTCAGCGCCCCTTTCCAGGCCGGCGAGCACGAGTTTTTCATCAGCGCCAGCATCGGCACCAGCCTGTATCCCAAGGACGGCTGCGACGTTGCCACGCTGGTCAAGAACGCCGATGCCGCGATGTATCGCTCCAAGGCCAAGGGCCGTAACCGGGTTGAAAGCTACACCCGCGACCTCACCGCCCAGGCCAGCGAACGCGTGGCACTGGAGCATGAACTGCGACGCGCCATCGAGCGCAATGAGCTGTTTTTGTACTACCAACCCAAAATCAGCCTCAAGGATCATCGGCTGGTCGGTGCCGAAGCGCTGATTCGCTGGCATCACCCAACCTTTGGCGATGTGCCCCCCGAGCACTTCATTCCCCTGGCCGAAGAAAACGGCATGATCCTGCAAATCGGTGATTGGGTATTGGAGACTGCCTGCCAGCAGATGTACGAGTGGAATCAGGTCTATGAGTGCCTCGGCCCACTCTCGGTCAACCTGGCGGGCGCTCAATTACGCCAGCCGAACCTGCTCGGCCGGATCGAGCAATTGCTCAAGGACAACCGCCTCAAACCTGATTTTCTGCAACTGGAGATTACCGAAAACTTCATCATGAGCCAGGCCGAAGAAGCGCTGACGGTCCTGCACCAACTCAAACGCCTGGGCGTGCAGCTGGCGATCGACGATTTCGGCACCGGTTATTCGTCCCTGAGCTACCTCAAACGCCTGCCGCTGGACATCCTCAAGATCGACCAGTCCTTCGTCCGCGGCTTGCCGGACGACCCGCACGACGCGGCGATTGTCCGCGCAATCATCGCCCTGGGCCGCAGCATGCAATTCACCGTCATCGCCGAAGGCGTCGAAACCCACGCCCAGCAACAATTCCTCACCGCCGAAGGCTGCGAACAGATCCAGGGCTACATCGTCAGCCTGCCACTTTCCCCCGACGAATTCGCCGCGACGTTTCTTCGTATAGCCGTATCGGATTTTTCGGATAGCACAGCCGAGAAACCATCGCTATAATCCGCGGCCTACTGAGGGCCTATAGCTCAGTTGGTTAGAGCAGAGGACTCATAATCCTTTGGTCCACGGTTCAAGTCCGTGTGGGCCCACCAACTCCAAAGCCGCGCATTGCGCGGCTTTCGCGTTTCTGGCTGGTCCACCACAGATACAGTCCCAGGGTCCAAGGGTACAATTCAGGTACAGTGCTGGTTCGCCAGCCGCCAAGGCGCTTCAAGGAGGTGCCTTGGCCTACAGGTCATCCTCTGGATTGCGCAACAGCCGCAACTCACCGCGTGCAACCTCATCCGGCACCGCGAAGGAGTACCGTCCCAGCATAGTGCCCAGCTCCAACGCAGCTGACATCTCCCGAGCACGATCATACTGATCGTAAGCCGAATCCAGGTCGAAGCTATTGTTCTCTTGCTTCAGGTCCCACAGCACACTTTCGGACGCCGAATGAGCCGTCGCTGTTGCCGCTGACCGAAAACTGACCTTGCGGGGGTGCGGTAGCTGGCGATGAGACCCGTGCAGACGTCAAATTCCCTGGGGGCCTCACATCAAAGACGGTTTGCATCTTAGTCACCGCTTGTAGAAAATCATCGTCTTTTTGCACGAATGGATACGCGCATGAAGTTCGAGAAGACCACGCAGTACAGGTCCGAGGAAGGGATCGTCTTCAATCTGTCTCAAATCACCCTCATGGAAAGCGACCGAGGTCGCCTGCGCGAGCTGCACTTTGGCGAAGCAAAACGCGCCCATTACCAAGTCAACAGCTTAGTCGTCGATATGTACGACCGAATGCAGGCTCGAAACCTGCCATGCCTGCTGACAGTCTGCATTTCCAATCCCCTCACCCGGCAGCAGGCCGATGCTATCAGCACTATGCGCGGCAACGTCGCCAAGGGAATTGCTGCGGCCTCAGGTGGCGTTGCAGGGAAGGTAGGTGCGTTGGGCGGGCCGCTCATTGGCTGGGCTTCAGGTGCAGTCGTGACGACAGGTGTCAACTGGTACCTCAAAGGGGCCCTGCCGAACCTGCATGCAGGTGACGTGCTGGTCAGCATCGAGGGAGAGGTCCATGGCGGGATTGGCCCACAGCGCTCTGTCGTGACGCTGGTCATCAAGGTCTGAGGAACTGCACATGCCCTACATCATGCAAACTATCGTCCTTCTGGTGCTGGGCGCGATCCTCGTTCAGTTTCTGAAACCGTACCCGTTGCGCAAGTGGCTGGGTTTGACGCTGCTGGCAACGGGCTTGGTCAGCATCTTCAAGGTTGGTGAGCAGCAGGTGCTGGGCTTTGACCTGGAACTGCTAGCACTGCTGGCCGTGCCGCTGGGCGTGGTGCTTTTCCTGACGCGGCGGCGGTTCACGGAGGGGGACTGAAGCCCTGGCACGATTTCTCGGTGCCGTCTCTGACCCAAAATCATATGGGACAACAGTCGATCAACAGCGCGTTGATCGATGATCTTAGCGTTGGACCTTGCCGGTGGATTGGGGGTTACTTTGAACATACTGGTAACTCCTAACGTTGGTTAGATGCCGCCAAAATCACTGCTAAATGATCGGTGGCGGCTGTAACGCAGGCCAGGTGCGTCGGAAATGTGTAATGCCACATTGACCAGCCTTGCCAACTCTGCGGGCGCGGCCTAATTCTGATCCTAGACAGCACGGATCTAGCGCACATGAAAGGTCACCTGGGCCAGCGCGGCGCCGAGCCCGAACGGCAGTAGTATCGCTCGGGTCGCGGTGGGGGCCGGGCTACGCATGTCTTCAGCCAAAGCAGCCACGTCTCGGTGCAACTGTTCAATGCTGGCTTGAGTCGTGGGAGGTAAGGACATACAGCGTCTTCCTGTCGGGATCAGATCGCGCCTTGTGCGCGGCTCCGAGGCGGGTCGTGCGTCATTTTTCCTGCCTGTCGTCTAGGTTATATTTTGCGCGGACGGCGGGTTATCGGATGACGTCCGCCAAGGTTGTAGGCAAACTCCGAGAATTGCGTAATGGGCGCATTTGGGCACTTTTCCGCCTTGTTGGGCTTTTTTTCGACGGGATACTCTCCGGACGTCGCTGCCAATCAGCTTACGTCCAAACACCCAATGAAGGGATCGCCTGCACCGGCTGCAACCGCTCAAGCACTTCCCCCGTCAACACAACCTCATACGTATCCGCCGGCCGCCCCCACTGCTCCACAATGACCATGCGCTCCACCAAAAGCCCCGCCAATCCAGTAATCGTATCGGCCAACACCTCGACGATTTCTTGAGTGCGCAACCACAAGCGATCATTAATGTCTGTCAGCTCAGCAATGATGCGATCAGACGACGCTGGGTCCGTATCGGGATAGGCGATATTTCGAAGCAAGTACCGCAACTCTCTTATTTTTGCGTGATCCTGCTCCGCTCCAAACTCTCCTTTCAGGATGGCTGCCGCTTTCGACTTATCGACGCGTTTCTCGGGCGAGTGCTTTGCAGGCAAGGTCTGCGCCATGGCGCCAGCGAAGAGGACCATTATCCGGGCTTCCAAATGTTCCTTCATGGCGTCGAGCGACGAAATGGACCGCGTCAAGGTAATGGAGGCCCCGCCATGATGCGTCAGGCCCATGGTCACTTTCAGGGTCACATCACCCGTTTCAAAACCCAGGGCTCGGGCTACGACGTAATGCCCCATTTCGTGATTGGCAATCTGCAGTGCATAGTCGCGCAGAGCCGCAGGCATGCTCTTCATTTCGATCCCCTCGCTTCACAGCCCCTGGTTGCGCATTCGACTACGAGTGACAATTTGTGTCCATCCAATTAACCCGTTGAGGGCATGGACTGCCTGTAATATGCCTGCCCATTGCTCTGTACCGCTGGAGATACCCCTTTGCCTGACACTCGCCCGCCCGTTCTCGACGAAATCGACCGCCAATTGATCGCCGCCTTGCAGATCAATGCCCGTGAAAGTGTGGCCATGCTTGCCCGGCAACTGGGCATCGCCCGGACCACCGTTACTTCGCGCCTGGCCCGGTTGGAAAAGGCCAAGGTGATCACCGGTTACGGTGTGCGACTGGGTCAGCGTGTGGTGGATGGCGGATTGCAGGCTTACGTCGGGATTACGGTGCAACCGAGGTCTGGCAAGGAAGTGCTGCGACGACTTAGCGCCATGGCTCAGGTGCAGCAGCTGTGTGCGGTGAGTGGCGAGTTTGATTATGTGGCGTGGTTGCGCACCGATTCGCCGGAGCAGCTGGATCAGTTGCTGGATCAGATCGGCAGTGTGGATGGGGTGGAGAAAACGACGACTTCGATCATCCTGAGCAGCAAGATTGATCGGGGGCAGCCGGTTTGAATTTCTGCCGGTAGGTCTTCGGTGTCTGGTCGGGCCTCTTCGCAGGCAGCCTCGCTCCTACAATATGTAGTGATAAATCGTCATATTGATAAAATAATTAGCAAAACGACGACACATTGCGTCTTATTAACGTGTTCTACGCTCTCTAGAATGGCTGCCATCTTTTCCTATACTCAGACGCGCATCCTGCGTCGGGTCGCCAGCAAGGTCAGCCATGAACAAGAACAATCGCCATCCTGCAGACGGTAAAAAACCAGTCACTATTTTCGGCCCGGACTTTCCTTTCGCCTTCGACGACTGGATCGAGCACCCGGCCGGGCTGGGCAGCATTCCAGCGCACAATCACGGCGCCGAAGTGGCGATTGTCGGGGCTGGCATTGCCGGTCTGGTGGCCGCCTATGAACTGATGAAACTGGGCCTCAAACCTGTCGTCTACGAAGCCTCGAAAATGGGCGGTCGTCTGCGCTCCCAGGCGTTCAACGGTGCCGAAGGCATCATCGCCGAGCTCGGCGGCATGCGCTTCCCGGTGTCGTCCACTGCGTTTTATCACTACGTCGACAAACTCGGCCTCGAGACCAAGCCCTTCCCGAACCCGCTGACCCCCGCGTCTGGCAGCACGGTGATCGATCTGGAAGGCAAAACCCATTACGCACAGAAACTGGCGGATCTTCCTGCACTGTTCCAGGAAGTCGCTGACGCCTGGGCCGATGCCCTGGAAGACGGTTCGCGCTTCGGCGAGATCCAGCAGGCGATCCGCGATCGCGACGTGCCGCGCCTCAAGGAATTGTGGAACACCTTGGTGCCGTTGTGGGACGACCGCACGTTCTACGATTTCGTCGCCACCTCCAAAGCCTTCGCCAAGCTCTCCTTCCATCACCGCGAAGTGTTCGGCCAGGTCGGTTTCGGCACCGGTGGCTGGGACTCGGACTTCCCCAACTCGATGCTGGAAATCTTCCGCGTGGTGATGACCAACTGCGACGATCACCAGCACCTGGTGGTCGGCGGCGTGGAACAAGTGCCGCAAGGCATCTGGCGCCATGTGCCGGAGCGTTGCGTGCACTGGCCGGAAGGCACCAGCCTCAGCTCGCTGCACAACGGCGCACCGCGTACCGGCGTGAAGAAAATTGCCCACGCGGCAGGCGGCCGTTTTGCGGTCACCGACAACTGGGGCGACACCCGCGAATACGCAGCGGTGCTGACCACTTGCCAGAGCTGGCTGCTGACCACCCAGATCGAATGCGACGAGAGCCTGTTCTCGCAAAAGATGTGGATGGCCCTGGACCGTACCCGCTACATGCAGTCGTCGAAAACTTTCGTGATGGTCGACCGCCCGTTCTGGAAGGACAAAGACCCGGAAACCGGCCGCGACCTGATGAGCATGACCCTCACTGATCGCCTGACCCGTGGCACGTACTTGTTCGATAACGGCGACGACAAGCCTGGGGTGATTTGCCTGTCGTACTCATGGATGAGCGACGCCCTGAAAATGCTTCCACAGCCAGTGGAAAAGCGCGTGAAGCTGGCGCTGGATGCGTTGAAGAAGATCTACCCGAAAGTCGACATCGCCGCGCGGATCATCGGCGATCCGATCACCGTGTCGTGGGAAGCCGACCCGCATTTCCTCGGGGCCTTCAAGGGCGCCCTGCCCGGTCACTACCGCTACAACCAGCGCATGTACGCGCACTTCATGCAGGACGACATGCCGCCCGAGCAACGCGGGATTTTCATCGCCGGCGATGACGTTTCATGGACACCGGCGTGGGTTGAAGGCGCGGTGCAGACCTCGCTCAACGCGGTGTGGGGCATCATGAAACACTTCGGCGGTGAAACTCACGCTGAAAACCCGGGTCCAGGAGATGTGTTCAACGAGATCGGTCCGATCGCCCTGCCCGAGTAAGAGGAATCCGAAATGCGCGTAGCCCTTTACCAATGTCCACCGCTGCCCCTGGATGTCGCAGGCAACCTGCAACGCCTGCATCAACTGGCGCTGGAGGCCAAGGGCGCGGATTTGCTGGTGGTGCCGGAGATGTTCCTGACCGGCTACAACATCGGCATAGACGCCGTCAGCGTGCTGGCGGAGGTGCACAACGGTGAATCGGCGCAGCAAATCGCGCGCATCGCCAAGGCAGCCGGGATCGCCATTCTGTATGGCTACCCCGAGCGTACCGAGGATGGGCAGATCTACAACGCCGTGCAGTTGATCGACGCCCATGGCGAGCGGCTGTGCAACTACCGCAAGACTCATCTGTTCGGTGACCTCGATCACTCGATGTTCAGCCCCGGGTCGGATGAGTTTCCGTTGGTTGAACTCAATGGCTGGAAGCTTGGCTTTTTGATCTGCTACGACCTGGAGTTCCCGGAAAACGCCCGGCGTCTGGCGTTGGCCGGTGCCGAGCTGATCCTGGTGCCGACGGCGAACATGATTCCCTACGATTTCATCGCCGACGTCACCGTCCGCGCCCGGGCCTTCGAAAACCAGTGTTATGTGGCTTACGCCAACTACTGTGGGAGCGAGGGCGAGATCCAGTATTGCGGCCAGAGCAGCATCGCCGCGCCGGATGGCAGCCGTATCGCCCAGGCCGGTCTTGATGAAGCGCTGATTGTCGGTGAGCTGGATCGCCAGCTGATGATCGATTCCCGCGCAGCCAATCGCTACTTCCTCGATCGCCGTCCCGAGCTTTACGACGCGCTGAACAAGCGCTGATCCACTTAGGGGGCGTTCTCAATATGTTTCCCCGGCGCAGTGTGGAAACTCATTGAGAACGCCCCCTAATCCGCTAGCATTAGCGCTTCTCTGTTCTGGAAGTGCTCATGCCTGCGCTGAATCACCCCCACCTTCACACTGAAACCCTGGCCAACGGTTTGCGGGTGACGCTGCGTCATGCTCCCGGTTTGAAGCGCGGCGCCGCTGCGTTGCGGGTCGCTGCCGGCAGTCACGACGTGCCATCGGCCTGGCCGGGGCTGGCGCACTTTCTCGAGCATTTGCTGTTCCTGGGTACAGAGCGCTTTCCCGCAGGACAAGGGCTGATGGCCTACGTACAAGGTCATGGCGGGCAGGTAAACGCGCGAACCAGCGAACGGACGACGGACTTCTTTTTCGAACTGCCGCCCCAGGCGTTCAGCGCTGGGCTGGAGCGTCTGTCAGACATGCTCGCCCATCCGCGTATGAATCCGGACGATCAGCGGCGGGAACGGGAAGTGCTGCACGCCGAATTTGTCGCCTGGTCGCGGGATGCCACAGCCCAACAGCAATTCGCGCTGTTCGACGGGCTCTCGGCGGCTCACCCGTTACGGGCGTTTCATGCTGGCAACCGTTACAGCCTGCCGATTCCGCAGCCCGAGTTTCAGCAAGCGTTGAAGGACTTCCATCAGCAGTTTTATCAGACCGGGCAAATGACGTTGAGCCTGGCCGGCCCGCAGAGTCTCGAAGCATTGAAAGGGATGGCGCAGGCGTTTGCCCTTGCCATTCCCGCCGGTAAAAAAGTCCCCCAGGCAAAGCCCAGCCTGTTGATGGATTCATCGGCCAATAGTTATCAACAGGCTGGAGAACGTCGACTGGATCTGCTGTTCACCTTCGAAGGGCTGCCCGACTCATCGCCCGAAGCGCTGGCGTTCCTGTGCCATTGGCTGACCGCCGCAAAAACCGGCGGCCTGGTCGCGCAGCTGCGAGACAGCGGGCTGGCAGACAACCTGAAAGCTGCGCCGCTCTACTGCTACGCTGGGCAAGCCTTGCTGCACATCGAATTCACGCTGCCCGCAAACACCACGCAATCGGGCAACGTGATCCGCGAACGGCTTCTGGATTGGCTGGGCTTTTTTGCCTCCCGTCAGGATTGGGCCCAATTGCGCGAAGAATACGCAGCCCTGCAGCAGCGCCAACAACAAGTCAGCAGCGCCTTGCAACTGGCCCAACGGGACAGCGAGCAACTTGAACCGGGGTTGTCCGAACAGGGCGTTGTCGCCCTCAAGGCAATCCTGCAACAAATCGGCGCTGTGGATAACTTCACCGGCCAGTGGCAACTACCGCCCCCCAACCCGTTTTTGCGTACCGAGACTCCAGCCCCGAATGCCGGCTTGATTCGCGGCCAGACCAGCGCCCACCGTGGCCTGCGGACCTTTGCCCAGGATCGCTCGCGCAGTCGCCGCGAACGTTCGCCGATGCAGTTCAGTCAGGCGTTGCCGGATAACACGGATGAAGGCGCGGTTTATCTGCGCTGGCGCCTGGAGTCCGCGCCTCACGGCCGTCTTCAGACCAATCTGGAAAACAACCTGGGGCCGTTGCGCGAGGATGCACGTCAGGCCGGTGTCGACGTTTCCTTCAGCGCATCGGGCAATGAGTGGCTGCTGAAACTGACGGGCCTGCAGGAGCCGATGCCAACAGTCCTCGAACATGTGCTGAAAGCGCTGACAAAACCTGATGCCCGTTTCTTACAGGAAGCACCGACGGCCACCCCATTGATGCCGATTCGACAGCTGCTCAAGGCGTTGCCCGATCTATGCACTGAGCACACCGCAGCCTCGGATGACTTGCAGCAACTCTGGTCGAGTGCGCGCTGGGATGGCCTGGCGACCGGATTGTCGGCCCAGACGCAAGCGGCGATGGGGTTGGCGTTGAGTCGTGTGCCGGGAACGCCAGACCATCAATCGACGTCACCTCTATCGATCGGCTCACAGCATCTCTGGAGCGCCATCGATACCGGCTCCAGCGAACACGCGCTGTTACTCTTTTGTCCGACGGCAACCCATGACATCGCCGACGAAGCTGCCTGGCGCTTGCTCGCACACGTGTGCCAGACACCGTTCTATCAACGCTTGCGGGTGGAGCTGCAACTCGGTTACGCGGTGTTCAGTGGCCTGCGCCAGATCAACGGTCAGACCGGGCTGTTGTTCGGCGTGCAATCGCCGAGCGTCGCGCCTCTGGACTTGTTGCAGCACATCGAACAATTCCTCGGCGAGCTCGAAAGGATGATCGAAAGCATCGATGAGCTGACCTTCATCGCCCAACGCCAAGCCCTGGCCGATCAATTCGACAGCACCGCCCTGCCCAACACCCAGGCCGCCGAACTGCTCTGGCAAGGCAAACTGGCCGGCCACTCGTCGGATTATCTGGGCCTTTTACCTCAAGCGATTCTGAAGATCGACCGCAAAGCCTTGCTGGCCGCGGCACAGCGACTGAATAGGGCCGAAGGTGGCTGGCGCTGTCTGGCCAGCGGACCTTGCCCGACTACGCGCTGGCAAGTGGCAAAATGATCATTACCGGCGCTGCAATTAGCTTTCTCAAAGATTCGCAGCCAATCACTCTGTAATTTTGAGTAACATAGCCACCTAACTATCTGAACATCTCCGGCTGGAGGTGGACTATATGTGTAGGTCTCAACTGTCCCATCCACCTGAAGGAGCGCTTCTATGTCCTGGTCCAAACCTGCTTACACCGACCTGCGTATCGGCTTCGAAGTCACCATGTACTTCGCAAGCCGCTAAGCTCTGCCGTTTGGTAGAGAATGCAGTGCTACGCCTCGGCTTGCCGGGGCGTTTTTATTTTCAGTTTTCAATGATGGAGCGGCCATGTTTGTCCAGATTCTAGGTTCCGCCGCCGGCGGCGGTTTCCCCCAGTGGAACTGCAACTGCGCGAACTGCGCAGGTTTTCGCGACGGCAGCCTGCGGGCCGAAGCGCGTACCCAGTCGTCCATCGCGATTTCCGATGATGGCGTGAACTGGGTGCTGTGCAATGCTTCGCCGGACATCCGCGCCCAGCTCCAGAGTTTCGCGCCGATGCAGCCGGGACGCGCGCTGCGTGATACCGGCATCAGCGCAATCATCCTGATGGACAGCCAGATCGACCACACCACCGGCCTGCTCAGCCTGCGCGAAGGTTGCCCGCATCAGGTCTGGTGCACTGACATGGTCCATGAAGACCTGAGCACCGGGTTCCCGTTGTTCACCATGCTGACCCACTGGAACGGCGGGTTGAACTGGAACCGTATCGAACTCGATCAGAGCTTCACCGTCCCGGCCTGCCCGAATCTGCGTTTCACCCCACTGCCCCTGCGCAGCGCCGCCCCACCCTACTCGCCGCACCGCTTTGACCCGCATCCGGGCGACAACATCGGCCTGATCGTCGAAGACCTGAGCACCGGCGGTAAACTGTTCTACGCACCGGGCCTGGGCAAGGTCGATGCTCCGCTGCTGAAGATCATGGCCAGCAGCGATTGTCTGCTGGTAGACGGTACGATGTGGGACGACGACGAAATGCAGCGCCGTGGCGTCGGCACGCGCACGGGTCGGGAAATGGGCCATCTGGCGCAGAACGGCCCCGGCGGCATGCTCGAAGTGCTGGAACAACTGCCCAAGCAGCGCAAAGTGCTTATCCACATCAACAACACCAACCCGATTCTCGATGAGGATTCGCCAGAGCGTGCGGAGCTGGCCCGTCGTGAAGTTGAAGTGGCTTATGACGGCATGAGTATTGTGCTGTAGCGGATGGCCTCTTCGCGGGCCAGCCACGCTCCCACAGGGATAGCGCTATCTCTGTGGGAGCAGGCCTGCCCGCGAAGGCGTCAGACCAGACACCAAAGAATCCACCGGTTGTTCCCGGAGAACCGCAATGACTGACACCCCAATGTCCCCCGCCGAATTCGAAGCGGCCCTGCGCGCCAAGGGCGCCTACTACCACATCTATCACCCGTATCACGTGGCGATGTATGAAGGCCGGGCGACCCGCGAGCAGATCCAGGGCTGGGTCGCCAACCGCTTTTACTATCAGGTGAACATCCCGCTCAAGGACGCCGCGATCCTGGCCAACTGCCCGGACCGCGAGATTCGTCGCGAGTGGATTCAGCGCCTGCTGGACCATGACGGCGCCCCCGGTGAAGACGGCGGTATCGAAGCCTGGTTGCGTCTTGGGCAAGCGGTCGGCCTCGACCCGGATCAGTTGCGCTCCCAAGAACTGGTGCTGCCCGGCGTGCGTTTCGCTGTGGATGCCTACGTCAACTTCGCCCGCCGGGCCCGTTGGCAGGAAGCCGCCAGCAGCTCATTGACCGAGCTGTTTGCGCCGCAAATCCACCAATCGCGCCTCGACAGTTGGCCGCAGCATTATCCGTGGATCGACCCGGCCGGTTACGAATATTTCCGTACGCGCCTGGGCCAGGCTCGCCGGGATGTGGAGCACGGTCTGGCAATCACGTTGCAGCATTACACTACGCGGGAAGGCCAGGAGCGCATGCTGGAAATTCTCCAGTTCAAACTGGACATTCTTTGGAGCATGCTCGATGCCATGAGCATGGCCTACGAACTGAACCGCCCGCCGTACCACAGCGTGACCGAACAGCGGGTCTGGCATAAAGGAATCACCTTATGAGTTTTGATCGCAGCAAAACCCCGACCTGGCGTCCCGGCTACCGTTTCCAGTACGAACCGGCGCAAAAGGGCCATGTATTGCTCTACCCCGAAGGCATGATCAAACTCAATGAGAGCGCCGCGCTGATCGGTGGCTTGATCGATGGCCAGCGAGATGTCGCGGCCATCATCGCCGAGCTCGACAAACAGTTCCCCGGCGTGCCCGAGCTCGGTGACGACATCGAGCAATTCATGGAGGTCGCCCGTGCTCAGCACTGGATCGAACTTGCCTGATTCCGTGTCAGGCAAGTTACCGCCCAAGCCCGAAATCGGCCTGCCCCTTTGGCTGCTGGCCGAGCTGACCTATCGCTGCCCGTTGCAATGCCCGTACTGCTCCAATCCGCTGGATTTCGCCGAGCAAGGCCAGGAGTTGACCACCGAGCAGTGGATCAAGGTCTTTCGCGAAGCCCGGGAAATGGGCGCGGCGCAGTTGGGGTTTTCCGGTGGTGAACCGCTGGTACGCCAGGACCTCGCCGAGTTGATCGCTGAGGCGCGCAAACTGGGGTTCTACACCAACCTGATCACCTCCGGCATCGGCCTCACCGAGCAGAAAATCAGCGACTTCAAAAAGGCCGGCCTGGACCACATCCAGATCAGCTTCCAGGCCAGCGACGAGCAGGTGAACAACCTGCTGGCCGGCTCGAAAAAGGCCTTCGCGCAAAAACTCGAAATGGCCCGTGCGGTGAAGGCGCACGGCTATCCGATGGTGCTGAACTTCGTCACCCATCGGCACAACATCGACAAAATCGACCGGATCATCGAGCTGTGCATTGCCCTTGAGGCAGACTTCGTCGAACTCGCGACGTGCCAGTTCTATGGTTGGGCTCAGCTCAATCGGGTCGGCCTGCTACCGACCAAGGAACAATTGGTTCGCGCCGAACGCATCACCAACGAATACCGCGCGAAACTGGAAGCCGAAGGGCATCCGTGCAAGCTGATTTTCGTGACGCCGGACTATTACGAAGAGCGTCCGAAAGCCTGCATGAATGGCTGGGGCAGTATTTTTCTGACGGTCACACCAGACGGAACCGCCCTGCCCTGTCATGGCGCCCGACAGCTGCCGGTGCAGTTTCCCAACGTGCGCGACCACAGCATGCAGCACATCTGGTACGACTCGTTCGGCTTCAACCGCTTTCGCGGTTACGACTGGATGCCCGAGCCGTGCCGCTCCTGCGACGAGAAAGAAAAGGACTTCGGCGGCTGCCGTTGCCAGGCGTTCATGCTCACGGGTGACGCGAGCAATGCCGACCCGGTGTGCAGCAAGTCGAAACATCACGGCGTGATCCTCAAGGCCCGCGAAGAAGCCGAGCACGCGACCCAGACCATCGAACAACTGGCCTTTCGCAATGAACGAAACTCACGCCTCATCGCCAAAAGCTGAACCCTTGAGCGCCGCCAGGGCCGTCGCGGCCGGCATCGACTTCGCCGAGTTGCAGGTCGGGCCACATGGCCTGTTCTGGAACGAGTACCGCCCCGAAGATGCTGCCTGCCGAGTCTGGCAGTGGCGCGACGGTCAGGCCCATTGCCTGACGCCACCCACGTTCAGTGTGCGCAGCCGGGTGTACGAATATGGCGGTGGCGCGTTTTGTCTGACCGATGACGGGCTGGTGTTCGTCAACGAGGCCGATCAGCAGCTGTATCGGCAATCGCTGAGCGATGGGACGCCTGAGGTGCTGACTTCAAGTGAATGCCGGTACGGCGATCTGCACTTCGCCAACGGGCAAGTGCTGGCGGTGGAAGAAAACCGCGATCGGCATCGCCTGGTGGCGATCGATCTGGCAGATGGCCGACGCCATCTGCTGGCCGAAGGCGCTGATTTCTACGCGGCACCGACCTTGAGTCCTGACGGTCGACGTCTGGCCTGGATCGAGTGGAATCGCCCGGATCAGCCCTGGACCGCAACACGCCTGATGGTTGCCGAACGCCAGCGCGATCACACCTTTGCGCAGCCGCGTTGTGTGGCCGGTGACGGTGCTCAGGAGTCACTGCAACAACCGGGATTCGATGACAGCGGCCGTCTGTATTGTCTGACCGATCGCGGCGGTTTCTGGCAGCCGTGGGTGGAGTCGACAGAAGGACTGAGCCCACTCCCGAGCACTGCTGCCGACCATGGACCGGCGCCCTGGCAATTGGGTGGTTGCACCTGGTTACCGTTGAGCGAAGACACTTATCTGGCGAGTTGGACCGAAGAGGGTTTTGGTCGACTGGGGCTTTGTCATGGCGATGGCTCCCGTGAGGATTTCACGGGCGACTACAGCCGCTTCCGCCATCTCGCACAGGATGAACAGTTCATCTACTGCATCGCTGCTTCGCCGGTCAGTTCGTCGGCAGTCATTGCCATCGACCGTGAAACACGCCAGGTCAACGTTCTGGCCGGCGGCATTGCACCGCTGCCCGCCGAACAGATCAGCCGCCCGCAAACCCTGTGCTATCCCAGCGGCTCAGGCGAGGCCCACGGTTTCTTCTACCCGGCGATGACCGGTGACACGAAACCGCCCTTGGTGGTGTTCATTCACGGCGGCCCGACTTCGGCCTGCTACCCGATGTTCGACCCGCGAATCCAGTATTGGGCACAACGCGGCTTCGCCGTGGCCGATCTCAACTACCGAGGCAGCAGCGGCTACGGCCGTGCTTATCGCCAGGCGCTGCATTTGAGCTGGGGCAAGGTGGACGTGGAAGATGCCTGCGCAGTGGTCGGCTACCTGGCCGGGCGCGGACTGATCGACGGCGATAAAGCGTTTATCCGTGGTGGCAGCGCCGGCGGGTACACCGCATTGTGCGCATTGGCCTTTCACAAGGTCTTTCGTGCGGGCGCCAGCCTGTATGGCGTCAGCGATCCCGTTGCGCTGGGCCGCGTCACCCACAAGTTCGAAAGCGATTATCTGGACTGGTTGATCGGAGACCCGGTAGAGGACGCTGAACGCTACGCCGCGCGCACGCCGCTGCTGCATGCGAACAACATCAGCGTTCCAATGATCTTCTTTCAGGGTGAACTGGACGCCGTGGTGGTGCCGCAACAGACCCGCGACATGGTCAAGGCATTACAGGACAACGGCATTCTGGTCGAAGCCCACTACTACGCAGACGAACGTCATGGTTTCCGCAAGGCCGGCAATCAGGCCCATGCGCTGGAGCAGGAATGGATGTTTTATCGGCGGGTGATGGAGTTGGCGGACTGAAATCGTAGCGCCCCATTCGCGGGCAACCATTGATCCTGCTATCGCTCAAGCACTGAAATGTCTTCGGCAAAACGCAGAGACAAAAAAACGCCCCACGCGAAAAGAATCAAACGTGGGGCGCTGCGTTATACCGCGAGACGGTTCGGAAATTCGTGCAGGGCGGGTTTGATCAGACCGCAATACCTTTGCGGCACTGCAGTTGCGCGGTGCGCACGCGGGAGAAGGCGCGGGCCAGACGCAGGAGCATTTCGTCGATATTGGCCTTGCTGACCGTAAGGGCCGGGGTGAAGCGCAGGCAATCGGCTTGCGGCGCATTGAGCAGCAAGCCTTCGTACAACGCAGCCTTGACTACGGCGTCGGCCGAATCGTCGGACAGATCGAGCCCCCAGAGCAGCCCTTGCCCGCGCAATTCGCCGTGACCATAGCGATGGGCCAGACGACTCAGGCCTTCGCCCAGATGCTGAGCGGTTTCCCGCATATGATCGATAAAGCCCTTGTCCTGCACGCTGTCGAGCACGACAAGCCCGACGGCACTCATCAACGCATTGCCATGATGAGTACCGCTCATTTCGCCGATTTCGAAACAACAGGCCTTGCCTCGCGCCAACAATGCCGCCAATGGCACGCCACCACCGAGCCCTTTGCCGAGCACCACGATATCTGCCCGCACGCCGTAGGAGTGTTCGGCAAGCAATGTGCCGCAGCGCCCGACGCCGGTTTGCACTTCGTCAAATATCAGCAGAATGCCAAGCTCACGACACAAGCGCTCGACGCCCTTGAGGTAGTGCTCGGTAGCGGGAATCACCCCGGCCTCGCTCTGGATCGGTTCGAGCATGATCGCGACCGTCTGGGCATCCACGGCCGCATGCAAGGCGGGCAGGTCATTGAACGGGACATGGCTGAAGCCCGGCAACTGTGGCTCGAATCGGTTGATCAGATTCGAACTGTCCGACGCAGAAATCGTCCCCAGGCTACGGCCATGACAGCCTTTGCTGGCCACAATGATCCGCGAAGCGCCGCCACGATGTTGCTGGCCCCATTTGCGCGCCAGTTTGATCGCCGCTTCACAGGCTTCGCTGCCACTGTTGAGCAGGTACGCCTGGTCACTGCCGGTACCGGCGCAGAGCCGGTCGGCGAGGTTGAGCATGCCGCGGTTGTGCAGACCGAAACCCGGATTGATCAGCGACTGAGCCTGCTCCGAAATCGCTTTGACCAGTGCTGAAGGGCTATGTCCGAGGCTATTGGCGCCGCCACCCTGGGAGAAATCCAGGTAAGCGCGGTCATCGCTGTCCCACAACCAGGAGCCTTGGCCACGCACGAAAATCTGTTTCGGTCGTTCGACACTGGGCATCAGGCACTCGCTGGAAAAGTTGTCGCTTCTGGCCGGCAGGGAAGTGTCCATCGCCAGGTCATCAAGGCTCGGTGGCTTGCGTCGCAGGTTGAACAGATTCATCGGATAAAACCTCGTCCGAGGTTTTTTGCCTTGCCTATGTAAACACCATCGCTGTAAACGGTATTCATCGTGCTTTATGGCCCTGTAAGCCTTGTGAATGCGGTTAGACTAGGCGTAGGCAAGGCACTGAGCCATTTCGATTTCTCAGCATTTTCGATAAGTATTACTTATGGATTTCAAGCAACTGCGTTATTTCGTCGCGGTCTACGAAGAGGGCCACGTCGGTCGGGCCGCCGAGCGGCTTTCTATCTCCCAGCCAGCGTTGTCCCAGCAGATCCGCCAACTCGAACAGAACCTCGATGTGAGCCTGTTCGAACGCAGCAGCAAACGTCTGCTGCCAACCCTGGCGGCCCACACGTTGTACAACCATGCCCTGCCCTTGCTCGATGGCTTGCAACGCGCGCGCGAAGCCTTGGGCAATTTCAAGGGCAAGGCGCTGCGAACCTTGGCCATTGGCGTACTGCAGACCGTCCACTCCAGCCTGGTGCCGCAAATGCTCGAACGCGTGCGCAAGGCACAGCCGCATCTGGTGGTGCAGATCTATGAACTGACCGGCCTGGAAATCGAGCGGCGACTACTCAATGGTTCGCTGGACATCGGGATCAGTTACCTGCCGCCCCGTCAGCCGGGTTTGCACGGCGTGCCGTTGTACGAAGATGAGCTGACCCTTGTCATCCCGGCGGACCATCCGTTGCGCGAATTCAAGAAGGTCTCCATGAGCCAGGCGGCCGAGTTGCCCATGTTGCTGTTGGGTGAAGAGTTCCAGGTGCGGCAGATCTGGCAGGCACAACTGGCCAGTCTTGGGCGCCGGCCGCAGGTGCAGGCCGAGCTGAACAACATGGCGGGGATTCTCGACAGCCTGCCGCACACGCGGCTGGCGACTGTGCTGCCCGGACGCTCGCAAAAGACCCATGGCGACCAAGAGTTGCTGTGGAAACCACTGAGTGAGCCGCGGGTGCCGCTGAAAGTGGGGTTGGTGTGTCGGGATGTGCAGCGGCAACAGGCTTCGCTGGCGTTGTTGCGGACATTGCTGGAAGAGGTGATGGATGAACACTTGCGTAGCCCGACGGCCCTGGATGGGTTGAGCTGAACTTTTTTGCAGGCAAAAGAAAACCCCGCCGAAGCGGGGCTTTGCAGACTGTTTCCCTGACATCCATTTCACTCCGCCGTCCTGGCAGAATCCTACGTGTCCGTGTTGTTGCTTTGCGCTTCCTGCGCGACGTCCATGTGAAGTAGATTAGCTCTGGATCCAATCTGCGCATATGGGAAAACAGCAGCACGTCATGTAAGAGAATGCTTACATGACGTTACAGAGTCAGAACTGTCCTGCGTCCAACAGGAACAACGATTCGCTTCCCGCCTTTACCGACGCGCTCAACGAGTGAATACGTGGCAGCAGACGAGCGAAATAGAACCGCGCCGTACCCAGTTTGCTCGCGTAGAAATCGTCCTGCGCTTCTTTGCCGAAGGCTGCCTTGGCCATCAGTGCCCACATGTAGGCATAGGCGGTGTAACCGAATGCTTGTAGATACTCGACCGAAGCAGCGCCGATTTCGTTCGGGTTGTTTTTCGCCCGGTCCAGCAGCCATGCGGTCAGATCGTCGAGGGTGCCCACTGCATCGTTCAGCGGTTTGGTGAACTCCGCCAAATCAGCACTGGCCGTCGCGGTGAAATGACGAATCTCGTCAGCGAACAGTTTGTAGAATGCCCCGCCGCTGCCGACGATCTTGCGCCCGACAAGGTCCAGCGCCTGAATACCATTGGTGCCTTCGTAGATCTGCGTGATACGCACGTCACGAACCAGTTGCTCCTGGCCCCACTCACGGATGTAGCCGTGGCCGCCAAAAATCTGCTGGCCATGAACTGTGGTTTCAAGCCCCAAATCGGTCAGGAATGCCTTGGCAACAGGCGTCAACAGTGCGACCAGGTCTTCTGCGCGCTTGCGGGTGGTGGCGTCTTCGCTGAACTTGGCGGTGTCCAGTTGCATCGCCACGTAAGTGGAAAATGCACGGCCGCCTTCGTTCGAGGCTTTCATGGTCAGCAGCATGCGACGCACGTCAGGGTGGACGATGATCGGGTCAGCCACTTTGTCCTTGTTCTGCGCGCCGGTCGGCGAACGGCTCTGCAGGCGGTCGCGAGCGTATTCAATGGCGTTCTGGTAGGAACGTTCACCCGAGGCCAGGCCCTGGATGCCGACACCCAGACGCTCGTAGTTCATCATGGTGAACATCGCCGCCAGGCCTTTGTTCGGCTCGCCGACCAGGTAACCCACGGCTTCGTCGAAGTTCATCACGCAGGTCGCAGACGCCTGGATACCCATCTTGTGTTCGATCGAACCACAGGTCGCCGGGTTGCGCGCACCGAGGCTGCCATCGGCATTGACCATGAACTTCGGCACCAGGAACAGCGAAATACCTTTCGGCCCTGCTGGCGCGTCTGGCAGTTTGGCCAATACCAGGTGGATGATGTTTTCGGTCAGGTCGTGCTCGCCGCCGGTGATGAAGATCTTGGTGCCGCTGACCTTGTAGGAACCGTCAGCCTGAGGTTCGGCCTTGGTGCGGATAATCCCCAGATCAGTACCGGCGTGCGGCTCGGTCAGGCACATGGAACCGGCCCAGACACCGGCGTACATGTTCGGCAGGTACGCGGCTTTCAGCTCTTCGCTGGCGTGGGCGTTGATCGACAGGCAGGCGCCGGCGGTCAGCATCGGATACAGACCGAACGACAGGCTGGCGGAGTTGACCATTTCTTCGACCTGCGCCGAAACCGCCTTGGGCATGCCCATGCCGCCGTAGGTTGGATCGCCACCGACACCGACCCAACCGCCTTCAGCGTAGGTCTGATACGCCTGTGGGAAACCGGCCGGGGTGGTGACGGCACCGTCGGCCCAGTGGCAACCTTCTTCGTCAGCCGCACGGCTCAGGGGCGCGATGCTTTTGCTGGTGACCTTGCCGGCTTCTTCCAGAATGGCTTCGACGGTTTCAGCATCGACGGTCTCGGCGAGCGCAGGCAGTTCGGCCCAGAGTTTGGCGACCTCGAAAACTTCATTGAGGACGAAGCGCATATCGCGCAGGGGCGCTTTGTAGTCAGCCATGGCAAACCTCGCAAGATCTAAACAGGTGGTTCGTAGGAATAGTGATTTCGCTGTGTCCGAGTGTACCTCAACAACTTTTACGACACATAGGGTCAGCCCATGACCGATTTGTTATTTTTAGTCACCGACCTGTTCTTCATAAAGAAGCCCGCAGCAAGGCGGGCTTCTTTATGGCCGATTTGAATGATTAAAGTGCAAACAACTCCGCCGGCAACTTCATCAAACAGTCGCTACCCGCCTCGATGGCCGCCCGATGAGCAGCCGTACGCGGCAGTAAGCGCTTGAAGTAAAACTCGCTGGTCGCCAGCTTGCCTCGGCAATAATCGGCATCACCGCTGCCCGCCTCCAACTGCGACTGAGCCACCAGCGCCATGCGTAGCCACAGGTAGCCGAGGATGATATAGCCGCAGTACATCAGGTAATCCACCGAGGCGGCGCCGACCTCATCCGGATTTTTCATCGCAGCCATGCCGATCCTGGTGGTCAATTCACCCCACTGCTGATTCAGATCGTTGAGTTGCGCCACATAACCGCCGAGTTGCGGGTGCTCAGCGTTTGCCGCACAGAACTTGTGGACGATTTTAGTGAAGCCGCGCAGCAGTTTTCCCTGACTGCCAAGGACTTTGCGCCCAAGCAGATCCAGCGCCTGAATGCCGTTGGTGCCTTCATAGATCGGCGCGATCCGGCAGTCGCGAACCAACTGCTCCATGCCCCACTCACGAATGAAACCGTGGCCGCCAAACACCTGCATGCCGAGGTTGGTCACCTCCAGCCCGGTGTCGGTCATGAAGGCTTTGCAGATCGGTGTGAGGAACGCCAGCAAATCCTCGGCGTCCTGACGCGCCGTTTCATCCGGGCTCAGGTGCGCAGCGTCCAGCAACTGTGCGGTGAAGTAAGTCAGCGCCCGGTTGCCTTCATTGAAGGCCTTCATGGTCAACAACATCCTGCGCACATCGGGATGCACGATGATCGGGTCGGCAGGTTTTTCCGGGGCTTTCGGGCCGGTCAGCGAGCGCATTTGCAGACGGTCGTTGGCGTATTTGACCGCCCCCTGGAAGCTCGCCTCCCCCAGACACAAACCTTGCATGCCGGTGCCGAGCCGCGCGTGGTTCATCATGGTGAACATGCAGTTCAGGCCCTTATTCGGCTCACCGATCAAGAAGCCCTTGGCATCGTCGAAATTCAGCACGCAGGTGGCCGAGGCCTTGATGCCCATTTTGTGTTCGATCGAGCCGCAGGAAACGCCGTTGCGCTCGCCTGCCTCGCCCTCGGCATTGGGTAGGAATTTGGGCACGATAAACAGCGAAATACCTTTGGTCCCCGCTGGCGCGTCCGGCAGTTTGGCCAGCACCAGATGAATGATGTTGTCACTCATGTCGTGCTCACCGGCGGAGATGAATATCTTGCTGCCAGAGATCGCGTAACTGCCATCGGCCTGAGGCACGGCGCGGGTCTTGATGATGCCCAGATCGGTGCCGCAATGGGCTTCGGTCAGGCACATGGTGCCGGTCCATTGGCCTGCGGTGAGCTTGCTCAGGTAGGTCTGTTTCTGTTCTTCAGTGCCATGGGCATGGATGGCCGACATCGCACCGTGGGTCAGGCCGGGGTACATGCCCCAGGACGTGTTACTGGAGCCGACCATTTCGCTGATGACCAGCCCCAAGGAACTTGGCAAGCCCTGGCCGCCGTAAGCCGGGTCCGCCGCCAGACCATGCCAGCCGCCTTCCACGTATTGTGCGAATGCTTGCTTGAAGCCTGTAGGCGTTGTGACCACACCGTTGTCGAAATGGCAGCCTTCTTCGTCGCCGCTGCGGTTCAGCGGTGCGAGAACGTTCTCACAGAATTTCGCGCCTTCTTCGAGAATCGCATTGACCATGTCCGGGCTGGCATCGGTGGCCCCCAGCGCGGCGTAGTTGCTGTGAAAATCAAACACGTGATCGATCAGAAAGCGCATGTCGCGCAGGGGAGCTTTGTACTCGGGCATGTTCATTTCTCCGGCAGCAGATGGCCCAAACCTACTGCCGTGCATCACACCTCACAATCACAGTCCAGACGCTGAATGCGCCATCATCACTCAACCCGCAGCGGCGTCCATGCGCACTGCGCCACGGCGGTTCTGACCGAAGGCCATCACACAGTTTCGCCCCGCCCCCTTGGCGCTGTAGAGCGCCTGGTCGGCGGATTTGAGCACTTCTTCGGGGGTGCGTTGTTCCAGGCGTTCGGCGACGCCGATGCTGACGGTGACCGAAACACTCGAGGCACCCGAACCCGCGCGACGCTGGCGTCCCTGCTGGTCATCCTGGGGACGGCTGTCCTGATTGCGCAGCTGGATGTTGTAAGTGGCAATGGATTCGCGGATGACCTCCAGATGCGGCATGCACTCTTCGAGGGTCTTGCCTGCGAACACCAAGGCAAATTCCTCACCGCCGTAGCGATATGCCCTACCGCCACCACTGATTTTCGACAGCTTGCTGGCGACCAGACGCAACACTTGATCGCCGACATCGTGGCCGTGGGTGTCGTTGAATTTCTTGAAGTGATCGACGTCGCTCATCGCCAGCACGTAATTGCGCCCCAGCCGTTGCATGCGCTCGTTCAGGGCGCGGCGCCCCGGCAGGCCGGTGAGTTCGTCGCGGAAAGCCATCTGATAGGCCTCATGGGCAACCGCGGCGGCAATCATCAACATCACCTGGCTGCACATGATGTTGAGGGTGAAGGGCAGGATGAAGGTTTTCGGCAACATCCAGAACAATCCCAACAGCCCCACCAATTGCGCAGCGTGCAAGGGTCTTGGGTTGCGCCAGTATTGCCAGGCCAATAACAGGAACGAGGCGAGGAACACGGGATAAGACAATTGGATCAGGCTCATCCACGCACCATGCAACGCCGGCCAGCGGATCTCCGACAGCCACATCAGCAGCGCCTGTGGGTAACTTTGCTCCAGCCCCAGCGCCACACTGCCGAACGCCAGCAACACAGCGAAACGCGCCACCATGTCCTGGAACAGGTGAGTACGCTCTTGCCAGGCAGCGAACAAGCCAAACAGCAACGGCAACAACAGACAGCACAGATGGAACACCACCGCGGCGTCTTCACGAACCTTGCCGTTGTCGCGGTAATAGTCGGTCTGGGTGTCGAGCAGGAAGTAGGCGATGTACACCGTGACCATCAGAAACAGTTCACGCTGACGTCGATAAACCGCGCAATACGCACCGCCGAGCAACAGCACCAGAGTGGGCAGCACGTTGAACAGCGAAGTGAAGAAGACGTTGAGATCCTTGACGTAGGCAGCCGCAAGCCCCGCGAGCAACAACAGCAGCGATGGCAAAAAATGGCTGAAACGTACAGCGGAAGAACGCGGCAAGGGTAAAGCTCCGACCCGGCAAACAAAGATGGCATTGTGCCTGCATTTGGCGCAGCTAAGCACGTGCAACGTGACAGGCGTCACATCGCAGCCTCTTTAACGGCAGCAAAGTCGTTCTTCTTAGCGTTTTAGTCAGGAATATTTAAAGACGTGATCGTTTGCGTCAGGCATAAAAAAGCCGCTGCTTCCGAGGAAGCAGCGGCTTTGTGAAGAGACTGCGTAGGGCTTAGTAACCCAGTGCGAAGTCTTCTTCTTTCATGTCCATCAGGTTGTTGGCGCCCGACAGCATGGTTGCAACGTGAGTGCGGGTACGCGGCAGGATGCGCTGGAAGTAGAAGCGCGCAGTCTGCAGCTTGGCGGTGTAGAACGCCTCTTCGGTGGTACCGGCAGCCAGTTTCTCGGCCGCCAGACGCGCCATGTCAGCCCAGAAGTAGGCCAGGCAGGCGTAACCGGAGTACATCAGGTAGTCCACGGATGCTGCGCCGACTTCTTCGCGATCTTTCATGGCCGCCATACCGACCTTCATGGTCAGCTCGCCCCATTCTTTGTTCAGCGCAGCCAATGGCTCGACGAACTCTTTGACCGCGTCATTGCCTTCGTTGCTCTGGCAGAACTTGTGGACGATCTTGGTGAAGCCCTTGAGCGCTTCGCCTTGAGTCATCAGCACTTTACGGCCCAGCAGGTCGAGTGCCTGGATGCCGGTGGTGCCTTCGTACAGCATCGAAATACGGCTGTCGCGAACGTTCTGCTCCATGCCCCACTCGGCGATGAAACCGTGGCCACCGTAGATCTGCACGCCGTGGTTGGCGGATTCGAAACCGACTTCAGTCATGAAGGCTTTGGCGATCGGCGTCATGAAGGCCAGCAATGCGTCGGCTTTCTTCTTCTCTTCTTCATCGACGCCGTATTTGACGATGTCGACTTGCTTGGCGGTGAAGTAAACCATCGCACGGTTGCCTTCGGCGAACGCCTTCATGGTCAACAGCATGCGACGAACATCAGGGTGAACGATGATCGGGTCAGCGGCTTTGTCCGGCGCTTTCGGGCCAGTCAGGGAGCGCATTTGCAGGCGATCGCGAGCGTATTTCAGGCCGCCCTGGAAGCCGATCTCGGCGTGTGCCAGACCTTGCAGCGCGGTACCCAGACGTGCGGTGTTCATAAAGGTGAACATGCAGTTCAGGCCTTTGTTCGCCGGGCCGATCAGGTAACCGGTGGCCGCGTCGAAGTTCATCACGCAGGTGGCGTTGCCGTGGATGCCCATCTTGTGTTCCAGGGAACCGCAGCTCACAGCGTTGCGCGCGCCGATCGAGCCATCTGCGTTCGGCAGGAATTTCGGCACGATGAACAGCGAGATGCCTTTGGTGCCGGCAGGTGCGTCCGGCAGACGTGCCAGAACGATGTGGACGATGTTGTCGGCCATGTCGTGCTCACCGGCCGAGATGAAGATCTTGGTGCCGGACACTTTGTAGGAGCCGTCGGCCTGAGGTTCGGCCTTGGTGCGCAACATGCCCAGGTCAGTGCCGCAGTGCGGTTCGGTCAGGCACATGGTGCCGGTCCATTCGCCGGAAACCAGTTTGGTCAGGTAAGCCTCTTGCTGCTCAGGCGTGCCGTGCTCGGAAATAGTGTTCATCGCGCCATGGGACAGGCCTGGGTACATGCCCCACGACCAGTTGGCCTCGCCAACCATTTCGCTGACAGCCAGGCCCAGAGACTCCGGCAGGCCCTGGCCGCCGTGCTCTACATCGTGGGCCAGGCTAGGCCAGCCGCCTTCGACGAATTGCTTGTAGGCTTCTTTGAAACCGGTCGGGGTTTTAACGCCCGACTCGCTCCAGGTGCAGCCTTCGGTGTCACCCACGCGGTTCAGCGGAGCCAGCACCTGCTCACAAAACTTGGCGCCTTCTTCGAGAATGGCGTCAACCATGTCCGGAGTTGCGTCCTGGCAAGCCGGAAGGCTCTGATAGTGCGCTTCGTAGCCGAGCAGTTCGTCACGAACGAAGCGAATATCACGCAAGGGGGCCTTGTAGTCAGGCATAGCGATAAACCTCTGCTGATGTAACCGGGAATGAACGACCGTGGTGATTTGTTGTGACGGTCAAACAGTTGTTTGAAACATACGTTTACGCCCAAACCTTGTCAAGCGCCGATCTTTTGCCGTTCGTCTTCGATCTATGAAAATCTTGGGCGCGCAGTGGCGCAACGTCGTTGATTGAGCAACACGTCATGTAGGAGAGATTAGTTGAGGGAGAAGGACTTACGCAGAAAAACGCCGCGAACAGGCGCGGCGCTGGGGTAGTGAATTCAATGAGGAATCAGGCGAAGGTATCGATCAACGTACCGAGCATTTCATCGGAGGCCTTGGCGACTTTGACGCCAAGTTCCACCTGGAACTTGCCCTGAGACATCTCGACCACATTGCTGGCCAGATCCGATTGCTGGCTGCGGTCTACCGAGCGCAGACGATCGACCTGAACCTCGGAGGACTGACTGGTGACCGAACGCTCGATGGTGTTGTTGGCGATCTGCCCCGAAGCCTGATCGACGCGGCTCTGCCCTGTCTGAATAGTGCTCAGACCGGCATAGAAAGCGGTGTTTCCTGAGATTTCCATGGGAGAACTCGTCCTACAAAGGATCAACAGCGGCCATTGAACCAGACACGCCGTTAAAAGGCCCGACAAAAACACTAATGGCACAGTGCCTTATCATAGGTAAAACCCACGCCAGAAACGTCAGTCCAGCAGATCCAGCTGTAGATGTTCGGCCACCGCTTCGGCCGTCACCGACTTGAGTTTCGGCACCCGCCCCAGGCACGGCGCGGGAATGCGCTCGGCCAGCGTCGCCAGGTTTTCTTCCAGGCGCGAGGTCTTCGGATCGATGATGTTCGCCACCCACCCCGCCAACTGCAAACCATCCCGAGCAATTGCCTCAGCCGTCAGCAGCGCATGGTTGATGCAGCCCAGGCGCACACCAACCACCAGGATTACCGGCAGATCCAGCGCCATGGCCAGGTCTGACAGATTGTCTTGATCCGCCAACGGCACTCGCCAGCCGCCAGCGCCTTCGATCAAGGTGAAGTCCGCCTGCAGATCGAGAACCTGCCGCATTGGTGCCAGCAACGATTGCACGGTCAGCGCCACGCCAGCCTCCCGCGCTGCCAGATGCGGTGCGATCGCCGGCTCGAACGCGACCGGATTGACCTGATCGTAGGTCAACGGTATCGAGCATTCGGCCAGCAGTGCCAGTGCGTCGGCGTTGCGTAATCCCTTGGGCGTCAGCTCACACCCGGAGGCTACCGGCTTACCCGCCGCTGTGCTCAAGCCTGACAATCGCGCGGCATGCAGCAAACCTGCGGCGACGGTGGTCTTGCCGACATCGGTGTCAGTACCGGTGATGAAATAGGCTGCGCTCATAAGGGTTTCTCCAGCACGGCGTAAACCACTTGATAAGTCGCCGGCAGTCCCTGTGCCTGACGAAACTGCTCGTAAGCCTCGATCAAGCCGAGGATTCGCGCCCTGCCGGTCAAACCGCCCGGCCGACCGGGGTTCAGGTTATGCGCCCCGAGTGCCTTGAGCTCATGGGTCAGGCTGCGGACATCGGGGTAATGCAACACATGTGGATGTGTTTCAAGGCTGATGACCTTCAAGCCACTGCCCGCGCAAAGCTGCTGGTAAACACCGAACTCGCGGAAGCGGTTGACGTGCACCATGCCATCCACCTGACGCCAGCTGTCGCGCAATTCGTACAGCGTGCCTACACACAGACTAGCAAACGCGAAAATACCGCCCGGTTTCAGCACCCGATACGCTTCGTTGAGCACCGAGGCGAAATCCGCGCACCATTGCACCGCCAGGCTGGAGAAGACCAGGTCGCAGGTCGAATCCTGCAACGGCAAGCGTTCGGCATCACCGGCGATGAAATGGTTGGCGCCGCCCAAGGGACGGGCGTGATTGAGCATCCCCTCTGCGATATCAAGGGCCAGCCCGTTGCCGGCAGGAAAACGCTCACCGAGCGCACGGCTGAAATACCCGGTGCCACAACCCATGTCCAGCCATCGACCCGGGACAAAATCCTCCGGCAAGCGACGCAACAATTCATTGCCAACGTCGCGCTGCAACTCGGCCACGCTGTCGTAGCTCGCCGCCGCTCGGGAAAAGGACGCCGCTACCTGGCGTTTATCGGGCAAGCCGCCGGGCAGGTTGGGAAAGGACAAATCAGTCATCACCGGACTCATGCAAAAAGGCCTGAATCGCCCCCGCCACACCGTGGGGGTCTTCCAGAAGAAACGCGTGGCTGGCCTGTTCAATCAGACCGATTTCGACATCCGGCAGCAGCGCCAGCAAATCCCCCGCCGCTTCGGCCGGGACCAATCCGTCGAGACCACCGAACAAGTGCAATTGCGGACCGCGAAACGCCTGCAACGCTTGCCGGGTATCCAGCTGTGCAAGCAACTCCAGGCCGCTCATCAGCACCGATGGAGACGAAAGCGGTGCGCCAGCGAGCAACAGCCGCGATAGCCCGCGCGGGTCTGCGGCACCTTGGGTGCACAGCAGCGAGAAACGTTTCAACGTCATGCCCGGATCGGCTTTGCAACCGGCCAGAAACGCGTCGAAGGTCTCGCCAGGCATCCCGCTCGACCACTGCTCATGGGCGACAAAAGAAGGGTTACTCGCCAGGGTCACCAAACCGCAGCAACGGTCACCGCGCTTCGCCGCCAATTCGGATGCCAGCATGCCGCCCAATGACCAACCACCTAGCCAGGCATCCTGGGGCAGCGTCGAATCCAGTTCATCGAGCCATTCTTCAAGGTTGCTCGATTCCAGTTCCGGCAGTGGTTCGATTTCGACGCGCAGATGCTCATCCAGGCCTTGCAAGGCAGCCGCCAAGGGTTCCAGCGGAGAAATCCCGAGACCCCAGCCCGGCAGCAGAATCAGACGATCACGCATGGCTTGGCTCCGGTCCCAGTTGTTGAAAACAATCGGCCAGTCCATTTAACAATAGCTGCACCTGCGCCTCGCTGTGAGCGGCGGTCAGGGTAACGCGCAAGCGGGCGCTGCCGGCGGGCACGGTCGGTGGACGGATCGCGGTCACCATCAGGCCACGCTCACGCAGCATCTGCGACAGCCGGACCGCACGCCCGGCATCGCCAATCATGATCGGCTGGATCGGCGTGAAGCTGTCCATCAACTCCAGGCCAATCTGCTCGGCGCCTTGGCGGAACTGGCGAATCAGCGCCTGCAAATGCTCACGTCGCCAGTGTTCGCTGCGCAACAATTCCAGGCTTTTAAGCGTCGCGCAGGCCAGTGCCGGCGGCTGGCTGGTGGTGTAGATGTAGGGGCGAGCGAACTGGATCAGGCTCTCGATCAACTCCTCACTGCCAGCCACAAAAGCACCGGCCGTACCGAACGCCTTGCCGAGGGTGCCAACCAACACCGGCACGTCCTCCTGACTCAGGCCGAAATGCTCGACGGCCCCACCGCCATTGGCGCCCAGCGGACCAAAGCCGTGAGCGTCATCGACCATCAACCAGGCACCTTTGGCCTTGGCTTCCCGCGCCAGCGCCGGCAGATCGGCGATGTCACCGTCCATGCTGAACACGCCGTCGGTGACCACCAGCGTATTGCCGGTGGCCTTCTCAAGGCGGTTGGCCAGACTGGCCGCATCGTTATGCAGATAGCGATTGAAACGCGCACCGGACAGCAAACCGGCATCCAGCAACGACGCGTGATTGAGCCGGTCTTCCAGCACCGTATCGCCTTGCCCGACCAATGCGGTGACCGCGCCGAGGTTGGCCATGTAGCCGGTGGTGAACAGCAGTGCGCGCGGGCGGCCGGTGAATTCGGCAAGGGCTTCTTCCAGCGCGTGATGCGGGCCGCTGTGGCCAATCACCAGATGCGAAGCACCACCGCCCACGCCCCAACGAGACGCGCCGGCGCGCCAGGCTTCGATCACTTGCGGGTGATTGGCCAGGCCCAGGTAATCGTTGTTACAGAACGCCAGCAATGGCTGACCATCGACCACCACTTCCGGGCCTTGAGGGCTTTCAAGAAGCGGGCGCTGGCGATAAAGGTTTTCGGCACGACGGGCAGCAAGGCGTGCGGCGAGATCGAAAGACATGCAGGCCTCGAAGATCAGAGTGTAGGAGCCTGCTTGCTGGCGATAGCATCACCACGGTCATCAGACAGACCGTGGTGATGCTATCGCCAGCAAGCAGGCTCCTACAGGGTTTTGCGTGGGTTAAACAGCAGCGTTATAGAACTGCTCGCTGCTCTTCTGCTCCACCAGTGCCTGTTCGATGGCGGCCTGATGCACTTCGTCGGCGTGCTCTTCGCGGGCTTCCGGCAGGATGCCCAGACGCGAGAACAGTTGCATGTCCTTGTCTGCCTGCGGGTTGGCGGTGGTCAGCAGTTTTTCGCCGTAGAAAATCGAGTTGGCGCCGGCAAAGAACGCCAGAGCCTGCATCTGCTCGTTCATCGCTTCGCGACCGGCGGACAGGCGTACGTGGGATTTCGGCATCAGGATGCGTGCAACGGCGAGCATGCGGATGAAGTCGAACGGATCGACGTCGTCGGCATTTTCCAGCGGCGTGCCGGCGACTTTCACCAACATGTTGATCGGCACCGACTCCGGATGCTCCGGCAGGTTGGCCAGCTGGATCAGCAGGTTGGCGCGGTCGTCGAGGGACTCGCCCATGCCGAGAATGCCGCCGGAGCAGATCTTCATCCCCGAATCACGCACGTAGGCCAGGGTTTGCAGGCGCTCGCTGTAAGTGCGGGTGGTAATGATGCTGCCGTAGAACTCCGGCGAGGTGTCGAGGTTGTGGTTGTAGTAGTCCAGGCCGGCTTCGGCCAGGGCGACGGTCTGGTCCTGATCGAGACGACCAAGGGTCATGCAGGTTTCCAGGCCCATGGCTTTCACGCCTTTGACCATCTCCAGCACGTAAGGCATGTCTTTGGCCGACGGGTGTTTCCACGCCGCGCCCATGCAGAAACGGGTCGAACCGATCGCCTTGGCGCGAGCAGCCTCTTCGAGGACCTTCTGCACTTCCATCAGCTTTTCTTTTTCCAGGCCAGTGTTGTAGTGACCCGACTGCGGACAATATTTGCAATCTTCAGGGCACGCGCCGGTCTTGATCGACAGCAGGGTGGAAACCTGGACGCGATTGGCGTCGAAATGCGCGCGGTGCACCGTCTGCGCCTGGAACAGCAGGTCATTGAATGGCTGAACGAAGAGTGCTTTGACTTCAGCCAAAGACCAGTCGTGACGCAGGGTGGCAGTGGTGCTGGCGCTCATGGGCGATTCCTTGGTTATGCTTGGCAAGCGACTGGGGAATGGAATACCCACAGACGCGACACGGATGTTCGGCATATTTAAGGAAGACTCATGCACTGTCAACCACGATACGAAGGACCGGTTTACATCTGGTTAAAAAATAAACAATCCTGTTTGCTCTGCTCAGAGGTCGCGGACGACACCATACCGATCTGCATGGCCTGCGAAACCGAGCTGCCCTGGCTGGGCGACCAATGCCATACCTGCGCCCTGCCCTTGCCCGCCACCGGCCTGACGTGCGGCCAATGCCTGAAACAACCGCCAGCCTTCGAGCGAGTCGCCGCGCCCTGGACTTACAGCTTTCCCGTCGACAGTTTGATCACCCGCTTCAAGCACAGCGCAAAATGGCCGCTTGGCCGCCTGCTCGCCGAACTTCTTGCTCAGTTCCTGCAACATCGCTTCGATGAAGATCTGGATCGGCCCGACGCGCTGATACCGGTACCGCTGGCCCCCAAGCGGCTGCGACAGCGGGGTTTCAACCAAGCGGCGATGCTCGCCCGCTGGCTCAGCGCCGGCCTCGACATTCTTTGTGATGAAACGCTGTTGGTGAGGACTCAGGACACCAGCGCGCAACAAGACCTTAATGCCGACGCACGTAAAAAGAACCTGCGCCACGCCTTCGCCCTGGCGCCCGAGGCTTCGGTCAAAGGTCGCCACTTCGCACTGGTGGACGATGTGCTGACCACCGGCGCCACCGCACAGGCCCTGGCCCGGCTGTTGATGGCGGCGGGGGCGACGCGGGTCGACGTCTACTGCCTGGCCCGTACCCCCAAACCTGGCGATGGGGCCTGACTTGACTCCCGCACGCCAAGTCGCCAACGTCCCATCCATCGCCACAGCCCAAAGCGCCTTGCCATGTCCTTGCCTACGTTGTTGTCCCAGCACATTGTCCGTCGTCCGCAGCGCATCGCGTTGCTGCAACACATCGCCGAACAGGGCTCGATCACCCGCGCCGCAAAAAGCGCCGGCCTGAGTTACAAGGCCGCGTGGGACGCCATCGACGAGCTGAACAACCTCGCGCAGAAACCACTGGTGGAGCGCAGCGTTGGTGGCAAGGGCGGCGGTGGCGCCAAATTGTCCAGCGAAGGCGAGCGCGTGTTGCGCCTGTATCAAAAGCTGCAAGCGTTGCAGGCTCAGGTTCTGGAAGCCGCCGAAGAGGCCAGCGACCTGGACTTGCTCGGTCGGCTGATGCTCAGAACCAGCGCGCGCAATCAATTGCACGGCAAGGTCGTGGCGATCGATGCACAGGGGCGCAACGACCGGATCCGCCTTGAACTGGCCGAAGGCTTGCTCATTGACGCGCAGATCACTCACGACAGCACCCTGCGCCTGGAGCTGGAAACGGGTACCGAAGTGGTCGCACTGATCAAGGCCGGTTGGCTGGAACTGCTTGGCATCGATCAAGCTGCAACACATGGCAACAATTGCCTGAAGGGCACGATCGAAGAAATCCTCGACGCTGAAGACAGCCCCAGCGAAGTGCGCATCGGCCTGCCCAATGGCCAGACACTTTGCGCCCTGGCCGAGCCGCTGCACCTGAAAAACCTCGGGCTTGCCGCCGGTAAACCGGTGCAGGTGCAGTTCGCGCCATCGAACATCCTGCTGGGTACACCGCTCTAGCCTGCAGGCGCTGCAACAAAAGCTTCATCAACCGCCCTTAAGGTGGCTGCAAAAACCCGCAGGGAGCCTGATGTGAGCCTATTAGAAGACAACCAACCCACCGACCTCGAAAAAATGGTCGGCCTCAGCCGTCGTGGTTTCATCAGCGCCGGCGCCCTCTGCGGTGCGGCGATGTTTCTCGGTGGCAACCTGTTGAGTCGCAGCGTGCTGGCCGCCAGCGTCAGCGCCGGTTCCAGCAAACTGTTGGGCTTCGACAGCATTGCCGTCGCCACGACCGATACCATCACCCTGCCGCCGGGCTACAAGTCCTCGGTTTTGATTAGCTGGGGCCAGCCGCTGCAAAAGAATGGCCCGACATTCGACCCTAGCGGTAACGGCACGGCCCAGGCGCAGGAAGTCCAGTTCGGCGACAACAACGACGGCATGAGCCTGTTCGAATTCCCCGGTGACAAAGACCGGGCGCTGATGGCGATCAACAACGAATACACCAATTACCGCTACCTCTACCCCCACGGCGGCATGCCGCAATCGGCGGAAGATGTGCGCAAGGCCCTGGCCTGCGAAGGCGTGTCAGTGATCGAAGTGCAGCGCAAGAACGGCCAGTGGCAGTTCGTCCAGGGCTCGCGCTACAACCGGCGCATTCACGGTAATGCGCCCATCAAACTGAGCGGCCCCGCAGCGGGTCACGACCTGCTGAAAACCAGTGCCGACAAACACGGCAAGAAAGTCCTCGGCACCTTCCAGAACTGCGCCAACGGCAAAACGCCGTGGGGCACTTATCTGACCTGCGAAGAGAACTTCACCGACTGCTTCGGCAGCAGCAATGCCGAGCAAAAATTCGACGCCGCGCAGAAACGCTACGGCGCAGTGGCAACCAGCAAAGACATCAACTGGCATCAACACGATCCACGCTTCGACCTGGCGAAAAATCCCAACGAACTCAACCGCCACGGCTGGGTGGTGGAAATCGACCCGTTCGATCCGCAATCGACGCCGGTCAAACGCACCGCGCTGGGCCGCTTCAAACATGAAAACGCTGCCCTGGCCGAAACCAACGACGGTCGCGCCGTGGTGTACATGGGCGACGACGAACGTGGCGAGTTCATCTATAAATTCGTCAGCCGCGACAAGATCAACCACAAAAACCCCAAAGCCAACCGCGATCTGCTGGACCACGGCACCTTGTACGTGGCGCGTTTCGATGCGGGCGACGGCAACGCCGATCATCCGAAAGGCCAGGGCCAGTGGATCGAACTGACCCACGGCAAGAACGGCATCGACGCCAGCAGCGGTTTTGCCGATCAGGCCGAAGTGCTGATTCATGCGCGCCTCGCCGCCAGCGTGGTGAGCGCCACGCGCATGGACCGCCCGGAATGGATCGTCGTCAGCCCCAAGGACGGCCAGGTCTATTGCACCCTGACCAACAACGCCAAGCGCGGCGAAGAAGGCCAACCGGTGGGCGGCCCGAACCCACGCGAGAAGAACGTCTACGGGCAGATCCTGCGCTGGCGCACCGACCGCGACGATCACGGTTCGAATAGCTTTGCCTGGGACCTGTTTGTGGTCGCCGGCAACCCGGGCGTCCACGCCGGCACGCCGAAGGCCGGCTCGTCAAACATCACCCCGCAGAACATGTTCAACAGCCCGGACGGCCTGGGCTTCGACAAGGCCGGACGCTTGTGGATTCTGACCGACGGCGACACGAGCAATGCGGGCGACTTCGCGGGCATGGGCAATAACCAGATGCTGTGCGCCGACCCGGCAACCGGTGAGATCCGCCGTTTCATGGTCGGGCCGGTGGGCTGTGAGGTGACGGGGATCAGCTTCTCGCCGGATCAGAAGACCTTGTTTGTCGGGATTCAGCATCCGGGGGAAAACGGCGGGTCGACATTCCCTGAACACCTGCCCAATGGCAAGCCGCGGTCTTCGGTGATGGCGATTACCCGCGAGGATGGCGGAATCGTCGGCGCCTGACAGGGCCTCTTCGCGGCAAGTCTCGCGCCTACTGTAGGAGCAAGGCTTGCCCGCGAAAGCGTCAGCCCAAACCACACTTACCTCAAGCCCACCCCCTAAAGAGGCCCCGTCTGCGCTACCATGCTTGGCCGGACGCGGCAGCCTGCCGCGCGCAGGAGTCAGCATGGCCCACCCGTTTGAAACCCTCACCCCAGACCTCGTGCTCGATGCCGTCGAAAGCATCGGCTTTCTCAGCGACGCGCGCATTCTGGCGCTCAACAGCTACGAGAACCGTGTCTATCAGGTCGGCATCGAAGACTCCGAGCCGCTGATCGCCAAGTTTTACCGTCCGCTGCGCTGGACCAACGAAGCGATTCTCGAAGAACACCAATTCACCTTCGAACTCGCCGAGTGCGATATACCTGTGGTCGCGCCGCTGATCCACAACGATGAAAGCCTGCACGAACATGCCGGATTCCGTTTCACCCTGTTCCCGCGCCGGGGTGGTCGCGCACCGGAGCCGGGCAACCTTGATCAGCTGTATCGCCTGGGCCAACTGCTGGGTCGTCTGCATGCGGTCGGCGCTACAAAACCGTTCGAACACCGTGAAGTGCTTGGGGTGAAAAACTTCGGTCATGACTCACTGGCCACCTTGCTCGAAGGCAATTTCGTACCGCGCAGTCTGCTGCCGGCCTACGAGTCCGTCGCCCGCGACTTGCTCAAGCGCGTGGAAGAGGTCTACCAGGCCACGCCACACCAGAACATCCGCATACATGGCGATTGCCACCCCGGCAACATGATGTGCCGCGATGAAATGTTCCACATCGTCGACCTCGACGACTGCCGCATGGGCCCGGCGGTGCAGGATATCTGGATGATGCTGGCGGGTGACCGCCAGGAATGTCTGGGGCAATTGTCGGAACTGATGGACGGCTACAGCGAATTCCACGACTTCGACCCGCGGGAACTGGCACTGATCGAACCGCTGCGCGCCTTGCGGTTGATGCACTACAGCGCCTGGCTCGCCCGTCGCTGGGACGACCCGGCCTTCCCTCGCAGCTTTCCGTGGTTCGGCACCGAGCGCTATTGGGGCGATCAAGTGTTGGCGTTGCGTGAGCAATTGGCGGCACTGAATGAAGAGCCATTGAAACTCTTCTAAACACCGCGTCCCTGTAGGAGCGAGCGGTGCGGCGATCCGACTTGTCCGCGAAGAACAATAATGCGGTTTGCCTGACATACCGAGTCATCGTTCTTCGCGGGCAAGCCTCGCTCCTACAAAAAAGGCCACACATCTATACAATCCCTTCTTTGTTAGCTGCCTAAGCAAGGATTCTCATGCAAGCCGCCAACCTGCGTCGCGGGTACATCCTGGGCCTGAGTGCCTACATCATCTGGGGACTTTTCCCGCTCTACTTCAAAGCCATCGCCAACGTACCCGCCGTGGAGATCATCATCCACCGAGTGCTTTGGTCCGCGTTGTTCGGCGCCTTGCTGCTGCTCGTCTGGAAACATCCCGGCTGGTGGCGTGAGCTGCGTGAAAATCCACGGCGGCTGGCGATCCTGGCCCTGAGCGGCACGCTGATCGCGGCCAACTGGCTGACTTACGTCTGGTCGGTGAACAACGGACGCATGCTTGAGGCCAGCCTCGGTTACTACATCAACCCGTTGGTAAACGTGCTGCTGGGGATGCTGATCCTCGGCGAACGGCTAAGGCGCATGCAGTGGATCGCGGTGGGGCTGGCGGCGGTCGGTGTCGCGCAGCAAGTGTGGCAGGTCGGCAGCCTGCCGTGGGTGTCGCTGGTGCTGGCATTGACCTTCGGCTTCTACGGTTTGATCCGCAAGCAGGCACCGGTCAAGGCGTTGCCGGGGCTGGTGGTGGAAACCTGGATGCTGGTGCCGATTGCTGTCGCCTGGTTGCTGTTCAATCCGACGGCGACCAGCGCGCAAGCCGCATTCTGGACCAGCTCCGAAGCCTGGTGGCTGGTAGCCGCCGGTCCGGTGACGTTGGTGCCGCTGGTGTGTTTCAACGCCGCCGCCCGGCACTTGCCCTACACCACCCTCGGATTTCTCCAGTACCTGGCGCCGACGCTGGTGCTGTTGCAAGCCGTACTGCTGTTTGGCGAACACTTGTCGTCCAGCACGCTGGTGGCGTTCATCTTTATCTGGGCAGGTCTGGCGGTTTACAGCGTCGACGCGTGGATAAGTCTGCGCCGCCGCAGCTGATCAGAAAACGTACAAATCTCTACAGGCCACGTCTCCCGTGGCCTGCATCCATCCTTCCCAAGGTTATCCACAACGTGATCCCCGGCGTTTGTGCGCAAGTCACTGAAACTGCTGGTTTTTTGATCAGATCCTGAAGAGCCCCGGCCGGCGTGGGCTGGCGGGGTGTCTCTACAGGTTATCCACAGGCAGGTGCACGTATAACTTGGATAACCTGTTCAAGGTTCGCTGCGCAGCACCAATTCGACCATCAGGTCGTCCGCCAGGGTTTCCAGGCGCGATTGCAGCACCTCCAGCGACAAGGTCAGGGGCACCGCGAGAATTGCTTCGGCATGGAACAACGGCTCGCTGCTCATTGGCGCCGGACGCACTTCGGTCACCAGCCGCTCCAGGCTCACCCCTTGCTCACTCAGCAGACGCGTAATGTCCCGCACAATGCCCGGACGATCATTGCCCACCAGTTCCATGGCAATCGGCTTCCAGGTGCAGGATTGTTCGATGCTGCTTTCGGCGATCATCACACGGATGCCCTGGGTCGACAGTCCCTGTAGGGCGTCTACCAGTTCATCGTAGGCTTCGGCCGGTACGCCCACCCGAAGAATCCCGGCGAACTGCCCGGCCATGCGCGACATGCGGCTCTCCAGCCAGTTGCCGCCATGCTCGGCAATGCATTGGGCAATGCGCTCGACCTGCCCGGGCTTGTCCGGGGCGAATACCGTGAGTACGAGATGGTCCATGGCGCAGCCCTCTTGTCATGACTTTTGTTATGGAAAGGCAAGTATAGGCAAGGGGCTGGATGTGGCGAGGGAGCTTGCCCCCGTTGGGTCGCAAAGCGGCCCCTTGAGTTTCTCCAGCGTGTTCGCATCAGGCGATCTACGACTGCTTCGCAGCCGAACGGGGGCAAGCTCCCTCGCCACAAAAGCCCCATTTCCATAGCAGGGCATCGAATATTATGTGTACAAGTTTTTATATTTAACTGGAACAATCCAATAGTTTTTTGAGAACATCCCGTTCCCCGACATGACTGCAATGCGTCACAGGGTCGCAGAACGACGTAATTAGTCTAATTTTCACAACCGCAATTCATCATGTAGTATGCCGCAGCGCGCACTACATAACGTTGGATCGATGTCTGCCGCAGGCACACTCGCAACCCTGAAAGCCCCGTCAGCAAGGCCGCAATGCCGTTGATCGGAACGAACCCAGCCGCCAGCAATGGCATGTACTGGTAGAAGGGTTTGTGGTTTAAATGGCCAGAGGCTTCATTGTTAAATTGAAGAGCTGAAAAGCGAAATAGCTGAGCAGAGTGAGGCAAGCAATGACTGAACACGTTCAAGTCGGTGGCCTGCAGGTCGCCAAAGTCCTGTTCGACTTCGTGAACAACGAAGCCATTCCCGGTACCGGCCTCACCGCCGACACGTTCTGGGCCGGTGCCGACAAGGTCATCCATGACCTGGCACCGAAGAACAAAGCCCTACTCGCCAAACGCGATGATTTCCAGGCTCGCATTGATGCCTGGCACCAGGCTCGTGCAGGTGTTGCGCACGATGCGGTGGCCTACAAAGCCTTCCTGCAAGACATCGGTTATCTGCTGCCAGAAGCGGCCGATTTCCAGGCAACGACACAAAACGTCGATGACGAAATCGCCCGCATGGCCGGCCCACAGTTGGTGGTGCCGGTGATGAACGCGCGCTTCGCGCTTAACGCCTCGAACGCCCGCTGGGGTTCGCTGTATGACGCGCTCTACGGCACCGACGCCATCAGCGAAGCGGATGGCGCGGAAAAGGGCAAAGGCTACAACAAGGTACGTGGCGACAAGGTTATTGCCTTCGCCCGTGCGTTCCTCGACGAAGCCGCGCCATTGGCTGCCGGCTCCCACGTCGATTCCACCGGCTACAAGATCGTTGACGGCAAACTGGTTGTCGCCCTCAAGGGTGGTAGCAACACCGGCTTGCGCAACGATGCTCAACTGATCGGTTTCCACGGCGATGCAGCCACACCGACAGCGATCTTGCTGAAGAACAACGGCCTGCACTTCGAAATCCAGATCGACGCCAGCACCCCGGTCGGCCAGACTGACGCAGCCGGCGTCAAAGACATCCTGATGGAAGCCGCGCTGACCACCATCATGGACTGCGAAGACTCGGTCGCCGCCGTCGATGCCGATGACAAAGTGGTGATCTATCGCAACTGGCTCGGTCTGATGAAGGGCGACCTGTCGGAAGAAGTCTCCAAGGGCGGTCAGACCTTTACCCGCACCATGAACGCCGACCGCACCTACACCGCTCTCGATGGCAGCGAACTGAGCCTGCACGGTCGCTCGCTGTTGTTCGTGCGCAACGTCGGTCACCTGATGACCATTGACGCGATCCTCGACAAAGACGGCAACGAAGTGCCAGAAGGCATTCTCGACGGTCTGGTGACTTGCCTCGCGGCCATCCACAGCCTCAACGGCAACAGCTCGCGCAAGAACAGTCGTACCGGCTCGGTCTACATCGTGAAGCCGAAGATGCACGGCCCGGAAGAAGCCGCGTTCACCAACGAGCTGTTCGGTCGCATCGAAGACGTCCTCGGCCTGCCGCGCAATACGCTGAAAGTCGGGATCATGGACGAGGAGCGCCGTACTACGGTCAACCTCAAGGCCTGCATCAAGGCTGCCAGCGAGCGCGTAGTGTTCATCAACACCGGTTTCCTCGACCGCACGGGCGATGAAATCCACACCTCCATGGAAGCCGGCCCGATGGTGCGCAAGGCCGACATGAAGGCCGAGAAGTGGATCAGTGCCTACGAGAACTGGAACGTCGACATCGGTTTGAGCACCGGCCTGCAAGGTCGTGCCCAGATCGGTAAAGGCATGTGGGCCATGCCCGACCTGATGGCCGCCATGCTGGAACAGAAAATCGCTCACCCATTGGCCGGTGCCAACACCGCCTGGGTTCCATCGCCGACCGCTGCTGCGCTGCACGCGTTGCACTACCACAAGGTCGACGTGTTCGCCCGTCAGGCCGAGCTGGCCAAACGTGCACGTGCTTCGGTGGACGACATCCTGACTATCCCGCTGGCTGTAAATCCGAGCTGGACTGCGGAACAGATCAAGAACGAACTGGACAACAACGCCCAGGGCATTCTCGGTTACGTGGTGCGCTGGATCGACCAGGGCGTAGGTTGCTCGAAAGTGCCGGACATCAACGACGTCGGCCTGATGGAAGACCGTGCGACGCTGCGAATTTCCAGCCAGCACATCGCCAACTGGCTGCGCCACGGCATCGTTACCGAAGCGCAAGTGATGGAAAGCCTCAAGCGCATGGCGCCGGTGGTTGACCGTCAGAACGCCAACGACCCGCTGTACCGCCCGCTGGCACCGAACTTCGACAGCAACATCGCCTTCCAGGCGGCGGTCGAGCTGGTGGTCGAAGGCACTAAACAGCCGAACGGCTACACCGAGCCGGTTCTGCACCGTCGTCGTCGTGAGTTCAAGGCTGCCAACGGCCTTTGAGTAAACGCTGACGCCGGACGTGAAAAAGCCCTGATCGAGAGATCAGGGCTTTTTCATTTACGCTGTCTAGTCCTGAAATAGGTTCACACCTGTTTCAGGACTAGACACGCTGCGGTCCCCTGTGGCGAGGGAGCTTGCTCCCGCTCGACTGCGCAGCAGTCGTAAATCCGGTGTATGCGGTGTATCAGGGACATTGGAATCGCAGTTTTTGGGGCTGCTTCGCAACCCAACGGGAGCAAGCCCCCTCGCCACAAAAGCTGCCAACCTGGAAGTCCGCGCTACAGATCCATCCCCAGCTCATGCTTGACCAGTTCAAGCAATTTTTCGCTATCAATGGGCTTGAGCAGAAAGTCCACGACGTGCAAGTGCATCGCTTCGATCGCATCCTTCACATCGGCATCGCCGGAAACGATGATGATCGGCATCGCCGCACGTGCCGATTCCCGCACCTGGCGGATCAGTTCCAGGCCATCGACATGCCCCATCCGCAGATCGGTAATCACCAGACCGATCGATGGCTTCTCCGCCAGCATTTTGAGCGCCGTTTCGCCGCTGGCCGCCGTCATGCAGTGAATGCCATCGAGCCCCAGAATTTCCGACAGCAATTCGCGGGCATCCTTATCGTCATCGACGATCAGCACCCGCTGCGGCGGCAAGTCTGGTTCCAGCATGACGGCGCTGAGCGCTTCGCGCTCGGCATCACTCAAAATATCGTGGTCGGACATGGCGTTCTCAACGTTTTCAATGCGATCCCTGACACAGGGTGTCAGACATCGCTCAGCAGACTTCAATGTGCACTTCGTCGGAATCTTTTCCAATAGACAATGTAGGAGGTTTTTCCCACCGTTGTGTCAGACATTTCCCATATTCCGGCCGCTGCACTGCCTACCTAGACTTACGTCCAATGGGCACCCTGCCCGCAGGGGTCGACCATGCCTGGAACGATCTGAAACAACGATCCGACACAACAATCAGAAAAAGACTGCGGTAATGGTTATGAGTAAAGCGGACGCCTTCACCCAGGCAGGGAAAACCGCGGTGTTGCAGAACATCCAGGGCACTTTGCAATTCCTGCAGCGCTTCCCACCCTTCAATCAGATGGAAAACGCTCATCTGGCCTATCTGGTGGAGCAATGCCAGCTGCGTTTTTATGCCCCCGGCGAGAGCATCATCAAACCCGCCGATGGCCCGATTGAGCATTTCTACATCGTCAAACAAGGCCGGGTCGTGGGGGAACGCCCGCACACGGCCAAGGGTGGCACCGAAACCACTTTCGAAATCACCACCGGCGAGTGTTTCCCCCTTGCCGCGCTGCTGGGCGAACGTGCAACCCGCACCGAACATCTGGCGGCCGAAGATACCTTTTGCCTACAGCTGAACAAGCTCGCGTTCATCAAACTGTTCGCACTGTCCAATCCGTTCCGCGACTTTGCCCTACGGGGTGTCAGCAGCTTGCTGGACCAGGTCAATCAGCAAGTCCAGCAAAAAGCCGTGGAAACCCTCGGCACCCAATACTCGCTCAATACCCGGCTGGGCGAATTGGCCATGCGTCACCCGGTAACCTGCAGCCCGATCACACCTCTGCGTGAAGCGGTGACGCTGATGCACGATCAGCAAGTCGGCAGCATTGTGGTGGTCGATGAACAAAAGGCGCCGCTGGGCATTTTCACCCTTCGCGACTTGCGACACGTGGTGGCCAACGGCACCAGCGATTTCAATGAATCCATCGAGCGGCACATGACCCGGGCGCCGTTTTTCCTGTCGCCGGACCACAGTGCCTTCGACGCAGCGATCGCCATGACCGAGCGACACATCGCCCACGTCTGCCTGGTCAAGGACCAGCGCCTGTGTGGCGTGGTTTCGGAGCGTGACCTGTTTTCCCTGCAAAGGGTCGATCTGGTGCACCTGGCGCGGACCATTCGCAGCGCCCAGCGGGTGGAAAACCTGGTGGCGATCCGCGGCGAAATCGGCCAATTGGTCGAGCGGATGCTAGCCCACGGCGCGTCCTCGACGCAGATCACCCATATCATCACCCTGCTCAACGACCACACCGTCTGCCGGGTGATCGAACTGGCCATCGCGGAGAAAGGTGATCCCGGTGTGCCGTTCAGTTGGCTTTGCTTCGGCAGCGAAGGCCGCCGCGAGCAGACGCTGCACACCGATCAGGACAACGGCATTCTGTTCGAAGCTCGCGATGCGGCCCACGCCGCCGAAATTCGCGGCAAGTTGTTGCCCATCGCCCAGCAGGTCAATCAGAGCCTGGCGCTGTGCGGCTTTACCTTGTGCAAAGGCAACATCATGGCCGGCAACCCCGAGCTGTGTTTGTCCCGGATCGAGTGGGCACGACGCTTTGCGGCATTTATCCGCGAGGCGACACCGGAAAACCTGTTGGGGTCGAGTATCTATTTCGATCTGCGCGTGGTCTGGGGCGATGAGCGAGGCTGCGAGCAACTGCGCCGGGGCATTCTCGATCAGGTCGGCGACAACCGGTTGTTCCAGCGCATGATGGCCGAGAACGCCCTGCGCAACCGTCCGCCCGTAGGACGTTTCCGCGAATTCGTCCTGGCACGCAAGAATGGCGAGAAAGCCACCCTCGACCTGAAACTCCAGGGCCTGACGCCATTCGTCGACGGCGCGCGAGTGCTGGCCCTGGCCCACGGCATCGACGCCAACAACACCCTGGAGCGTTTTCGCCAATTGGTGGAAAAAGAGGTCATCGATCAGCTGGACGGCGCGGCCTATGAAGAGGCGTATCACTTCATCCAGCAAACCCGCATGCAGCAACATCAGCTACAGACCCGTGAGAACTTGCCCTACTCCAACCGGGTCGATCCCGACAGCCTCAATCATCTGGACCGACGCATCCTGCGTGAATCCCTGCGCCAGGCCCAACGCCTGCAAAGCAGCCTGACCCTGCGGTATCAGTTATGAGCCTGTTTTCATGGCTGCGCCCGGCCAGTCCCGTTTTGCCCGGCGAACTGCAACACCGTCTGGAGCGCTTGCCGGCCGTGGCCCAGCTGAGCGACTGCAGCCTGCGCGAGCAACGCTGGGTGGTGCTCGACCTGGAAACCACCGGGCTGAACCTGAACAAGGATCGGCTGCTGTCCATCGGAGCCGTGGTGATCGAGGACGGGGCGATCGACTTCAGTCAGCAGTTCGAACGCACGCTGCAATGCACCGAACTCAAACTCGGCCCCAGCGTGTTGATTCATGGGCTGGGTCCGAGCGCCATTGCCGCCGGCAGCGACCCCGCGCAGGCCCTGCTCGAATTCATGGAATTTGTCGGCGACAGCCCGGTGTTGGCTTTTCATGCGCCGTTCGATCAGCACATGCTCGGGCGCGCACTGAAAGAACATCTGGGTTACAAGCTGCAGCATCCGTTTCTGGACGTGGCAGACATCGCCCCGCTGCTTTGTCCCCAGGCACACTTTCGCGAGGCCGGGCTGGATGAGTGGATCGACTGGTTCAAGCTGGAGGTCTTCGAACGGCATAACGCCAGCGCCGATGCCTTGGCGACGGCGGAGCTGATGCTGATTTTGTTCAGCCGAGCGCGGCAGCAACAGATTCATAGCCCGTTGAACCTGCAGCAGCGGCTGAGTCAGTGGAAGCGGCGGCGACAAGCGCCTTCTTTCTGAATCAGCGGCGCCTGTTCTGACGCCTTCGCGGGCAAGCCTCGCTCTTACAGGGATTGTGCTGTTCACGAAATCGGCAAACGACACAATTGCTGTGGGAACGAGCTTGAGCTCAAACACCAAAGCGCTATGCTCCCGACACTGCCCATGATCGAGATGCCGCCATGTCCGCCCCCAGCATGACCCTGTTCCACAACCCCGCCTCGCCCTTTGTTCGCAAAGTCATGGTGCTGCTGCACGAGACCGGCCAAACGAACCGCGTGGCGCTGCAAGCCTGCCAGCTCACGCCGGTCAGCCCGGATCAGGCTCTCAACAAAGACAACCCGCTGGGCAAGATTCCGGCGCTGCGCCTGGCCGACGGCAATGTGTTGTACGACAGCCGGGTGATCCTCGATTACCTCGATCACCAGCACGTCGGCAATCCGCTGATTCCTCGTGAAGGCTCGGCGCGCTGGCGGCGCTTGACCCTGGCTTCTCTGGCAGACGGGATCATGGATGCCGCCGTGATGATTCGCTATGAAGTGGCCCTGCGCTCACCGGAGAAACATTGGGACGCATGGCTCGACGGTCAACGCGACAAGATTCGTCGCGCCCTGGCGCTGTTGGAGGCCGATGCGATTGCCGAGCTGACCAGCCATTTCGATGTGGCAGCGATCAGTGTGGCCTGTGCCTTGGGTTATCTGGATTTGCGCCATCCGGATCTGGAATGGCGCAAGGAAAATCCAAAGTTGGCCGAGTGGTATTTCGAAGTGAGTCAGCGGCCTTCGATGATCGCGACGATGCCCAAGGCTTAAATCTTCGCTGGCTGTACCGGCCTCATCGCAAGCCGGCTCGCTCCCACAGGGGATTTGTGTTGTTCACACCATCGGTGCGCAACTGAGTTCCAATGTGGGAGCGAGCCTGCTCGCGATGGCACCACACCGGATCTGACGGAAATAACTGGCAAATCCGCGTCGCCAACACCTCACCCACTCGCTGATCCTCGCGCAACCCCAACCACCGGCTCATTCCACGGCACCTATATCAAAGTCCAAGGGCTTCGCGGTTTTCTGCCCGATCCCGTACCAGTCCAGCTTGCGGGTCAGCACCATGAACACACCCAGTAGCCCGAACAACAGCAGCGAGCCCATCAACAGCGCGTAATCCTCGGCGCTCAACAAGCCGTAAAGCAGCCCGTATAACGCCGCCAACCCCGCCGAAAAGCTCAAGCCGTGACGCACGCTGCGCAGCACATGGCAGACATAAAAACCGATCAACGCCACACAGCTACTCGCCGACAGCAGATACGCCAGGGCAAAGCCGATGTGTTCGGACAGCGACAACAGCAACAGGTAGAAGAACGCCAGCGCTACACCCACCAAGGCGTACTGCACCGGGTGCACCGCCAGGCTTTTCAACACTTCGAACAGGAAGAAACCGGCGAAGGTCAGGACGATAAACAGCAATGCATATTTGATTGCCCGGTCGCTTTTCAGGTACTGGTCCACCGGGTCGATGAAACTCACGCCGAAACTACGACCGCTGAACGCCTCGCAATGACCGCCCGACACGCAACTGTTCAACGCTTCTTGCAGGTTGGTGGAGAAAAACGAGGTCTGCCAATTGGCCGTAAAGCCCTGATCGGTAATTTCCCGCTGGGCCGGCAGGTAATTGCCGATGAAGCTGGGGTGAGGCCAATTGGCCGCCAGTGAAACCTTGCTGGTCTTGCCCACCGGCAGAACCTGTAACTGGCCGGTGCCTTGCAGACGCAAGTCGAAACCGAAGGCCAGCTCCGTGGCCTGTTGGGTGTCCAGCGCCGGCAACGTCACATGCACACCCTCGCCCAGCCAGCCCACCTGGCTACCCGGTACAAAATCCAGCTTCTGGCCATTGAGTTCGAGTTTCAGCGCATTTTCGATGCCGCGGATGTCGCTGATGCCAACAGCCAGGAACGGCTGATCGAAGCGGTAATCGGCGAAGTCTTCCTTGATGCCCAGTTGTGCCGGAACCGAAAAATGCCCGCTGATGCGGTTATCGGCATGGAACAGTCGCGCCTCGTAGATGCCCCGGGAGCGCAGCTCTGTCTGGACCTGGCCGTCGAGTTCGAAACGCTCCGGCAAGAAATACAAACGTCCACGCTCCTCGCCGACATCCTGATAACGCTGGTTGGTTTTTTCGTTGGTTTTCCAGGTGCGCACTGTTTTGCGATAGGGCACCACCATCAGCGGGCCGCTCAATTGCTGGCTGTAACTGGAACTGCGGGCGATGTCTTCGAGTACACCGTCACGCAGTTGCTGGCGCTCCTGGATCACGCCGTTGATCATCAGTAGCGGGATCAGCAGCAACAGAATCAGCAGGGCAATTGCCCCGAGTTTTAGGGTCAGGCTTCGGTTCATGGGACTCTCCCTGTTTGGATGGGGAAAGTCTGGATTGGGTATGTGGGGGTTTTGTGGGAGGAATGTGGAGAGTGTGTGGAATTTGCGCTCGGCGCAGGAGCTGCCGAAGGCTGCGATCTTCAGCGGCTTGAAGGCAACCGCAAACGCACTTGAACACCGCCGTCGACGTTGCCGATACTCATCACACCACCATGCAACTTGACCACTTCCTCAACGAAGTTGAGCCCCAAACCGGTGCTCTTGCGTCCACTGTCCGGACGCGGCAGCGAGTAGAAGCGCTCGCTCAAGCGTGGCAACGCATAGTCGGGAATCGCTTCGGCCTGGTTGAACAGCCTGAACTCGATCTGCTCACCGACTCGCTCGGCACACAATCGCAGCACGCCATACGCCTGGGTGAAGTCCAAGGCATTCTCCAGCAGATTGCCCAGCGCCTGGCGCAATAGGAACGGCTCGCCAAGCAGATTCAGATCCGCCGCAATTTGCCGTTCCACACGCAATTGCTTGCCTTCGATTCGTGCAGCCTGCGCGTTCAACAGTTCTTCCACCAAGCCCGCCAACGGCACCACCACCCGCTCCTCCAACCCTTGGCGTTGCTCAACCTGCGCCAGGTTCAACAGTCGCTCGATCAACTGCTGCATGCGCGCACTTTCGCTGTCGATGTTACTGACGAAGCGCTGCTGCTGGGCTGGCGGCATTTCGCCTTGCAGCAGCTCCGCTGCGCCACGAATCGCCGCCAGCGGGCTTTTCAATTCATGGGTCAGGGTGTGCACATAACGCTCGACGTAGGCTTTGCCCTCGAGTTGGGTACGCATGTGCTCCAGCGCCGTGGCCAGTTGTTCCAGTTCGCCCCCGCGGTAATGCGGCACCTCGACCCGGCGGCCTTCACTGACGGCCTGGGCATAGGCCGTCAACCGCCGCAGCGCCGCGCTCAGCCACCAGGACAACAGCGCACCGAACAACAAACCGAGGCCGATCAATCCGGCGCCATACGTCAGCAATCGCCGTTCGGTGCGATCGACGTAAGGCTGCAGTGAGCTGTTGGGTTTGGCCACGGTCACCACGCCGATGATCTGGCCGTTGTCGCGAATCGGTGCCCCGACGTGCATCACCGACGAGTTCGAGTCATCGGGGTTGCTGCGCGTCGAACGCGCACCGTACTCGCCACGCAGGGTCAGGTAGACGTCATTCCAGCGCGAGTAGTCCTGGCCCACCGCAATCCCGCTGGAATCCAGCACCACGATGCCTTTGGCATCGGTGACGTAAATGCGGTGATTGACCTGATTCTTCGACAGGCCCCAGATTTTCGCCTGCGGTTGTCGCTCGCCATAAGCCTTGAGCAACTCGGGCCAGCGGTTCTGGCTGAGGGTGCCGGCCTTGAAGTCGTCGCGCAGGATCTCGGCCATCAGGTTGGCGGTGTCCACCAGGGTTTCTTCGGTGGACTGGCGCACACCGGGGCGGATTTCTTCCATCACGGTGTTGAGCACGAAGTAGCCGGTCAGGCCGATGAACAGCACGTAGACCAGAAAAATCCGGATCCCCAGTGACATCAGCTGTGCCCCGGGCTGTAGCTGTAGCCGAGGCCGCGATGAGTCTGGATCGGCTCGGCGTCGGCCTTCACCAGGCGCAATTTGGCGCGCACGCTCTTGATGTGACTGTCGATGCTGCGCTCGTAACCGGCATCGGCGGCCACGCCCAGCGCATCGAGCAATTGCTCGCGGCTGAAGACTCGCTCCGGTTGTTCCAGCAGGCATTGCAGCAAACGAAACTCATGGCGAGTCAGGCTCAGCGGCTGGTTGCGATAGCTGATCTGCACCCGTTCGCCGTCGATGCGAAACAGCGCTGAAGCCACCTCCGACATCTCCGCCACCGGTCGTGGCGCCATGCGCTTGAGAATCGCCCGGACCCGCGCCGCCACTTCCCGGGGGCTGAACGGTTTGACCACGTAGTCGTCGGCGCCGATTTCCAGGCCCACCACGCGGTCGATCTCGGCGTCACGGGCACTGAGGAACATCACCGGCACGTCACTGAAACGCCGCAATTGCTTGCAGGTCTCGAAGCCGCTGATATCCGGCAGGCCGATATCGAGAATGATCAGGTCGGCGGGCGTGGCGCGCTGATGTTCGAGCGCCGCCGCGCCAAGGCTCAACCAGGTGGTGGTAAAGCCCTCGCCCTGCAAGGCGAAAATCAGGGTGTCGGCAATCGCCGCTTCGTCTTCGACAATCAGGATATGAGGCATGGCGTCCGAGCCCACTGGTTAAGTGGGCGAACGGTGCCCCAAGGCTGATTCGCCGTCAATCAGCAGTCGGGTTTGTCGGCTGTAAAGCGACGCGCCGGGTTCACTGCTGCGCCGAATTCGCGCAGGGCTTTGGCGCCGATCAGCAGTGGATAGTTGAAGCTGCTGCGGTCGGTGAGGTTGACCTCGACGGTGCGCTTGACGTTGCCCAGGCACAGTTCCAGATCGACCACCGGACGCTTGGTCACTTCGCTCACGGCCTTGTCTTCATCTTCTTCATCGGCACGGTTCTTGATCTTGCTGATCCGCGCGACCTTGTGTTCGTAGACCTTGTTGCTCGCGCCTTTGGTGGCGAGACGGAAACGTACCCACTCGTCGCCGTCGCGGGTGAAGGTTTCGATGTCTTTGGCCGACAGCGACGCGGTCAGGGCGCCGGTGTCCATTTTGGCCTTGAGGACTTCACCGCCGATTTCCGGCAGCGCGATGTATTCGTAACGCCCGTACAGGGTCGGCTCGGCGGCCAGGACCGGCAGGGTCACGAGGGCAAGCAGTGCAAGGAGAGATTTCACGTAAGGGGCTTCCTTGAGGGATGTGGACGCATTGGCCGAATTCTAGACCGCAAAAAACAACGATAGTTGGACCACTTCCCACTTTTGTGGCGAGGTAGCTTGCTCCCGTTCGGGGGCGCGGCGCTCGCAAAACCGTTGCCTGCGGTATACCTGAAAATCGCGGCGCCTGGTTTTAGGGCCGCTGCGCAACCCAGCGGGAGCAAGCTCCCTCGCCACAAAGGCAACAGCGATACGCTGAGAGCATACCGCTACCAAGGTGAAACATTCGTCACCACCGATTTGGCCTGCCAACCGAAGCTGCTTATCATGGCGCGCCCACACGCTTTCAAGAGTTATCTATGCGCCGCCTGCTCACCGGCTGTTTCGTTACCCTGCTGCTATTGCTCAACACGCTGGTCCTGTTCGGGCCTTTGATGGTGTTCGCGCTGCTCAAACTGCTCCTGCCCGGGCGCTTTCGCGATTACGCCTCGTGGGCGGTGATGTGGATTGCCGAAACCTGGGCCGAGATCGACAAGCTGATCTTCCGCCTGTGCATTCCCACCCAATGGGACATTCGCGGCGGCGATGAGCTGCGCGGCGACACCTCGTATCTGGTGATCGGTAACCATCAGTCCTGGGTCGATATCCCGGCGCTGATCCAGGCACTGAACCGGCGCACGCCGTTCTTCAAGTTCTTCCTCAAGAAAGAACTGATCTGGGTGCCATTCCTGGGCCTCGCCTGGTGGGCGTTGGACTATCCGTTCATGAAGCGCTACAGCAAGGCGTTCCTGGAGAAGCACCCGGAGCTGGCCGGCAAGGACCTGGAGATCACTAAACAAGCTTGCGAGTTGTACAAGCGCCAGCCGGTGACCGTGGTCAACTACCTGGAAGGCACCCGCTACACCGCGGCGAAAAGCGCCCAACAACAGTCACCGTTCACCCACCTGCTCAAGCCCAAGGCGGGCGGCGTGGCGTTCGTGCTGGCGGCGATGGGCGAACAGTTGGACGCCATTCTCGATGTGACGGTGGTGTATCCGCAGCAGAAGATTCCGGGGTTCTGGGATTTGCTTAGTGGCAACGTGCCCAAAGTGATCATCGACATCCACACCCGCGAACTGGACCCGGCACTGTGGCAAGGCGATTACGAAAACGATCCGGAGTTTCGCGAAACGATCCAGAACTGGGTCAACCAGCTCTGGATCGTGAAGGACCGGCGCATCCAGGCACTACGCGCCGAGGGCTGACTCAGCTACCGGCGCCGGTGCCCCAGATCCCGCCGAGGTTTTGCAACAGCGAACCGGCAACGCCTTGCTGACCGAGGTATTGCAGGATCACCGGGGCAAACACGCCAACCATCCCGGTGTCCATGCCCAGGGCGCTGAAGGCGTTGTTCAGGTCCTTGGTGTCTTTGACGTTACCCAGCAAGCCATCGAGCAACGCATTCTTGTCTGAACCCGCACCGAGCAACCCACCCAAGCCAGTCAGGCCACTGATCGCGCTGTTGCCGGCGATCTGAGCGAGGCCCGGCACGCTTTTGCTCAGTTCGGAGAAGTCCTGGCCGCTGAGCTGATTCCTCGCCAAGCCCAGCATCGCACCGGCGCCGCCGATGGCCTGCTCCGGGGTGATGTCGAGCTGCGAGCCCAGGGTATTGAGCAAACCGGCGGCCTTAGGCGCCGCCGCCACGATGCCATCGACATCATCGGCCTCGACACCCTCGACATCCTCGTCGTCCTGCATCGATGACACCGCCTTGACCGCATCGCTGAGGCTTAACTGTGCAAAGGCCGGGCTGGCGGCGAGCGTCGTCAACGAAGCGACAGCCATGAGCGATGCCAATGCAAAACCGCGTGAAACGTTCATCCAGACATCCTCTTGTGCCACATGAAGACCGCCCGGTAACAGGAGCGGTAAAACTGCCGATTTGACCGGGGTTTGGGGGGCATTGTTCCTTGCGGGGTTAGCCATTTTTACCTCTGGAACGGAGCGCCAAAATAGCAATGGAATACTTCGGCTTGTTCGCAGCTATAAAAAAGCTCTCATTTACATCCTACCGATATAAAAACTGTCAGATCTGACAGTTGCTGCTTCCGTACAGCATAATTAAGCTGAATTCGTAACAACAGCAATTGTGAGTAAACCAGTAAAAAGCAGCTCACATTTCTTCGTTTTCGCTTAGGTAGGAAGCATCAATATGTCTGACAGAGAAAAGGGTAAAGTTAAATGGTTCAATGATGAAAAGGGCTTTGGATTCATTACACCAGATAGTGGTGCCGCAGACCTTTTTGTGCATTTCAAAGCAATTCAAAGCGATGGTTTTAAATCCCTGAAAGAGGGTCAGACAGTCTCTTTTGTAGCAACAAAAGGGCAGAAAGGAATGCAGGCCGAGCAAGTGCAACCAGAGTAAAAAACACCGTTCCGTGTATGAGCATCCAATAAGGCCTGCGTTGTATAGCCGTATGCGCAGGCCATTTTTAAGGGGGTCGCAGTGATGGAGAAACTACTGGAACAATTTGGCAACTTGGTTATGAACGACTCTACGTCGCTGCCATCGAAAAGCTTGGAAAATATAGATTCGGACATTCAGCCGATTATTTTTTGCATCAACCCAGGCGACTATCATCCGAAGGTCGGCGATAAGGTAACGTATGATGTCGTCCAAGGTAACAACGGACAGCTCTACGCAATCAACATTACAATTGTCGGCCACGAATACACCAACAAACCATTGCCCCTCGACAGCTAGCCCACACATTTCCTTTCTAACCTGCAGCACCTGTTTTTATTTAATCCGGGCAATATAGTTATATCGACTCTATTACAACTTCTCATCAAGCGTTAAGAACCCCATAGAAGAATAAAAAAGGGCGACATCACTGTCGCCCTTTTTTCCGTCTTGCTCCAGGCCTTACGCCGCACTAAACAACTTGTGCGGATCGATCACAAACTTCTTCGGCACGCCCGCGTCGAACTCGCCGTAACCCCGTGGCGCGTCATCCAGGCTGATGACTTCCACGCCGACGATTTCGGCAATCTTGATGCGGTCCCACATGATCGCCTGCATCAGCTGGCGGTTGTACTTCATCACTGGCGTCTGGCCGGTGTGGAAGCTGTGGGATTTGGCCCAGCCCAGGCCGAAGCGAATGCTCAGGCTGCCCATTTTCGCGGCAGCGTCCACTGCACCCGGATCTTCGGTGACGTACAGGCCAGGAATACCGATTTTGCCAGCGACGCGAACCACGCCCATCAGCGAGTTGAGTACGGTAGCGGGAGCCTCGTGCTTCACGCCGGCATGGCCGTGACCGCGAGCTTCGAAGCCTACGGCATCGACGGCGCAGTCCACTTCTGGTTCGCCCAACAGTGCAGCGATTTGTTCGTGCAGTGGGGTGTCTGTCGACAGGTCGGCGATTTCGAAACCCTGAGCCTTGGCATGGGCCAGGCGGATCGGGTTGACGTCACCGATGATCACCACCGCAGCACCCAACAGGCGAGCGGAAGCGGCAGCTGCCAGGCCAACCGGGCCGGCGCCGGCAATGTACACGGTGCTGCCAGGGCCGACGCCGGCAGTCACTGCGCCGTGGTAACCGGTGGGCAGGATGTCGGAGAGACAGGTCAGGTCACGGATTTTTTCCATGGCCCGGTCGCGATCTGGAAGTTTCAGCAGGTTGAAGTCGGCATACGGCACAAACGCGTATTCGGCTTGGCCACCGGTCCAGTCACCCATGTCGACATAACCATAGGCACCGCCCGGACGCGCCGGGTTAACGCTCAGGCAGACGCCAGTATGTTGCTCTTTGCACGAACGGCAACGGCCACAGGCAACGTTGAAAGGTACCGACACCAAGTCGCCGATCTGCAGGTTCTCGACACCGCTGCCCTTCTCGATCACTTCACCCGTGATCTCGTGGCCCAGCACCAGACCGGTCTGAGCGGTGGTACGCCCGCGCACCATGTGCTGATCGGAACCACAGATGTTGGTGGAAACTACGCGCAGGATGACACCGTGCTCGATCTTCCTGCCGCGCGGGTCCTGCATTTTGGGATAGTCGATTTTCTGTACTTCGACCTTGCCTGCGCCGAGATACACCACACCACGATTACCAGACATGCTTTCACCTCGCTGTTGTTTTTATGTAGCGGTCGCGTCGCCAGGAAACGGCGGCGCGTTGATTGCTCGATAAATCAAAAGATCGTCCGAACGCGGCCCGAGCCTTCGGCAGCGTCTACAGAGGCAGGCGATCTTTTCAGGCAGTAAAAACGCTAGAGAACAACTGTCCTGTTAGCGTTAAGGAACACGCGTCTTTCAATGTGATAACCCACGGCCCGCGCCAACGTCAGCCCTTCGATATCCCGCCCCTTGGCGATCAAGTCTTCGGGATAGTGGCTGTGATCCACGGCTTCCACGCCCTGGGCGATGATCGGACCTTCATCCAGATCGTTGTTGATGTAATGCGCCGTGGCGCCGACCAGTTTCACGCCTTTGTTGTAGGCCTGGTGATACGGCTTGGCGCCCTTGAAGCCCGGCAGCAGGGAGTGGTGAATGTTGATTGCCTTGCCGTCGAGTTTGCGGCACAGCTCTGGCGACAGAACCTGCATGTAGCGGGCAAGGATCACCAGCTCGGCGCCGGCCTCTTCGATCACCTGCCAGACCTGGCGCTCTTGCGATGGTTTGTCGTTGGGGTCCAGCGGAAAGTGGTAGTACGGAATCTGGTGCCAGTCGGCCAACGGCTTGAGGTCCGGGTGGTTGGAGACCACCGCGACCACGTCCATCGACAACTGGCCGATGCGCTGGCGGTAGAGCAAGTCGTTGAGGCAGTGATCGGCCTTGGAGACCATGATCACCACTTTCGGCCGGTAGTTCGGCGGGGTCAGCTCGAAGACCATCCCGAAGGCGGCACCACGCTCCGCCAGGCCTGCGCGGAAGGCTTGTTCGTCGAAAGCGTCGGGTTGCCGAAACTCCACTCGGATGAAGAAACGGCCTGAGAGCCGGTCATCAAAGGAGTGGTGCTCGGTGACGTAGCAGCCCTGCTCGAACAGAAAGCGGGTCACCGCATCCACGGTGCCGAGGACGCTTGGGCAGTCGGCGGTCAAAATCCATGTGTCTGGGGCGCGGCTCATAGTGCGGTGACTCCTGCTGCTACATCTGTGATCAGAGAGAACTCTGTGGCGAGGGAGCTTGCTCCCGCTGGGTTGCGAAGCGACCCCTATGTCAGCAACCGCATTCCTGCAGAAGGAACGCGGACTCAGGTTTTACGACTGCTGCGCAGCCGAGCGGGAGCAAGCTCCCTCGCCACAATTACGCCTGGACGCTAAGCCCGTACTCAGCCGACGCATCCTGCAACCACAACCACCAGTAATCCGAGAAGCTGCGGCGAATCAGCAGTTCCCAGGTGTCTTCGGCGGTATGGCGGATCATCAGTTGCGACTTGGCGAACACCGTGCCAACAGCCTTGCCCACCGGGAAGTTGTTGGGGTGCACGTCATAGCTGGTGGACTTCATCAGCACCTGACGCACGTTCGGGCCGCTGAGTTCGAGGATCTGCTGGCCACCGCTGACGTTGACGATCTGGATGTGCAGGTCGCCCAGCGCTTCACGGAGTTTTTTCTCGGCGGCGAATTCTTCACCGGTCGGCACGACCAGCAGCCATTCATCCGGCCCCATCCATTGCAGGCTGGTTTCGCCTTTGATGATCACGGTCAGCGCACCTGGCAACTCGATGCCAAGGGCCTTGTGCACACCAGCGGCGAACGCGGCGTCGTGGCCATCGCCACGGATGGTCAGGTGACCGAGGAGTTTTTTCTCACGCACGATCACGCCGGCGTTCTTGCGACCCTTGCCCACCAGGCTGGCGAGGTCGGCATGATGCAGCGACGACTCGGCCTTGGCCCCGGTGGTTGGGCGTTGTTGGTAAACATTGGCTGCGGTCATAAAGCACCTGTCTTGAATTCTTTGTCGCCCCCCGCGCCTGGCGCGGGGGGTGATCGATTACACGTTCTGGCGATCGCCTTTCGGATCGAAGAACACCGAAGAAACGATTTCCGCCTCGATCACGCTGCCGTCGGCCAGCGGTGCGAACACCCGCTCACCCATGCGCTTCAAGCCGCCCTTGACCACGCCCATGGCAAACGAATAGCCCAGGGAGTTGTGCAAGTAACTGGAAGTCACGTGACCCACCATGGTCATCGGAATCGCTTGCTTGGTGTTGAACACCAGTTGCGCACCTTCCGGCAACCATTTGGTCGGATCGATCGGCTTCAGGCCAACCAGCTGTTTGCGCTGATCACGCACACAGTCTTCGCGGTTCATGCCACGCCAGCCGATCCACGAGAACGGTTTGGTGCGACCGACACACCAGCCCATGTTCAGGTCGTCCGGGGTCATCGAGCTGTCAGTATCCTGACCGACGATGATGAAGCCCTTCTCGGCCCGCAGTACGTGCATGGTTTCGGTGCCGTACGGGGTCAGGTTGTACTTCTTGCCGGCCTCGACGATTTTCTCGAGCACGCCCATGGCGTAGTCGGCCTGCACGTTGACTTCATACGACAGCTCACCGGTAAACGAAATCCGGAAAATCCGCGCCGGCACGCCACCGACCAGGGCTTCTTTCCAGGTCATGAACGGGAAGGCTTCGTTGCTCAGGTCGGCGTCGGTGACTTCGCTGAGCAGCTTGCGGCTGTTCGGCCCGGACAGGGTCATGGTTGCCCAGTGATCCGTCACGGAAGTGAAGTACACCTTCAGGTCTGGCCATTCGGTCTGGTGATAGATTTCCAGCCATTGCAGCACGCGCGCAGCGCCGCCGGTGGTGGTGGTCATCACGAAATGGTTGTCGGCCAGGCATGCAGTCACGCCGTCGTCGAACACCATGCCGTCTTCTTTACACATCAGGCCGTAGCGCGCCTTGCCCACGTCGAGCTTGGTCCAGGCGTTGGTGTAGATACGGTTGAGGAACTCGCGGGAGTCCGGGCCCTGGATGTCGATCTTGCCCAGGGTCGAAGCGTCCAGCAGGCCGACGCTGTCGCGCACGGCTTTGCATTCGCGTTTGACCGCGGCATGCAGGTCTTCACCGTTTTTCGGGAAGTACCAAGGACGTTTCCACTGACCGACGTCTTCGAACTCGGCGCCATTCTTAACGTGCCAGTGATGCAGCGCGGTGAAGCGAACCGGCTCGAAGATGTGCCCACAGTGACGACCGGCCACGGCGCCGAAAGTCACCGGCGTGTAGTTCGGGCGGAACATGGTGGTGCCCATCTGCGGGATGGTCACGTTCAGCGAACGGGCGGCAATGGCCAGGCCGTTGACGTTACCGAGCTTGCCCTGATCGGTGCCGAAGCCCAGTGCGGTGTAGCGCTTGACGTGCTCGACCGACTCGAAGCCTTCGCGGGTCGCCAGTTCGATGGCGGCTGCGGTGACGTCGTTCTGCAGGTCGACGAATTGCTTCGGCGCACGGGCAGTGGCTTTTTCGTGAGGCACCTGGAACAGCGCCAGCGTCGGCTCTTCGAGTCGGCTCAGGGCTTTGGGCAGTACGCCTTCGACCTTGCCGAAACCGGCTTCGCTGGCAGCGCGAGCACCGCCTTCAAAACCATCGGCCAACGAATCGCCGAGGCTGTAGACGCCGTTGATGCCACCGACGCATACGCGTTTCTGCGGTGCTTCGCCCGGTACGAAACCGAGGATGTCTTCACGCCAGATAGGCTTGCCACCCAGGTGCGAAGCCAGGTGAACCACTGGGCTATAACCGCCGGAACTGGCGACCAGGTCGCAATCGAGCCATTCGCCCGGGCTGGTCACGGTGTGTGCTTTTACATCAATCGCGGCAACGCGAGCAGCGGTCACGTGCTTGCTGCCACGGGCCTCGATCACGGCGCTGCCGGTCAGGATGCGAATGCCTTTGGCGCGCGCTTCTTCCACCAGCGCACCGCGAGGGTTGCTGCGGGCGTCGGCGATGGCCACCACTTGCAGGCTGGCGTCGAGCCAGTCCAGGGCAACGCGGTAGGCGTGGTCGTTGTTGGTCGACAGCACCAGCTTCTTGCCCGGTGCCACGCCATAGCGACGTACATAAGTCGACACAGCGCCGGCGAGCATGTTGCCCGGCACGTCGTTGTTGCCATAAACCAGTGGACGCTCGTGAGCACCGGTCGCCAGCACCACGCGCTTGGCGCGAACCCGGTGGATACGCTGACGCACCTGGCCGATCGGGGCGCGGTCGCCGAGGTGATCGGTGAGGCGCTCGTGAATGGTCAGGAAGTTATGGTCGTGGTAACCGTTGACCGTGGCGCGCGGCAACAGCAGCACGTCAGGGGTGTTTTTCAGCTCGGCGATGACGCTGGCAACCCACTCGGTGGCAGGCTTGCCATCGAGGCTTTCGCGGGAGTCGAGCAGGCTGCCGCCGAACTCTTCCTGCTCATCGGCCAGGATCACACGGGCGCCGCTGCGGGCAGCCGCCAGTGCAGCCGCCAGACCCGCAGGGCCAGCGCCGACGATCAGCACGTCGCAGTGCTGGTTCATGTAGTCGTAGGTGTCCGGATCGTTCTCGGTCGGCGAACGGCCAAGACCGGCTGCCTTACGAATGTACTTCTCGTAAGTCATCCAGAACGATTGCGGGTACATGAAGGTTTTGTAGTAGAAGCCCGGTGGCATCAGCTTGCCGCCGACCTTGCCGAGAATCCCCATCATGTCGTTGTTCACGCTTGGCCAGCCGTTGGTGCTGGTGGCGACCAGGCCTTGATACAACGCTTGTTGCGTGGCGCGTACGTTCGGGATCTGCGTGGCTTCGGTCGCACCGATCTGCAGCACGGCGTTCGGCTCTTCGGCACCGGCGGCGAAGATGCCGCGAGGACGCGAATACTTGAAGCTGCGGCCGACGATATCGACACCGTTGGCCAGCAAGGCTGCGGCCAGCGAGTCGCCTTCAAAGCCTTTGTAGACCTGGCCGTTGAAGGTGAAGCTCAGCACTTTGTTGCGGTCGATGCGTCCGCCGTTGGACAGGCGATTGATCTGGCTCATACCTTCTCTCCCAGAGCCGTGGCGGCCGCTTTCGGGCTGTCGGTCTTGTCGGTGAACTGCGGCTTGGTGCCGATCTTGTAGGTTTCGAGAATCTCGTAGGTCACGGTGTCACGGGTCACGTTGAAATACTGACGGCAACCGGCGACGTGATCCCACAGTTCGTGGTGCAGACCGCGAGGGTTATCGCGGAAGAACATGTAGTCGCCCCACTCCTCGTCGGTGCAGCTGTTCGGATCCAGTGGACGCGGGATGTGCGCCTGGCCGGATGCATGGAATTCCTCTTCGGAGCGCAGTTCGCCACAGTGAGGACAGAAGATATGCAACATAGGGATTTCTCCTGTTAGTGGGCGACTGCTGCAGCGCCGTGTTCGTCGATCAACGCACCGCTGTGGAAGCGGTCGATGGAGAAAGGTGCAGCCAATGGGTGCATTTCACCCTTGGCCAGGCTGGCGGCAAACACGTTGCCCGAGCCAGGTGTAGCCTTGAAGCCACCGGTGCCCCAACCGCAGTTGAAGAACATGTTCGGTACCGGAGTCTTCGAGATGATCGGGCACGCATCCGGCGTGGTGTCGACGATGCCGCCCCACTGACGGTTCATGCGTACGCGCGACAGCACCGGGAACATCTCGACGATGGCCTGGATGGTGTGCTCGATCACCGGGTACGAACCACGCTGGCCGTAGCCGTTGTAGCCGTCGATACCGGCGCCGATCACCAGGTCGCCCTTGTCGGACTGGCTGATGTAACCGTGTACGGCGTTGGACATGATCACGCTGTCGATAATCGGCTTGATCGGCTCGGACACCAGCGCTTGCAGCGGGTGCGATTCGATCGGCAGGCGGAAACCGGCAAGTTTGGCCATGTGCCCGGAGTTACCGGCAGTCACCACGCCGACGCGCTTGGCGCCGATGAAGCCCTTGTTGGTTTCAACACCGATGCACACACCGTTTTCCTTACGGAAACCGATCACTTCGGTCTGTTGGATCAGGTCCACGCCCAAGGCGTCGGCGGCACGGGCAAAGCCCCACGCCACGGCATCGTGACGGGCCACGCCGCCGCGACGCTGGACGGTAGCGCCCATCACCGGGTAGCGGGTGTTCTTGGAGCAGTCGAGGTACGGGATCTCGTCTGCCACTTGCTTGGCATCGAGCAGTTCGCCGTCCACGCCGTTGAGGCGGTTGGCGCTGACCCGACGCTCGGAATCACGAATGTCCTGCAGGGTGTGGCACAGGTTGTAGACGCCACGCTGGGAGAACATCACGTTGTAGTTCAGGTCCTGGGACAGGCCTTCCCACAATTTCATCGCGTGTTCGTACAGGTGTGCCGACTCGTCCCACAGGTAGTTGGAACGCACGATGGTGGTGTTGCGCGCGGTGTTACCGCCGCCCAGCCAGCCCTTCTCGACCACGGCCACGTTGGTGATGCCGTGTTCCTTGGCCAGGTAGTAGGCGGTCGCCAGACCATGCCCGCCACCGCCGACGATGACCACGTCGTAGACCTTTTTCGGGGTCGGCGTACGCCACATGCGCTGCCAGTTTTCATGGTGGCTGAGGGAGTGTTTGAAGAGGCCGAAGCCCGAATAGCGTTGCATAGTCATTTACTCCAAAACCGCGCTCAGCGATAAACCGGGAAGTCCGCGCACAGGGCTGCCACATGCTGCGCGACATTGGCCTCGACATCGGCGTCGCCGAGGTTGTCGAGGATGTCGCAGATCCAGCCAGCCAGTTCAACACACTGGGTAACCTTGAAGCCGCGAGTGGTCACCGCCGGGGTGCCGATACGCAGGCCGGAGGTCACGAACGGCGACTGTGGATCGTTCGGGACAGCGTTCTTGTTCACGGTGATGTGGGCGCGACCGAGTGCTGCGTCCGCCTCTTTACCGGTGAGGCCCTGACGGATCAGGCTGACCAGGAACAGGTGGTTATCGGTACCGCCGGACACTACATCGTAGCCGCGTTTGATAAATACGCCGGCCATTGCCTTGGCGTTGTCGATCACTTGTTGCTGGTAGGCCTTGAAGCCAGGCTCCAGTGCTTCCTTGAAGCACACTGCTTTACCGGCGATGACGTGCATCAGCGGGCCGCCCTGGGCACCAGGGAATACCGCGGCGTTGAGCTTCTTCTCGATTTCTTCGTTAGCCTTGGCCAGGATCAGGCCACCACGTGGACCGCGCAGGGTCTTGTGGGTGGTGGTGGTCACCACGTCAGCGTATGGCAGCGGGTTCGGGTACAGGCCAGCGGCGACCAGACCGGCAACGTGAGCCATGTCGACGAACAGCAGGGCACCGACCTTGTCAGCGATCTGGCGGAAACGCGGGAAATCGAGGGTCTTGGAGTAGGCCGAGAAACCGGCGACGATCATCTTCGGCTTGCATTCGACGGCCAGACGCTCGACTTCGTCGTAGTCGATCAGGCCGGTTTTGGTGTCGATGCCGTACTGCACAGCGTTGTACAGCTTGCCCGACGACGACACTTTGGCACCGTGGGTCAGGTGACCGCCGTGGGCCAGGCTCATGCCCAGAATGGTGTCGCCGGCTTGCAGCAGGGCCAGGTAAACGGCGCTGTTGGCCGAAGAACCGGAGTGCGGCTGCACGTTGGCGTAATCGGCACCGAACAATTGCTTGGCGCGTTCGATGGCCAGGGCTTCAACTTTGTCGACGTGCTCGCAACCACCGTAGTAGCGCTTGCCCGGATAGCCTTCGGCGTATTTGTTGGTCAGGCCACTGCCTTGCGCTTCCATCACGCGCTTGCTGGTGTAGTTCTCTGACGCGATCAGCTCGATGTGATCTTCCTGGCGTTGCTCCTCGGCATTCATCGCCGCCAGCAGTGCATCGTCGTAACCCTGAATCTGGTCTTGCTTGCTGAACATCGCGTCTCTCCCAGCGGCGGCGGTGCGCCTTTCGTCTCGGTGAGGCACTGGCATTTCGGCAGTGCCCTTTGATAGCGATGGTATGACCGGCGCAGACAGGTCAAATGCCTATGGACGCCACGCAAAGGTGCGTTTACGACATGGGCCGAAATGGGTGAACGGGCGAACACCCCTGTGGCGAGGGAGCTTGCTCCCGCTCGACTGCGAAGCAGTCGTGAAACCGACAAATTCGATCTAACTGACGAACCACATGCGCCGGGTTTGGGTCTGCTGCGCAGCCCAGCGGGAGCAAGCCCCCTCGCCACAGGGGACGGGCGTCAGGCGATGAGTTGGCGCAAGGCCAAAAGTACGAGGAAATGCCCGGGATAAAGGGCGTAGGCCCAGCGGCGCATCGGCGGTGGCTGGATGCCTTGGGCATGTCGCAATAGCAGCAGGCCCGAGAATGGCGCAATCAGACAAACGACAATACCCAAAATCGCCGCACCGCTGCCGAACCAGGCAGCGGAGTACAGCACTTGCCATTGATTGGCCGCCAGGCACACCAGCCCCGGCAACAGGCCGAAATACCAGGGCCGCTGGATCACCAGCAACATCGCCAGTGGCAACAGCACGCCGAAAAAGCCGAACATCAATCGCTGCGGGAACAGTGCCGCCAGCACCAAGGCAACGACCGCCAACAGACGCGACTGAACTGGCCCGTGCTGCCAGCCACGGGCCACCAGCAACCCCATGACCAGCGTAGGCAATACATTCAAGGTGTCGTGATCAGGAATGTACATCCGATACGGAATTTCGCTCAGGGCACTAAACAGCAACAACCAACCGAGGTAGCGCCACTGGCCGTCGGTCGTCACTGTACGGACACGCGCCAGGTTCGCCGCCATCGCCAGACAGAACCACGGGAACGCCAATCTGCCCGGCACATACAGCAGATCGAGGGAATAACCGACATATCGCAGGTGATCGAGCACCATGCTCAACAGCGCCAGCCACTTGAGCAGATCCAGTGCACCGTCCCTCTGCGTCATGTGCATAATTGCCCGAGGCATTTGTATTTTTCTGACAGACTCATCCCGTGTGCTCCCCGGACGATCTTCGGTAAAGTGCACATCATCATTGACCAACGAAGCGCCACAAGCGCCTCGATCACGGAAGCCGGCCATGACCGACAAGAGCCAACAATTCGCCAGCGACAACTATTCCGGTATTTGCCCTGAAGCCTGGGCTGCCATGGAACAGGCCAACCACGGACACCAGCGCGCTTATGGCGACGATGAGTGGACCGCACGCGCCGCGGATCAATTCCGCAAACTGTTCGAAACCGACTGCGAAGTGTTCTTCGCCTTCAACGGCACCGCGGCCAACTCGTTGGCCCTGTCGTCGCTGTGCCAGAGTTACCACAGCGTGATCTGCTCGGAAACCGCCCACGTCGAAACCGACGAATGCGGCGCTCCGGAGTTTTTCTCCAACGGTTCCAAGCTGCTCATCGCCCGCACCGAAAACGGCAAGCTGACCCCGGAATCGATCCGCGAAATTGCCCTCAAGCGCCAGGATATCCACTACCCGAAACCGCGCGTCGTGACCCTGACCCAGGCCACTGAAGTCGGCAGCGTGTACACCCCGGAAGAAATCCGCGCCATCAGCGTCACCTGTAAAGAACTGGGCTTGAACCTGCACATGGACGGTGCCCGTTTCTCCAACGCCTGCGCTTATCTGGGTTGCTCGCCAGCCGACCTGACCTGGAAGGCCGGCGTCGACGTGCTGTGCTTTGGCGGTACGAAAAACGGCATGGCGGTGGGCGAAGCGATTCTGTTCTTCAACCACAAACTGGCCGAAGACTTCGACTACCGCTGCAAACAGGCCGGGCAACTGGCGTCGAAGATGCGCTTCCTCTCGGCCCCCTGGGTCGGGATTCTTGAAAACGACGCCTGGCTCAAATACGCCCGCCACGCCAACCACTGCGCGCAGTTGCTGGCCGAACTGGTGAGCGACATTCCTGGCGTCGAGCTGATGTTCCCGGTGCAGGCCAACGGTGTGTTCCTGCAACTCTCCGAGCCGGCCATCGCCGCACTGACCGCCAAGGGCTGGCGCTTCTACACCTTCATCGGCAACGGCGGCGCACGGTTCATGTGCTCGTGGGACACCGAAGAAGAACGCGTGCGGGAACTGGCGGCGGATATCCGGCACGTGATGACAGCCTGACTCCCTCCCCCTAGCCACAGGCACTGTGTTCCACCTCAGCTATTTGGTTGAAGTGCGACTTTGTGGCGAGGGGGCTTGCTCCCGCTCGGCTGCGCAGCAGTCGTAAAACCAGCCAACGCGGTCCACCTGACAGACCGCATGCTCAGGCTTTGGGGCTGCTTCGCAACCCAACGGGAGCAAGCTCCCTCGCCACAGGTTCTGCGCTCGACCTCAGCTATTTGATTGGCAAGAGATCTTATGGCGAGGGGGCTTGCCCCCCCTTGCCACAGTCCCGCACGAGTTGGTCTACATTGACTGCGAGCCGTTTCGATCCGCTCGGATCACGCCAATCGGGAGCGTCCGCATGTCACTACAAGGCAAAACCCTGTTCATCACCGGCGCCAGTCGCGGGATTGGTCGTGAGATTGCGCTGCGGGCCGCACGCGACGGGGCCAACATCGTGATTGCCGCGAAAAGCGCCGCCCCTCACCCCAAACTGCCTGGCACCATCTTCAGCGTGGCAGCGGAAGTCGAAGCCGCGGGTGGCAAGGCGCTGGCCCTGGAGGTGGATGTGCGCGATGAAACCATCGTGCGCCAGGCCCTGGCTGACGCCAATGAGCATTTCGGCGGCATCGACGCGCTGGTCAACAATGCAGGAGCGATCAAGCTGACCGGCGTGCAGCACATCGAACTCAAGCGCTTCGACCTGATGCACCAGATCAACACCCGCGCCGTGCTGCTGTGCAGCCAGGCCGCCCTGCCCTATCTGAAAAAATCCAGCGGCCACATCCTCAACCTGTCACCGCCGTTGAACCTGGCCACCAAATGGTTCGCCCAATACAGCCCCTACACCGTCACCAAGTACGGCATGAGCATGCTCACCCTGGGCATGAGCGAGGAATTCGCCGCCTACGGTATCAGCGTCAACTCTCTATGGCCGCAGACCATGATCGCCACGGCCGCGATCGAGTTTCAGCTCGGATCGCGCGAATCTTTCAAACATGCCCGCACACCCGCGATCATGGCGGATGCCGCCCACGTCATTCTCGACAGCAGCGGTCGCAGCATTACCGGTCGGTTGCTGATCGATGAGGAGATTTTGCGCGAGCAAGGGGTGACGGATTTTGAAGGGTATCGGTATGCGCCTGATTCCACCGACAAACTGATGCCAGACCTGTTTGTCGACTGACTGAAGCGCGCCCTCTACAGGCGCTGCCGAAGGCTGCTCCTGTAGAGGTTATTCAGCGATCATCTCGAGCGATCAATACTCGATCCGCACGTCACCCTTCGGCACGCTGCAGCAAGACAGGATGAACCCTTCGGCTTCGTCTTCCTCGGTAATCCCGCCGTTGTGTTCCATTGCCACTTCGCCGGCAAGCTTCATTACCTTGCAGGTACCGCAGATACCCATGCCGCAGGCCTTGGGGATCATCAGGCCCAGCTTGGCGGCAGCGGCGTGGACGGTTTCGCCCGGAGCCACGCGGATGCTCTTGCCGGAGGCGGTGAATTCCACCTGGTGCAGGTCGGCGGCGTCGATTGCAGGGGCGTCGGCCGCTTGTTCAGCGTGTTCCTCTGCATCGGCGATAGCCTCTGGCGGTGTGGCGCCGAAGGACTCTTCGTGGTAGCGCTTCATATTGAAGCCGGCGTTTTCCAGCAAACGCTTGACCGCATTCATGTAGGGCGTCGGACCGCAGCAGAACACTTCCCGCTCAAGGAAGTCCGGGACCATCAGTTCGAGCATCTTGTGGTTGAGATAACCGCGGTATCCGGCCCACGGCTCACCGAAACCGTGTTTCTCGCAGATCAGGTGCAGGCTGAAGTTTTCGATCCGCGCCGCCATGTGCTCCAGCTCGCGGTGATAAATGATGTCTTTCGGCGAGCGGGCGCTATGGATGAAGGCCATATCGACATTGCCGTTGGTATCGAAGAACCAGCGCGCCATGGACATCACCGGGGTGATGCCCACGCCGCCGCTGAGGTACAACACTTTCGGGTTCGGAAAGTCGATGGCGTTGAACAGCCCGACCGGGCCGTGCACCGCCAGCTCGTAACCTTCATGCAGGGTGTCATGCAACCAGTTCGAGACCTTGCCGCCCGGTACGCGCTTGATCGTCACCGAGAAGCTGTACGGCACCGACGGCGAGCTGGAAATGGTGTACGAACGCATGATCTGCTGGCCTTCGATTTCCAGCTCCAGGGTGACGAATTGCCCCGGCTTGAAGAAGAACATGATCGGCTGGTCGGCCATAAAGCAGAAGGTGCGCACATCCCAGGTTTCCTGGATGACTTTGACGCAACGGACAATGTGTCGACCATTGGCCCAGGTCTGGGTGGTTACCGGGTTCAGGAAGTTGTTGGACATGCTGATCTCCACGGCCGACTACCGGCCTTTATGTTGGCGATTCTGCGTATAGCGCAGTCCCGCCATTTACCTATCTGCGACATTGACATACTTATCGCGACCAGCCCCCAATTACCGGGGGTTGGGCGTCGGGAACAGATTGGGCCATGTCGCCCATGGATAAGGTTCCGGGGAGCGCCGGCCCCACACTCGCCCCATACCAAGACACAACCTTTACACCTTGCGTAGCAAACCTGATCAGCCACTTTCGCGGCCACGCAGATGGCCTTGAGGAAACACATGATGGACGTCACCACTACCCTGAGCCTCGGCGATCCACTGGAACCCGCACGCAAGGCCACCGCGCAGATGCTGCATGAGCGCGAGCGCACTTTCTCGCTGCCGCAGCCTTTTTACTCTGACGAGCGGCTGTTTGATATCGACATGCAGGAAATCTTCCAGAAAGAGTGGTTGATTGCCGGCATGACCTGCGAGATCCCGACCAAGGGCAACTACCTGACCCTGCAAGTCGGCAAGAACCCGATCATCGTGATTCGTGGCGCCGATGGCGTGGTCCATGCGTTCCACAACGTCTGTCGCCACCGTGGTTCACGCCTGTGCACCAGTGAAAAAGGCAAGGTCGCCAAACTGGTCTGCCACTACCACCAGTGGACGTACGAGCTGGACGGTCGCCTGCTGTTCGCCGGCACCGAAATGGGCGCCGACTTCGACATGAAGCAATACGGCCTCAAACCGGTGAACGTGAAGACCGCCGGCGGTTACATCTTCATCAGCCTGGCAGAAAACCCGCCGGCCATCGATGACTTCCTGTCGACGCTCAGCCATTACATGGAACCGTACGACATGGAGAACACCAAGGTGGCGGTGCAAACCACCTTGATGGAAAAGGCCAACTGGAAACTGGTGCTGGAAAACAACCGCGAGTGCTACCACTGCGGCGGTTCACACCCGGAATTGCTGAAAACCCTGCTGGAATGGGACGACGTCACCGATCCGCGTGCCGACCAGGCCTTCAAGGACCACGTAGCCGCTTCCGCCGCTGCCTGGGAAGCCGAGAAGATCCCTTACGCCCACGCCAGTTTCGGCCTGCGTAACCGTATCGTGCGCATGCCGCTGCTCAAGGGCACCGTATCGATGACCATGGACGGCAAACAAGGCTGCGCCAAACTGATGGGCCGCATCAAGAACCCGGACCTGGGCTCGATGCGCATCCTGCACCTGCCGCACTCGTGGAACCACTGCATGGGCGACCACATCATCGTGTTCACCGTGTGGCCGATCAGCGCCCAGGAAACCATGGTCACCACCAAGTGGATCGTCCACAAGGACGCGGTCGAAGGCGTGGACTACGACGTGGAGCGCATGCGCCAGGTCTGGGATGCGACCAACGACCAGGACCGACGCCTGGCCGAAGAGAACCAGCGCGGGATCAACTCCACCGCGTACCAGCCAGGGCCTTACTCCAAGACCTATGAGTTCGGCGTGGTGAACTTCGTGGACTGGTACAGCGAGCGGATGCTGAACAACCTGGGGGCCGAGCCTGCGCCTTACCTCAAAGGTGTTCCGGTTCAGGGTTAATCGAAATCTGATCGTTCCCACGCCAGGCGTGGGAACGATCCTTCCTCGCTAAATTGAAGACCACCGCACCGAACCATCCTCGCCAATAAACGTCTCTTCGATGTTCTCCCCCACCAGCCGCACCTTCACATAACCGTTCAACACCCGATCCGGGTACGCCTCATCCCGCGCATTTTGCGTTTCCGACCACAGCACCCCCGGATGCCCGTTCAGCTCGCTGGCATTGCCATAGGGAATCGCCCCGTGCCCGGCGCAACGTGCATGCAAGCCACCTTGAGTGGCATAGCAGATGCCGTTATGCAAATGCCCCCAATACCAGTAATCCGGCTCGCGCCCCAAGGCATCGCAGACCGGTTTGTACAACGCGGTCTTGTCACGCCCGGTAATGTCAAAGCCCTGGTGATGACTGAGCACCATGATCTTCTTGCGTTTGGGCAGGTCTTTCATCCAGTCGATCTGCTGCTTGTTCAGCGCGCCGTCCATATACAGGTTGATTGGACTGGAGGCATAAGCCGAGTCGATCCCGACCACCAGCCAGTCATCGTTGTACAACGCAAAATAACTGGTGCCCTGCTGCGCCGGGAAACGTTTGGCCAGTTCCTTGAAGTAGCCATGGGCGCCGCTGTACATCTCGTGGTTGGAGTTGAGAGTGAATGAGCCCTGCTTGCCCATCGGCCAACCGACCATGTCGACGTCTTCCTGGGAGCGGGTGCCGGCGTAATACACATCCCCCAGATGAATGGTGAAGTCGGCCTGGGCCAGTTGCATCTGATCGGCCACCGCCACTGCCGGGGCATGACTGTCGAACGGCCCGGTGCCCCAGTCGCCGGCAATGGCCAGGGTCACGTCACTGTCCATGCGCATCAACGCCGGGTTGGTAGCGAACGGTGCGTGATGCCGCAGGTTCTCGATCCACTTGAGCAACGCTTCGCTCCACAACAGATCCAGCAGCTCCCATTTGCGACAACCGAGCAGGCTGCCATCCTTGAGCACTTGGGTCTGCAGCTCATCTACCGATTGCGGCAAGGGGCTGGCGTTGCCGATGTGCAGGATCGACAAACCGTGGGACAACTCCCACGGCACACTCGGTTGATCGTCCGGCAAGTCGCCGTGCTTGAGCACGTATTGCGCCTGATCGTGCCCCCGCTGCAGCAGCGCGACGATGGCTTGGTACTCCTCCGGTTCAAGCTCGCTGACGAGCTTCTTCCAAGCCATTTCCAGCCGTGTGAACAGCCCGTGCAGGCGCACCTTCACCTTGTCGTATTCATGTTCCCAATGTCTGACCAATGACATGTCGCTTTCCTCCATCCGTAGTGGAATCACAGGGTTTTCATGAACTCGATGAGCGCCCGCTTATCGAGTTCCGACAACTGCGTGCCGTACAGGTGGCCACCGTTGTGGTTGCCCTCCAGGCGCGTGTCGTATTTGAAGTCCGCCGAGGCTTTCACCTGCTCGCCACTGGTGATGAAGCCGACCTTGTCCTTGTCGTAAATGTCGGAACCGGTGAAGAACACCTGCGGCCGCAGTTCCGGCGGCTGCAGCAAATCCCACAGGGTCGGCACCGAGCCGTTGTGCAAGTACGGCGCGCGCAACCAGATGCCGTCGGTGGGCGTATTGCTGTAGCTCTGGGTCTTGCGGTAGGCACCAAAGTCGAACGGCGGTTTCTTGAAGCCGTGGAAGGCTGTCACTAAACCGGTGGTGAACGAGTTCAGCCGATGGGGATCGGTGCCCAGTTCATCAATCGTGGTGGTGACCTGACCGGTGTCGGTGCGACCGAAGTCATGGCAACCGGCGCAATTCTTTTCCCAGACCGGCTTGCCCCGGGCGACCTTGGCCTGATCGAGCGCGAACGGCCAGGCCGGTGCCTTGTGGCCCAGCAGCCAATTGGTCACCCGGTTGAAACTGTCCGGCAGCACCGACTCCGGCGTCGCACCCACGGCCATGGCCGCCGCGTAGTTGCGCTCATGGATATCGTTGTTGTTGCCGTCCCAGTGCAGGTACAGCGATTCCCGGGGTTTCTGATTCCAGACTTGCGGCAAGTCGACGGTGCCGATGGTCGAGTCATCCGGGAAGCCGAACACCACCATTTTCGTCGGGTTGAAAGTGTCGGTACGCCCCGGCCCCTGCGGTGCGCGCAGCTTCTGCCAGGCATAGGCCTGCTTCTGTTTGATCAGCGCGCTGGTGGCCATAGGGATGATCAGGTAGCGGTTGTACAGGCGCTCGAAAAACCCGAGCTGGAACTTGCTGTTGATCGCAGTCATCACCGCGTCGGGGGTGAATTTGGGGTCGCTCGCGCAATCGTAGGCGAACCACTGGAAGGCCTGCAGTTGCAGGGTATTGGCCGGTGCGGAGGCCACCGGGGTAGCAACATCGCTGGCATTGGCGCGGTAGGAGCCGGTGTGGCACAAGGCGCAGTTGGGCTCCACGGTCGGGTAGCCGATCTGCCGCTTGGCCATGCCGATCGGCAGGTCCTTGCCGTTCTCGTAGAGGAAACCGAACACTTCGTAACCGCCGGGCTTCGGCAGTTTCTCCGGGCACATCTGCGGCAACACGGCGAACAGGTAATAGGGAATCCGTGCTTCGATGCCCAGGCCGATGGCGGCGTATTTGTAGTGGTCTTCGTCAGAAGCGTATTGCTCGGCCGGCACCACTCGCAGCATCTGGTACCAGGTTTCGTAGCCGATAAACCCCAGCGCCAGCACCACGACCAGCGTGGCGACCTTGAAGCTGTGCCGCCGCCAGCGTCGCGCCCACGCTGCGCACCACTCACGCCAGCCATCGCGAAGCAGGGCGAACGGCCGATTGGCCGGCGCGCTGCCCAGGTACAGCAGAATCCCGAGGATCAGGAACATGCCCAGATCGCCCAGCAGCATCGGCACGAACACCTGGGCCTGGTTGCTGGTGTTGATCAGGTAAATCCAGAACGCCACGGCGACCAACCGCGACAATACGCACAGCCACGAATGCACCACGTATTTGGGGGCATTGAAGCCTGACGGCATGTAAAAAAGGCTGATCCCCACCAGCAACATGCCGGCGTTCTCCAGCCAAGGATCGGAGAGCTGCGGAGGCATTCCGAGCATCGAGGTCAGCAATGCCGGCGCGAACAGCGCCGGAATCGCGAAGACCATGTTCATTGCGATGCCTATCCAGATGAAGCGTTGAAACCAGCGGATGTAACTGTCCATGGCATCCATTTCCTTGTAGTCGCCAATCCCAAGTCAGCACACGGCTTTTGTGGCGAGGGAGCTTGCTCCCGTTCGGCTGCAAAGCAGTCGTAAAACCAGAAAACGCGGTGTATCTGATCGATCGCATCCTCAGGTTTTGGGGCTGCTGCGCAACCCAGCGGGAGCAAGCTCCCTCGCCACAAAAAGCCCGATCAACCGAGGGCGGTTTTCTCCAGGTGCTGCAGGATGATCGGGTACACATCGACCACCGCGTTCTTGCCGAACATGCAGTCGATATGCCCATAACCCGGCACCACATGCCGGCTGTAGCGTTCCGGTCCATGGATTTTGCATACGCGCTCATAGGTCCTGAGCGTGCTTTCGGGCAAGTAGCACTGGTTGTCTTCGCCACTGATGAAGCAGATCGGCATGGTCAGCCGGTCGAAGTGCGGCATGTAGACGTCCTGGCCCTTGAAGTCCACCAGATGGCCTTTGCGCAGGATCAGCGCCAGGTGCTCGAAGGTCTGTATGTTCGACTCGCCGAACAACTCGTGCAGGTTGTCGTGCAGGGTTTCGTTGAGTGTGTCGTGGCGGTACAGCGACGCGTACATGAAGGTGATGCGGTGGCACACCGGGTTGGTGCAGTAACCTTGAGCCTCGATGCGGGCGTAGATGTTGAGGGCCTTGTCGTAGAGTTTGTTGAACCAGCTCTCCTTGTTGTCGGCATACGCGGTGAGGGATTTGATGCCGATGGCGTCGAGCATCCCCGGCAAATGCAGACCGGCCTTGAGCCCCGTTGCCGTGGCGACCACCGTGTCCGCGGCGATCTGCGAACAGACCACCGAACGCACACCCTGCAATCCGGCCAGCAGTGACATGAAGAAGGTCGTCGCGCCGTAGCAATGCACCACGCACTGCACGTCAGCGGCGAGGGTGGCCTGCTGGATATGCTCGATGGCGGCCTTGAAGTCGTACTGGGCAATCTGGTCGCCGTTCCATTCATGTTTGCTGGCCGGCAGCAGGATGCTGACCCGGAAATCCAGGAGCCAGACGTCGTACTCGTGCTTGCACAGGTACTCCAGCAGGTTGGTCTGGATGGTGTCGGTGGAGAAAATATTCGAGCCCACACCCAAACCATGCACCAGCATCACCGGCCCCTTGGTGCCGCCCTGATAGCGGGTCAGGCGTAGCTGGACGCTGTCTTCGGTCTGGAAGAACTGCACGCTTGGCGTCGGTGCATCCAGCGGCCGTTTCTGCCGGGGCGGCGCATCGGGGTTGAAGTAGATGTCGCCCGCGAACACCCCGCCGTAGCTCTCCCACAAGATGCCGGCGAAGAACTTGCCGAACCGCGCCAGCCCTTCAATGCGCTCACGTTCGTTGCGCGCGTTGAGCACCTTCATGGTGGTCATCTGCTTGGCAAAATCGGCCGGTTCGATGTGCATCACCCCCGAGCCGATCACCTCGCCTGTCTTGTCTGGCCCGCGATACAGCGTCACATAGAGCGTACTGGTGTCGTGCCAGACGTTCAGCACGCCGTTGTCTTCGGGCACGGTCTTGAATGCGCTGAAGTAATAATCGCTGCCGTCCTCAGCGGTCAGTTTCATGTCGTAGTTCATGTGCCGCACACCGACCTGTTCCTGATATTCCTCGAACAGATTGAACACACCATTGCTGGCGGTCAGTGGTTCCGGCGACAAGCCCGGCGCATCCAGAGAGCCGACCAGTGTCGCGGCGTGTTCTGGCTCCTTGATCATGCGATTGAGGTCGTTGGCGGTGATGGTCAAGGTGAATTCGATCGGCAAGTTATCCGACTTGCCGCGTTTGGCCGCCGCTTCGTAGAGTTTGAGATCGGTGCTCTGGGGCTGGGTGAAATTTTTGGAGAAATAGCCCTTCATGGTTTCGGTGAACTGCACGCCGAGGGTCGGTGCCGCCACCGGTTTGCGCGGTGCCGAGGGCAACGTGTAGTCGATGTGCCACCCGCGATCGGCGGCCAGCAGGCTCATATTGCGCTCGCTCACGGCGGAGATGGTCAGCAACGGATTGACCGCCAGTGAGGTCGGGATCACCGCACCGTCGGCCACGTATAGCCCGGCATAGACATCGGTGCCGCTGACGCCGCTGAACACCTGGCCCTTGTGGTTGACCACGCCTTGCGTCGCATCCTCGCCCATCACACAACCGCCCAATGGGTGCACGGAAACGATGCTGTGTTTGAGCAGCTCGGTCCAGATCGGGTTTTCCACCCAGATCCCGCCCAAGGCCTTGGTGCTCTGGTGCAGGCGCTCGTTGCCGATCTTGACGTTTTCCTGCTCGCCAACGCCCGGCCAGTCGATGCGCAGCTGATCCTTGCTGTCGAGCACCATGCGCCCCTTGCCGTCGTCGTGGCTCATGATCAGGTAGGTCTGCATGTTGTGCAGGGCGCCGTGGTACGGGCCGCGCAGGAAGCTTTCGGCTTCGCGCTCGGCATATTTGAGCTTGCCGGTGAAGCTGTCATCGGTGGGTTTGCCGATCAACCCGGCGAATGTGGCCATGCTCGGCACCATGGGCCGGCCGAGTGCGCCGGGAATCGAGCCTTCTTCGATGACCATGCGGCTGCGCCAGTCGCCTTCGGTGCGCATGTCGATGATCGAGGTGATGCACGGGCCGACCGGTTTCATTTCCTTCGCCGGATGGGCACCGAAACCGATGCCGTTGATCGTTTCATCGCAGTTGTGGCCGAAACCGAGGATGTCGCCGTTGCCGCTCATGTTTTCGCCAAGCTGATTGGACGTCGACAGGCCTTTGTCCCGAGAGCGCAGGAGGATTTCGGTGGAACCCAGAGTGCCGGCCGACACCACGACGATGTCCGCCTTGACGAACAGCGTCGGCGCGGAGAATTTCTCGCGGCCGCTGTCCAGGTATTGGAAGTGCACGATCCAGCCATCGCCGTCGCGCTCCAGATGCCGGACCTCGGCCTGGCAGAAAATCTCTGCGCCGTGGTTGCAGGCATCCGGCAGGTAATTCATCAACGTGGTGTTCTTGGCCTTGTTGTTACAGCCCGAAACGCAGTCGCCGCAGTGGTTGCACGGCAATTGCTCGACGCCGACGTGGTTGAGGTTGTTCGGCAGTTTGTCGAAGGTCACGTTGATCGGCGGCTTGTAGAAGTGTGCGCCTTGCTTGAGGTAATCGGCGGACTTCTGGTTAGCCTCGAGTTTGGGCAAGGTCGGAGCGGTTTTCGGATAGGGATTGGGCTTGAGCATCTCCCGAGCCCGGGCGTAACCGTCCTTGAGCAGCGTGTCGCGATGTTCACGCACCGCCAACGGCCAACGCGGATCATCGAACACACCGGGTTCAGGTTCCAGCGCGACGTTGGCGTTGATCAGCGACGTGCCGCCCAGGCCGCAACCGACCACTACGTTCTGCTGGGCGTTGACGTGCAGGTCGAACAGCCCGGTGCGCGAGCCGATGTGCCCGTCCGGGTCATGCACTTGCAGCTCTTCAGTGGCCGCCAGCATCGTATTGGGGTATTCGCCGGGCTGGATTTCCCGGCCTCGCTCCAGCAGGCATACCCGCTTGCCGGCCCGGGACAGGCGCGACGCCGCGATCCCGCCGCCGTAGCCGGAGCCAATGACGATCACGTCGTAATGTTCCTTGATATCGCTGATGGGCGTGGCGATCCGTGTCATGGGTCATTTCCTCTCGGGCAGATGGGGCAACTCTGCGGTTGCCTGCAATCGATAGACGAACAAACGCCTGGTCACCGGGCACGGTCGGGCCTCAATGGCAGCGGTGTTATGGCATAAGGGGGCCAGGCGCTATAGACGAGCGCGCTGATTGGCGGCGCGACGATGAATCCGCTTGTGCAACGAGGTGGCGGATGTCGGAACACAGGTCACGCAGGGGCTGGGGTGCGAATGTGGCTGCGAGCGATGTGGCTGGCTATCCATCACGCGTTCTCCCTGAACCAGATGTGGATAAGTGACAGTTGTCCTTATGCGATGAGAGTGAAGACAGGCGACAGATCGAAGTCAAGGAAGTGCCTTAGAACTGTATGAAATCTGATCTATCGCGTTCCGGCCTATACGGGCCGTGGCTTACAGGGTTCAGCGAACAAGTTATCCACATCTCCACCCACAGCAAATGGGGACAACTGTGGATGACAGGCTAAATCTATTCACAAAAACCGAAGAAAAACCGTGACTTATCCAGAAGCAGGGTTTTAGCCAGGCACTGGTTGTTTTTTAATCAGAAGCTTGCAGACCACGTTTTACATAGCGTGCAGGGGATGGCGAACACCTTATCCACAGAAGCACCAACAGACTTTGGGGGCAACTTTGCGGTCTCTGTGGAAAACCGCTGAAACCCGCGAGTATTCGGGGTTTACGAGACGATTAGCGGAGGAAAACGCCGAATTGAACAATATTTGATCAACCCACTGAAAGCCGCGATCTGTATGGCCTGTAGCGGACAGCGAACATCTTATCCACAGAAGCGCCAACAGAGATTGGGGGCAAGTGTCGGCCAGTGAGCGACGTTACTCTGTGGAAAAAGCCCGAAAAAACCGTGGGTTAGGCTGGTTGTTTTTTGTACGGAGGGCTGCAGGGCTTGATTGGCATGGGGTGTAGCGAGGGGCGAACATGTTATCCACAGAAGCGCTAACAGGGATTGTGGGTAACCCAAGTGCGTTAGGAGTACATATCCGTTTCTGCGGTAACGGCGGCTTATGGTTCCGCTCTTACAGCGGGTCACTTTGGAAAAGCGCCAAAGTAACCAAAACGCTTTTGCCCCGCCATTCGGTGCCTCGCCTAGGCTCGGCATACCCTCACTCCGGCATTGCTCCGGGGGCCCGCCGCCATCGGCCATCCATGGCCGGGGGCGGCTACCGCGGCATCCTTGCCGCGGTGCCCCCTGCGCAACGCCTGCGTTCGGCCTCTGGGAAAGGGGCGTACAGATCAAGATCAAAAACCAAAGCAAAGCAAAAGCAAGATCAAAAGATCGCCACCTCGCTTCGCTCGACAGCTCCTACAGGGAAATGCGTGCACGTGAGATCAGGCCGGCCGGTAGGCCGCCTTGCTTTTGATTTTGACGCACCGCCCCCTCGAGAGGCCGAGTGGAGGTTCTGCGCAGTGGGCCCACGGAGCAGGACCGGAACGAGGGCATGCCGAGCCTAGGCGAGGCGCCGAACGAAAGGGGCAAGAGCGCTTTGGTTACTTTCGCCTGGGCCGGCATTCCGGCTTTTCGAAAGTGACTCGCTGTAAGAGCGAAACCGCCAGTCGCCATTACCGCAGCAACGGATATGTGCACAATCAAAACCGGGAAGCCCCTAAGGCCGATGCATGAGATAGGCATCACCCGTCACCCGAATCATCGGATGAGGAACGACCTGACAAGTTTTGACGATCCCAAAACCATGGCGCTCATAAAAACGCCGGGCCCCGGTATTCGCTGCATAGTCGATCAGGCTCAGGCCGTTGAGTTCCAGTTGATCGGCGCGCTGTTGAGCATGCTCGAGAAAGCGCACACCAAGCCCCTTGTTGCGCCACCCTTCATGCAGGGCCAGGCTTGAAATATAGAGGGTATCGGGGACTTCCATGTCGGCGTAAGGCGCCAGGACCGGATCAGTCACGGGAGCTGCCAACGGATCGTGACGCGTTACGTAACTGTGCATCATGCCGATGACCCGCCCCTGTGCCTGCGCGATAACGCAGTTCTGATAGGAGAAATCGACATCTTCACGGGCGTAACGAATGGCCCCCACTTCCAACAGATCCTGCCCGGGCTCCGCCAGCTGGCTCCAGATGTAATCCGAAGCCCCCTCTGACGAAATCTGGAACAAACGGGCAATCTCGCGCGCATCCGTGCGCAGAGCCGGACGAAATTCAACTTCCATTATTTCCCCATTAACTTCGGTGAGATGGTTTTCAGACCTGCGTCTCCAGCACGTCAGGAGCACTTTGTGGCGAGGGGGCTTGCCCCCGTTTGAGTGCGTAGCACTCACAGGATCTTTGGTACATCAGAGATTTCAGGACTGCTGCGCAGCCCAACGGGGGCAAGCCCCCTCGCCACACAGGCTCCCACATCGATGGTGACTACTTGTCAGCGGACCACGCCTTCTTCAATCAGCAACTTGAGGATGGCTTCGGCGCCCGCCTGCGCGGTCACGCCCTTGAGCACTTGCCCGCCGCCGCCACTGGCCTTGGCCGTCGCGGCCTTCATGCGGTCGGCACCGCTCTTGGCCTTGATCACTTTCAGGCGCTTGGGTCGTGGCTTGGCCGGTTGCAGCGTGGCCACTGCCAGCAGTTCATCGTCGACCACTTCAACTTCATCTGCCTGCAATACCCCGCGTCGCGCCGGACCGTAGGCACTTTGCCGAGGCTTGGGCGCTGCGTTATCCACAGTCGCCAGAAACGGCAGGCGCACTTTCAAGCGACGGCGCTGACCGCGCGGCAAGGCCTGCAGAACCAGCGCCGAACCACCGTCGATGGATTCGACTTGCGCCAAACCCACCACCAGCGGCCAGCCGAGGCTTTCGGCCAGCAGGAACGGCAACATGCCCGAGCCTTCACCGGTTTCCGCCTGGCTGCCGGTCAACACCACCTGCGCCCCGGCGTCACGCAAATAGTCGGTCAACGCTGGCAGCGCATCTGCGCCGACCGGTTGTTCCAGCACATGCAACTGTTCCAGGCCCATGCCCAGATAGGCACGCAGCGCCGGTTCCGCAACGTCGCCGGCGTGCAGCACTTGCAGGTTATCCCCAGCCAATTGCAGACCCAGTTCAACGGCCCGCGCGTCCTGCTCGGCGCGGCGTGGCCGGCCGGAGGTCGGGTGGGCACCGATGGACACCAGGCTGATGATTTTCGTGCTCATAACCCTTTCCTTCCCTTAAGCCGCATCGCGCTTGGCGTCGTTGCGGTAAGCCTCTACCGCATCGATCAAGGCTTGAAGAATCTCGGCGCTCTCGCCGATCACCGACAGGTCGGCCCGTTTGATCATGTCGCAACCCGGATCGAGGTTGATCGCCACCACCTTGTCGCAGGCACCGATGCCTTGCAGGTGCTGGATCGCCCCGGAAATCCCCACCGCCACGTAAACCCGCGCGGTTACCCAGGTGCCGGACGCGCCGACCTGACGGTCGCGCGCCATGAAACCATCGTCCACCGCCACCCGCGACGCACCTTCGGTCGCGCCCAACGCTTCGGCCGTCCTGTGGAAAAGTCCCCAGTCCTTGACACCGTTGCCGCCAGAGAAGATGAACTCGGCTTCGGCCATCGGAATCGCCGCCGGGTCCACCGCCACCGCGCCCAGATCTTCGATCCGCGACAGGCTGCGAGCGACCGTTGTGGATAACTCCACCGGCAACGCTTCGTGACGGGTTTCGCTGACCGGTTCGGCGCATTCGGCAGCCGCCAAAATCAAGCGGGCCACCGGCCGCGCAAGGTCCTGCAAACCGGCACCGGCACGGCCGATGCATTCCTGATCCTTGACCTGCCAGACCCGTGTGGCCGGACGTTCGCCCAGTGCGGCAGCAAAGCGTCGACCCAGTTCGCCGCCACCACTGCGGCTGTCCGGCAGCAGCCAGTGACGCGGGCTGAACTGGTTATCCACAGCCCGCAGGCCCTGCACGCGTTGTTCCGGTGCATAACCACTGAATTCGTCGCCTTCCAGTACCAGCAAGCGGTCAACGCCTGCCGTGGCGAAGGCGTTTTCCTTGTGCTCACCGAAGACCACCGCCAGTACCGCGCCGTCCTTGCCGGCCAACTGATGGGCCAGGCCGAGCAAATCGCGGTCGTGGCTGCTCAAGCGGCCGCCGACCATGTCCGGCACCACGCTGATGTAGAACGCGGGTGCAGCCACTTGATGCAGCGGCAATTGCACTTCAACCGCGGCCGAGCGTTTAGTTGCCCCGCCCTGCTGAGCGCCACTGCGGTCGATCCGTTTGATCCCGTTGGGACCGATAAAACCGATCCCGTGGGGATTCTTGCGGATGACGCCGTTAGGCCCCATCCAGCTGTGTTGCACCGGTTGCATGGCCGCGTGCAGCGGGTGCAGACGGTTGCGGGCGATCCATTCAGCGCGAGGGTCGCGGCGGATAATGTCGCTCATCAATGCACCTCCGCAGGTTCACGTTTGGCCGGTGCCGAAGGCTTTCCCGGCGCGGCGTCTTCAAGCAGCGCATCAGCCACCAGTTCGGCGATGTCCTTGATCAATGGCCGTGGCTCGACCACGCCCTCAAGCATCGCGGTGCACTGTGGACAACCCACGGCCACCAGTTCGGCGCCGGTTTCGCGGATGTCTTCCATGCGCATGTCAGGGATCCGTTGCTTGCCCGGAATGTCGGTGATCGGCGCACCGCCACCGCCGCCGCAGCAGCGCGAACGGAAACCGGAGCGTTGCATTTCCTTGATCTCGATACCCAGGGCGCGCAGCACTTCGCGTGGCGCCTCGTATTCGCCGTTGTAGCGGCCGAGGTAGCACGGGTCGTGATAAGTCACGCTGTTGCCTTTGTGCTGACCGAGGTTCAGTGCGCCTTCGCCAATGATCTCCGCCATGTAAGTGCTGTGGTGCTGCACGAGGTAGTTGCCATCGAAGGCGCCGTATTCGTTTTTCAGCACATGGAAGCTGTGCGGGTCGCAGGTGACGATGCGGTTGAAGCGGTATTTGGCCAGGGTCTGGATGTTGCGTTTGGCCAACAGCTGGAACGTCGCCTCGTCGCCCAGACGCCGGGCCACGTCACCGCTGTCGCGCTCTTCAAGGCCCAGCACTGCGAAGTCGACCTTGGCCGCTTTCAGCACTTTGACGAAGGCACGCAGGGTGCGCTGGTTGCGCATGTCGAAGGCACCGTCGCCGACCCAGAACAGCACGTCGGTGGTTTTCTTCTCGCTGAGCAGGTTCAGGTTCAGATCCGCCGCCCAGTTCATCCGCCCGCCCGGCGCGAAGCCGCCAGGGTTGTCGGTGGCGATCAGGTTTTCCAGGACCTCGGCGCCCTTGTTCGGGGTCGCGCCTTTTTCCAGAGTCAGATGGCGGCGCATGTCGACGATGGCATCGACGTGCTCGATCATCATCGGGCACTCCTCGACGCAGGCGCGGCAGGTGGTGCAGGACCACAGGGTTTCAGCGTCCACCAGACCGTTGACGATCGGTTGATGCGGATTACCGGCGTGCTCACCGATCGGCTTGCCTGGGTAAGGGCTGCCGGCAAACTTGGCATCCGTACCACCGGCCAGGCCGACGACCATGTCCTGAATCAGTTTTTTCGGGTTCAGCGGCTGGCCGGCGGCGAACGCCGGGCACGCAGCTTCACATTTACCGCACTGCACGCAGGCGTCGAAGCCGAGCAGTTGGTTCCAGGTGAAATCCTTGGGTTTTTCCACGCCCAGTGGCGCGGTCGGGTCGTTCAGATCCAGCGGCTTCAAGCCAGTGGAACGACCGCCGCCAAACCGTTCGGAGCGACGGTGCCAAGCCAGGTGCAAGGCACCGGCGAAGGCGTGCTTCATCGGCCCGCCCCAGGTCATGCCGAAGAACAGTTCCGACACGCCCCACAGCACACCGACGCCGAGAATCGCCGCCAGTACCCAGCCACCGAAGTTTTCCGGAAGGATGCCCGCCACCGGCAGGGTCAACAGGAAGAACGACGCCGAGAATGCCAGCAGGCTTTTCGGCAGGCGCATCCACGGACCTTTGGACAAGCGGGCCGGCGGGTTGCGGCGACGCAGGAAGACAAAGATCGCACCGACGAACATCACTGCCGTCATCAACAGCAGTGCATAACCGAGGATGCGGTTATGCAGGCCGAAACCGTGAACCAGAATCGCCAGCACAATGGACGCCACCGCACCACCGGCCGTGGCGACGTGTGTATTGGCGATGTATTTGTCCCGCGCGACGACGTGGTGCAAATCGACCATGTAACGCTTGGGCATGGCGAACAGACCGCCGATCAGGTCGACTTTCGAAGCCCGGCCCTGACGCCACATAGCCACCCGCCGCAACGCGCCCAGGACAGCCAGGCCCAGGGCAGCGAACAACAGGATTGGAAGAAGGGTGTTCAACATGGTGGAGCTCCCAAAGACCTCGGGGTCATGTGCGTGCCGATGAGAGCGACGCACCTACTTGTGGCGAGGGAGCTTGCTCCCGCTGGAGTGCGAAGCGCTCCCAAAACAGTCTCAGGTGTACACCTGATACACCTCGACTGCAGGTTTTGGGGCTGCTTCGCAGCCCAGCGGGAGCCAGCTCCCTCGCCACAGGTGACGGTGGTAAATCCGTTAGAAATCCTTGCACAACCGCAGCGCGTCGTAGATCGCCGCGTGAGTGTTGCGCTGGGCCACGCAGTCACCGATGCGGAACAGCAAGTAGCCGTCGCCCGCCTGGCTCAGCGAAGGTTGTGGCTTGATCGCGAACAGGGCTTCGATGTCCATCTGGCCTTTGTTGCGCGAGCCTTCCTTCATGGCGTAGTAGATTTCTTCGTCCGGACGCACGCCGTTCTCGACGACCACCTGGTCAACCACCCGCTCCTCTTTGGCGCCGGTGTATTCGTTTTCCAGTACCGCCACCAGCTTGTCGCCTTCGCGATAGACCTTTTCCAGCATCATGTCGCCGGTCATGATCACTTCTTTCGGGTACATGCTGCGGTAGTAAGTCGGGAACGACGTACCGCCGATGGCCACGCCCGGCTTGATGTCGTCAGTGACGATCTCGACCTGGCTGCCTTTGTCGGCGAGGAAGTCGGCTGTCGACATCCCGGTGAACTCGCAAATGGTGTCGTAGACCAGCACGTTCTTGCCCGGCGCCACTTTGCCGTCGAGGATGTCCCAGCTGCTGACCACCAGGCCTTCAGCCGCACCCCAGTGCTCGTTCTGCTCCAGGAACGGATGGCCGCCAACGGCGAGCACCACGACGTCCGGACGCAGGTCGAGAATGGTCGCCGCATCCGCCGCCACGCCCAGGCGCAGGTCGACTTTCAAACGCGCCAGTTCCAGCTGGAACCAACGGGTGATACCGGCGATCTGGTCCCGTTGCGGGGCTTTCGAGGCGGTAGTGATCTGCCCGCCGATGAATTCTTTCTTCTCGAACAGGGTCACGTCGTGGCCACGTTCAGCGGATACACGAGCAGCTTCCATCCCGGCAGGGCCGGCACCGACGATCACGACTTTGCGCTTCGGCCCGGTGGATTTCTCGATGATGTGCGGCACGCCCATGTATTCACGGGAGGTCGCGGCGTTCTGGATGCACAAGACGTCCAGGCCCTGGTACTGACGGTCGATGCAGTAGTTGGCGCCCACGCACTGTTTGATCTGGTCGACCTGGCCCATCTTGATCTTGGCGATCAGGTGCGGGTCGGCGATGTGAGCGCGGGTCATGCCGACCATGTCGACGTAACCGCCTTCCAGAATACGGGTCGCCTGGTTCGGGTCCTTGATGTTCTGCGCGTGCAGCACAGGAGCCTTCACCACTTCCTTGATACCGGCGGCCAGGTGCAGGAACGGCTCCGGTGGATAACTCATGTTGGGAATAACGTTGGCCAGGGTGTTGTGAGTGTCGCAACCCGAGCCCACGACACCGATGAAGTCGATCATGCCGGTGTCGTCGTAGTACTTGGCGATCTGCTTCATGTCCTCATGGCTCAGGCCATCAGGGTGGAATTCGTCACCACAGATACGGATACCAACGCAGAAGTCCGGACCGACTTCCTTGCGCACAGCCTTGATCACTTCCAGGCCGAAACGCATGCGGTTCTCGAAGCTGCCGCCCCATTCGTCGGTACGCTTGTTGACTCGCGGGCTCCAGAACTGGTCGATCATGTGCTGGTGCACGGCAGACAGCTCGACGCCATCCAGGCCACCGGCCTTGGCCCGTGCTGCGGCGCTGGCGTAGTTGCCGATCACCCGCCAGATTTCTTCCGGCTCGATGGTTTTGCAGGTCGCGCGGTGCACCGGCTCGCGGATGCCCGACGGCGACAGCAGGGTTGGCCAATGCTCACCGTCCCAGCGGGAGCGGCGACCCATGTGGGTAATCTGGATCATGATCTTGGCGCCATGCTTGTGCATGGCATCGGCCAGATTCTGGAAGTGCGGAATAATCCGGTCGTCGGCCAGGTTGACCGACTTCCACCAGCCTTGCGGGCTGTCGATGGCCACGCTGGAGGAACCGCCGCAAATCGCCAGGCCGATCCCGCCCTTGGCTTTCTCTTCGTAATACTTGACGTACCGATCGGTGGTCATGCCGCCGTCGGTGGCGTAGACCTCAGCATGCGCGGTGCTGAGCACGCGGTTGCGGATGGTCAGTTTGCCGATCTGGATCGGCTGGAACATTGCTTCGAAAGCCATGGCGGGTTCCTCGACTTACAACGGCTTGACGGTGAACAAACCGTCGTCGTGGCCTTCTTCGGAGCCACCGTAAACTTGTTCGGCGACGGTGCGGATCTTGCTGCCGCGAGCAGCCAGGATCTGGTCCATGGCGCCGGCGAACCAGCCAGTGAACATGTAGTCGACCTTGCGCCCGACCTTGCCGTACACGTAGACGAATGCGGAGTGTTCGAGCTTGACGCTGGCGGTGCCTTTGTCGAGGTCGATGTCCTGAATCTTGAACAGACCCCAGCCGCGCTGCGACAGGCGCTTCATGTAGTGCTCGAACACCGCGACGCCTTCCAGGCCATGGCATTCAGCTTCTTTTTCACACCAGTGCCAGGCGGATTTGTAGCCGGCCTTGTAGAGGATTTCGGCGTAGGCGTCGGCGCCCAGCACTTCCTCGATGCCCATGTGGTTGTTGACGAAGAAGTGACGCGGCACATACAGCATCGGCAGGGCATCAGAGGTCCAGACACCGGTTTCGCTGTCGACTTCGATTGGCAATTGCGGGGCGATCTTGGCCATGGAAACTTAACTCCAGAAAATTCGTTGTGTTGCCCCCGGCACGGACGGCCGGGGGAAAGGATTCTTCAGATGCGGCGGCTTATTCGCCCCAAACGTCTTTCAAAACGTTGACCCAGTTTTCGCCCATGATCTTGCGCACCACGCGCTCGGAATGGCCGCGCTTGAGCAGGGTTTCGGTCAGGTTCGGGAACTCGCCCACGGTGCGGATGCCCAGCGGGTTGATGATCTTGCCGAAGCTGGTCAGACGGCGGGCGTAGCCCTTGTCATGGGTCAGGTATTCGAAGAAGTCCTGGCCATGGCCCTGGGTGAAGTCGGTGCCGATGCCGATGGCGTCTTCGCCGACGATGTTCATGGTGTATTCAATGGCTTCGGCGTAATCGTCGATGGTCGAATCGATACCCTTGGCCAGGAACGGCGCGAACATGGTCACGCCGACGAAACCGCCGTGATCGGCGATGAACTTCAGTTCTTCATCGGACTTGTTGCGCGGGTGCACTTTCAGGCCCGACGGCAGGCAATGGGAGTAGCAGACCGGCTTCTTGGATTCGAGGATGACTTCTTCGGAGGTCTTCGAGCCGACGTGGGACAGGTCGCACATGACACCGACGCGGTTCATCTCGGCAACGATTTCACGACCGAAACCCGACAGGCCGCCATCGCGCTCATAGCAACCGGTACCGACCAGGTTCTGGGTGTTGTAGCACATCTGCACAATACCGACGCCCAGCTGCTTGAAAACCTCGACATAGCCGATCTGGTCTTCGAAGGCGTGAGCGTTCTGGAAGCCGAACAGGATGCCGGTCTTGCCCTGCTCCTTGGCTTTGCGGATGTCGGCGGTAGTGCGCACCGGGATCACCAGGTCGCTGTTCTCGCGAATCAGCTTCTGACTGGCGGCGATGTTGTTGACGGTGGCCTGGAAGCCCTCCCACACCGACACGGTGCAGTTGGCCGCGGTCAGACCGCCCTTGCGCATGTCTTCGAACAGCTCACGGTTCCACTTGGCAATAATCAGGCCGTCGATAACGATGCTGTCGGCGTGTAATTCGGCTGGGCTCATCAGGCAGTCCCCTATTAACGATTCATGCGCCGAATCGTGTGCCGGCGCTTTGGGGCCAGCATATGCCTGAGGGACGGTGCAGCCGGGTGCAAAAACGACAGGGGAATTGCCGAAAGCGTCAATCCGCGACAAAGGGTCGCCAACCGACATGATTGCCTACCTGTTCAAGCCCGTTCGCATGGGCCAGAATTCGTCGCATCACCGAATGTTTCACTGAATTAAGGGCGGCGACGCAATGAAATCCATCTTCTTGGCTTTGGCACTGATAGCGACCGGCGTACAGGCGGCCGAAGGGGCCGACGACAACCCCTGTGACGCCGTCGAAAACGAAGTCCAGACCCTGGAATGCTCGGCTTACAGCAGAAACACCGCCGAACAGCTGCTGAGCGACAACTACCAAGGCCTGAACGAACGCATGCAAACGCGCTATGGCAGTAACAAGGCGCAACTGGCCGACATCACCGCAAAAATCAAAACTGCGCAACAACAATGGCTGAAGACCCGGGATGCCGATTGCGCGGTGGAAGCGTTCCCGGCGACGAGCGGCAGTAAAGCCTTCAACATTGCGCAAAATGATTGCGTGGCGCGGATGAGTGACGAGCGGTCGGAGTTTTTGGAGTCGATTGGGCAGGAGTAAAAAGGCCACAGCGGTTGACATAAACACTTGCCAACTTGAGCTGTAAGCTGCACGTCATCAGCCAGTAAAGGGATTCAAATGAAAATCTGCGGCATCGAAATCAAAGGCAGCGAAGCAATCCTTGCCGTGGCCTCCCTCGACGATCAGGGGCTGACCCACGTCGCGCTGGCCACCAAGAAAATCGCCCTCGACGATGACGACGAAGCCGCCAACGTCAAAGTCTTTGCCGCTCAGGTGGCGTCGTTTATTCGTGAGAATTCAATCGACCGGATCGCGATCAAAAAGCGCAGCAAGAAAGGTGAGTTCGCCGGTGGGCCGACCACCTTCAAGATCGAAGGGGTTTTCCAGTTGCTGGAAAATTGCGAGGTGACGCTGCTGTCGCCGCAAACCATCAATGCGCAGAACAAAAAGTTCGACTTTGAACTGCCGGCCACGCTGAACAAGTATCAGCACGAGGCCTACAAAGCGGCCTGCTCGGCGCTGATGAAGAAGTAAAAACGACACATCTCCTGTAGGAGCGAGGCTTGCCCGCGAAGGCGTCGTGTCAGACAACAATGATTTCGAATGTGCCGGCCTCTTCGCGGGCAAGCCTCGCTCCTACAGGGGTCGGTTTCAGGCCTTCTGGCTTTGTCGGCGATCCTCCCGCGGGCACCGCTCAAACCTCGCCCGATAACTGCGGGTGAAATACGACGGCGATTCAAACCCGCAGGCGATACTCACCTCCAACACGCTCATGTCCGTCTGGCGCAGCAGCTGCCGCGCCTTCTCCAACCTTAGTCGCAGATAGAAATTGCTCGGCGTGTCGTGCAGGTGCAGGCGAAACAGGCGCTCTAGCTGACGCCGGGTCACTTTGATCGATTCCGCCAGCTCCAAAGTGCTGAGCGGCGGTTCGCTGTGCTGTTCCATCTCCCCAATGACATGCACCAGTTTCTTGTTGCTGATGCCATATCGCGTGGCGACTTCCATGCGTTGGTGATCTTTGCGCGGGCGAATGCGCCCGAGTACGAATTGTTCGCTGACCTGAATCGCCAGTTCCGGGCCATGGGCCTGACCGATGAGGTCAAGCATCAGGTCGATCGAGGCGGTGCCGCCGGCGGAGGTGATACGCCGTCGGTCGATCTCGAACAGCTCCTGGGTGACGCTCAGCTGTGGATAAGATTCCTTGAAGGCGTCGATCGCTTCCCAGTGCAGGGTCAGGCGATGGCCGTCGAGCAGGCCGGCTTCGGCGAGTATGAAGCTGCCGGTGTCGATGGCGCCTAGCGTCACGCCTTCGTTGTCCAGACGACGTAACCAGTGTTCCAGGGCCGGGGTGGCGAACTTCAGCGGTTCGAAACCGGCGACCACCAACAGGGTTGCGCCTTTCTTCAGCGGCTCCAGCGCTGCATCGGCGTTGACCGACATGCCGTTACTGGCCAGAACCGCCCCGCCATCGGCGCTCAACACATGCCAGCGGTACAACTCGCCGCGAAAGCGATTGGCGACCCGCAGCGGCTCGATTGCCGAGATAAAACCGATCGCCGAAAAACCCGGCATCAACAAGAAGTAGAAATCCTGGGACATGGAGCGCACTCGACTGGCAGGCAACGAGAGGGCGGGAAGCGTGTGGACGTTGATACGCCACTTGCCAGCAGCATTCAAGTGCGCAGGTCGCCGCAGTGCAAGAGCTGGTCGCCGCAGTGCGTTTTCACGGGGGCTTTGCTGCGTAACTTGGCATCACCGGCGCATCAGACACCGGAACCCACAATAAACGACCTGCCGAGGAACCCCGACATGAAACGACTGATCAGCAGCTGTGTTCTTGCACTCAGCGGTACCGCTTTCTTGAGCGCCAGTGTCATGGCAGCCGAACCCGCGTCGTGCCAGAACGTGCGCATGGGCGTAGTGAACTGGACCGACGTGATCGCCACCAGCGCCATGACCCAGGTCCTGCTCGACGGCCTCGGCTACAGCACCAAACAAACCAGCGCCTCCCAGCAAATCGTCTTTGCCGGCATTCGCGACCAGCGCCTGGATTTGTTCCTGGGCTACTGGAACCCGCTGATGACCCAGACCATCACGCCGTTTGTCGATGCCAAGCAGGTCAAAGTGCTTGAAGCGCCAAGCCTCAAGGACGCCCGCGCCACCCTGGCAGTACCGACTTACCTTGCCGACAAGGGCCTGAAAACTTTCGCCGACATCGCCAAGTTTGAAAAAGAACTGGGCGGCAAGATTTACGGCATCGAACCTGGCTCGGGCGCCAACACCCAGATCAAGGCGATGATCGCCAAGAACCAGTTCGGCCTCGGCAAGTTCCAGCTGGTCGAGTCCAGCGAAGCCGGCATGCTGGCGGCAGTAGATCGCGCGGTACGCCGCAAGGAAGCCGTGGTGTTCTTCGGCTGGGCGCCGCACCCGATGAACGTCAACGTGAAGATGACCTACCTCACCGGCAGCGACGACGCCCTCGGTCCGAACGAAGGCATGGCCACGGTCTGGACCGTCACCTCGCCGAACCACGCGCAGCAATGCCCGAACGTCGGTCGCCTGCTGAGCAACCTGACGTTCACCGCCGAAGACGAGAGCCGGATGATGCAGCCGCTGCTGGATCACAAGGACGCTTTCGAATCGGCCAAACAGTGGCTCAAGGATCACCCGCAAGACAAGCAACGCTGGCTTGAAGGCGTGACCACATTCGATGGCAAGCCGGCCGCTGAAAACCTGAAGCTGACCAGCAAATAGAACCGAAATGAACCACCGATTCGCAGCCCGATGCGGGCTGCGAGCGGAATCGCCACGCCCAAGCTCCACCAAAAAACTCAAGCCTGAAGGAAACCGCCTCATGAACCACGACGTCATCATCACCTGCGCACTCACCGGTGCTGGCGACACGACCGCCAAGAGCCCACACGTGCCGGTCACCCCGAAACAAATCGCTGCCGCCGCCGTGGAAGCCGCCAAGGCGGGCGCTACCGTGGTCCACTGCCACGTTCGCGACCCACAAACCGGCAAGTTCAGCCGTGACGTGGCGCTGTACCGCGAAGTGATGGAGCGCATCCGCGAGGCGGACGTCGACATCATCGTCAACCTCACTGCCGGCATGGGCGGCGACCTGGAAATCGGCGCAGGCGAGAACCCGATGGAATTCGGCCCGAACACCGATCTGGTCGGCCCACTGACCCGTCTGGCCCACGTTGAAGAATTGCTGCCGGAAATCTGCACCCTGGATTGCGGCACCCTGAACTTCGGCGACGGCGACACCATTTACGTCTCCACCCCGGCGCAACTCCGGGCCGGCGCGAAGCGAATTCAAGAGCTGGGCGTCAAGCCTGAGCTGGAAATTTTCGACACCGGTCACCTGTGGTTCGCCAAGCAGATGATCAAGGAAGGTCTGCTGGATAACCCGTTGTTCCAGCTGTGCCTGGGCATCCCGTGGGGTGCGCCAGCGGATACCACCACCATGAAAGCCATGGTCGACAACCTGCCGGCCAATGCGGTCTGGGCGGCGTTCGGCATCGGGCGCATGCAGATGCCGATGGCGGCGCAAGCGGTGCTGCTCGGTGGCAACGTGCGGGTCGGCCTGGAAGACAACCTGTGGCTGGACAAGGGCGTACTGGCGACCAACGGCCAACTGGTCGAACGCGCCTCGGAAATCCTCAGCCGCCTCGGCGCCCGCGTTCTGACCCCGGCAGAAGGCCGGGCAAAAATGGGCCTGACCAAGCGCGGCTAAACCACACATACCTCCCCGTAGGAACGAGCGATGCGGCGATCCGACTTGCCCGCGAAGAGGCCGGTACATCCGGTAGATCTCTTGCGGCAGGAAAGCCGTCTTCGCGAGCAAGCTTCGCTCCTACAGGATCATCGAACTCTTTAGGAAGTCGCCATGAGCTTTATCACTGATATCAAAACCTTCGCAGCACTGGGCAGCGGTGTCATCGGCAGCGGCTGGGTGTCCCGCGCCCTCGCCCACGGCCTCGATGTGGTGGCCTGGGATCCGGCACCCGGTGCCGAAGCGGCGCTGCGCAAACGTGTCGCCAATGCCTGGGGCGCGCTGGAGAAACAAGGCCTGGCACCCGGCGCATCGCAGGATCGGCTGCGCTTTGTCGCCACCATCGAAGAATGTGTTCGCGATGCGGATTTCATTCAGGAAAGCGCCCCTGAGCGTCTGGAACTGAAACTGGAACTGCACAGCAAAATCAGCGCGGCGGCCAAGCCCAACGCGTTGATCGGTTCCAGCACCTCGGGACTGTTGCCGAGCGAGTTTTACGAGAGTTCGACGCACCCGGAACGCTGCGTGGTCGGGCACCCGTTCAACCCGGTTTATCTGCTGCCATTGGTGGAAGTGGTCGGCGGCAAGAACACCGCGCCAGAAGCGGTGCAAGCGGCGATGAAAGTCTATGAATCCCTGGGGATGCGCCCGCTGCATGTGCGCAAGGAAGTACCGGGATTTATCGCCGACCGTTTGCTCGAAGCCTTGTGGCGTGAGGCGCTGCACCTGGTCAACGACGGCGTGGCGACCACGGGTGAAATCGACGATGCGATTCGTTTTGGCGCGGGTCTGCGCTGGTCGTTCATGGGCACCTTCCTGACTTACACCCTGGCGGGCGGCGATGCCGGGATGCGGCACTTCATGGCGCAGTTCGGGCCAGCGTTGCAGTTGCCCTGGACGTACCTGCCGGCACCGGAGCTGACCGACAAGTTGATTGACGACGTGGTGGATGGCACCAGCGATCAGTTGGGCAAACACAGCATCTCGGCACTGGAACGCTATCGTGACGATTGCTTGCTGGCGGTGCTGGAGGCGGTGAAAACCACCAAAGAGAAGCATGGGATGGCCTTCAGCGAATAAACACACACCCTGTGGCGAGGGAGCTTGCTCCCGCTCGGCCGCGAAGCGGTCGTAAAACCAGCAAACGCGATTTGACTGATACCTCGCATCCACCGGTTTTGGGACTGCTTCGCAGTCCAGCGGGAGCAAGCTCCCTCGCCACACATGTGTACACCAGCGATTATCTGTGGAGTTCCACCATGCCCACCCTCACCACCTACCAAACCAGAATCATCCCCGACTGGGTCGACTACAACGGCCATCTGCGCGATGCCTTCTACCTGCTGATTTTCAGCTACGCCACTGACGCGTTGATGGACCGGCTGGGTATGGACAGCAACAACCGCGAGGCCAGCGGCCACTCGCTGTTTACCCTCGAACTGCACCTCAATTACCTGCACGAAGTGAAACTCGATGCCGACGTCGAAGTGCATACGCAGATCATCGGCCACGACCGCAAGCGCCTGCACCTCTACCACAGCCTGCATCTGGTGGGCGGTGACAAGGAGCTGGCGGGCAATGAACAAATGCTGCTGCACGTCGACCTCGCCGGACCGCGATCCGCACCGTTCAGCGAAGCAACCTTGAGCAAGCTGCAGGCCATCGTCGCCGATCAAACCGACTTGCCCGCACCCGCCTGGATCGGCCGAGTGATTGCTTTACCAAAATAATAAGGAGCCCGCCATGAACACCGCCGCCGCTTTTGCCGATTTCCGCACCTATCCATTGATCAGCGCGTTGACCGCCGTGCACACCCTGGCGGACCGAATTCAAGTGAAGTGGGCGGACGGTCGGGTCAGCCCTTTTCATCATCAATGGCTGCGGGACAACTGCCCGTGCCCACAGTGCGTCTACACGGTGACGCGCGAGCAAGTGCTGGAAATCGTCGATGTCGAAGAGCACCTGATGCCTGAAAACGCCACGGTCGATGATGAAGGCTGCCTGTGCGTCGATTGGCAGGATGGCCACCTCAGCCGCTTCGATCCGGGCTGGCTGCGGGCCCATGCCTATGACGACGAGTCCCGCGCCGAACGCCAGGCCGGAAAACCGAAAGCCAGGCTTTGGCACAGCGATTTGCAGCTGCCAGTGTTCGAATACCAGGCCCTGATGGAGAACAACGACGCCTTGTTGCAATGGCTGCTGGCCGTGCGCGATATCGGCCTGACTCAAGTGCGCGGAGTCCCCACCGAGCCGGGCTCGCTGAAGCTGATCGCCCAACGGATTTCGTTCATCCGCGAGAGCAATTTCGGCGTGCTGTTCAACGTGCAATCCAAGGCCGATGCCGACAGCAATGCCTACACCGCCTTCAACCTGCCACTGCACAGCGATTTGCCGACCCGGGAGTTGCAACCGGGGCTGCAATTTCTGCATTGCCTGGTGAATGACGCCGACGGTGGCGAGAGTATTTTCGTCGACGGTTTTGCCATCGCCCAAGCTTTGCGTCAGGAAGATCCAGAGGCGTTTCAAGCCTTGTGTGAAATCCCCGTGGAGTTCCGCAACAAGGACCGCCACAGCGACTACCGCTGCCTGGCGCCGATCATCGCGCTGGATGCATTCGGGCAAGTGTCGGAAATCCGCATGGCGAACTTTCTGCGCGGGCCATTCGATGCTTCAGTGGAGCAGATGCCCAGGCTGTATCGCGCTTACCGGCGCTTCATTGCGATGACCCGCGAGGCGCGTTTCCGGGTGATGACACGGCTTAACCCCGGCGAGTTGTGGTGCTTCGACAACCGCCGCACCCTCCACGCCCGCAACGCCTTCGACCCCGCCACCGGCGCCCGGCATTTCCAGGGTTGCTATGTCGACCGGGATGAATTGCTGTCGCGCATTCTCGTTTTACAACGCTAGACCGCGTCATCGTTCATCGCGGGCAAGCCACGCTCCCACAGGTTACTCACGCCCCCTGTGGGAGCGTGGCTTGTCGGATCGCCGCACCGCCGCGATGGCGTCCGCACAAACAACACAAATTCTGGATTCGCAGGCAAAAAAAACCCCGATCAAGCCGTGACAAGATCGGAGCTGAGGAGGGTACTGTTGAGGAGCTGTTGCGCGAGGGTGACCAAACCTTCGTGATGTCAGCTGAGTCCAGTGTGCCTACTCCCATCCTTAGCAAGTTAGCCGAAAACGACCTGTTCATAGGTATTGCGGCCATTGCGACAAATCGTCCTTGCCGACGCCTACAGCCCCTACCAGAATCGAACCACGACACCGTTCCCTGAAGAAGGATTGCGTCATGATGTACGCCGATTTGATAGACCAGGAAGACCTGTTGAGCCAGCTGAAAGCGTTGGGGTTTTCAGTGCCCCCCGGCGCAACCGCCGAGCAAGCCTGCGAATGCGCAGTACGGGGTTTGAACAACGAGCGGGCAATGGAACTGCGGACCATGGTCAAGCAGATGTACACCAGCAGCGCGTCAATCCAGCCGGCCGTGCGTCAGGCCATTGACAAGCAACTGTTACCGGCATTGGCGCAGTACCAACAGAGCCATAGCGCCTGATTTCCGGGGTGTGAACACTTTGTCGCGAGGGAGCAAGCTCCCTCGCCACAATAGTTTGCCTGGTTTAGAGCCTTACGCTGGCAAACGTCGATTCATTACGCGCCTGGCTCAACGCCGACAGCGGCCCGGACAACGGCGACAGCACCAAGGCTTGCGGCAGCGGCATCATCGCCACTTGTTGCGTGGTATTGGAGCCTACGCGCTCGTCACGCGGCGGAATGCCGAAGTATTCGCGGTAGCACTTGGAGAAGTGCGGCGTGGACACGAACCCGCACACCGACGCCACTTCGATGATCGACATCGGCGTTTGCTTGAGCAGTTGCCGAGCACGGATCAGGCGCAGTTTCAGGTAGTAACGCGACGGCGAGCAGTGCAGGTATTTCTGGAACAGCCGCTCCAGCTGACGACGCGAAACGGCGACATAAACCGCCAGTTCATCAAGATCGATCGGCTCTTCGAGGTTAGCCTCCATCAGCGCCACGATTTCCTGCAGTTTCGGCTGGTTGGTGCCGAGCATGTGCTTGAGCGGCACGCGCTGGTGATCCTGCTCGTTGCGGATGCGCTCGTAGACGAACATCTCCGAAATCGCGGCCGACAGCTCACGACCGTGATCACGGCTGATCAGGTGCAGCATCATGTCCAGCGGCGCGGTGCCGCCGGAGCTGGTGAACCGGTTACGGTCGAGGGTGAACAGCCGGGTGCTCATGGCCACTCGCGGGAAAGCTTCCTGCATAGCGGCCAGACATTCCCAGTGCACGCTGCAATCGAAACCGTCCAGCAGGCCGGCGCACGCCAGGGCCCAGCTGCCGGTGCAGACCGCGCCGAGACGACGGGACTGACGCGCCTGGCTTTGCAGCCACGACACATGCTCACGGGTTACGGTGCGCTGAATGCCGATGCCGCCGCAGACAATGACGGTGTCCATGGGTGGTGCTTTGTGCATGGAGGCGTCGGGGGTGATCTGCAGGCCGTCACTGGCCCAGACCTGACCGCCATCGACGGTGAGCGTGGTCCAGCGGTACAGCTCGCGACCGGACAATTGGTTGGCCATGCGCAGGGGTTCTACTGCGGAGGCCAGAGAAATCAGCGTGAAATTGTCCAGCAGCAGAAAGCCGATGGATTGAGGCGCACGGTTCTGGGGTTGGGCCCCGGAGTTGAACGTCGTCATCGCGGTATCTCCTCACACAAAGCGGGTGATGGCCTCAGGCGGAGGCTCTTTTTATTGCCATCGTTCTCGCGTGGGAGACGGGCTTTGTAATGACAGAGCAATTGCCATGCCTAAATTGAATGCGCGTTCAATAACTCCTGAAAACGACGTCGCGATGCGTCTAGATATGGCGCGCAGAGATAAGAGGTTAAAAGTGCCATCAAAGGCCCCAAACCCGTGCCCCCGTTGCGTGTGAGCAAATCGGTAGCACTTGTGGGAACAGGTCTGCGACGCGGCGGTCAAGAGTGTCACCGCTGGCACAGGTGACGAACGGTCAGGGTTTGAATTTGATCCCCGACCGGGGAGCCGGGCTTGCCTGTTTGCGACGCGCCAAAAGGTGGCGCGTTTTAGTGCGCGTGTTCACTTGGTGCGCAGTTTTGACTGGTCTGGTGTAGCACATGAGGTCTTTGTGGAGAGCAGGCTTGCCCTCTCTCCACAGGTCAACTCGGTCTCAGCACTCAACCGCGCTAACCGCCAAGCCACCGCGCGATGTCTCTTTATATTTGTCGTGCATGTCGGCACCGGTATCACGCATGGTGCGGATCACCCGGTCCAGCGAGATAAAGTGCTGGCCGTCACCGCGCAGCGCCATCTGCGCGGCGTTGATCGCTTTCACCGCAGCAATCGCATTGCGCTCGATGCACGGTACCTGCACCAGCCCGCCCACCGGGTCGCAGGTCAAGCCGAGGTTATGCTCCAGGCCGATTTCCGCCGCGTTACACAGCTGCTCCGGCGTGGCACCAAGAACCTCCGCCAACCCGGCCGCCGCCATGGCGCAAGCCGAACCGACTTCACCCTGGCAACCGACTTCGGCACCAGAGATCGAGGCGTTCTTTTTGCACAGAATCCCTACCGCCGCAGCACTGAGGAAGTAATCGACCACATTGGCGTCGGTCACTGCCTCGCTGAATTTCATAAAGTAGTGCAACACCGCCGGAATGATCCCCGCCGCACCGTTGGTCGGCGCCGTGACCATGCGCCCGCCGGCAGCGTTTTCTTCGTTGACCGCCAGCGCGAACAGGTTGACCCACTCCATCGCGCTCAAGGTCGAGCCGATCACGTTGGGCTTGTTCAGCTCTTGCAAGCTGCGGTGCAACTTGGCCGCGCGACGGCGCACATTAAGACCGCCGGGCAGGATGCCTTCGTGCTTGAGGCCTTGCTCCACACAATCCTGCATGGCGCGCCAGAGCTTCATCAGGCCACTGCGGATTTCTTCTTCGCTGCGCCAGACTTTCTCGTTGGCCATCATCAATTCGGCCACGCGCAGGTTGTGCTTCTTGCACAGGCTGAGCAATTCGACGGCACTGGAGAAGTCGTAAGGCAGTACGGTGTTATCCAGATCCACCACACCGCTGGAAGCTTGCGCCTCGTCGACGACAAAACCGCCGCCGATGGAATAGTAGGTATCGCGATGCAGCTCGCCGTGATCGCCTTCGGCAACCAGGGTCATGGCGTTCGGATGGAACGGCAGGTTCTCGTCGATCAGGCGCATGTCCCGAGCCCAGATGAACGGGACCGACAAGCGGCCGTCGAGCAATAGCGTGTGAGTTTCACGCAAGGCTTCTATACGGATGCCGATTTGCGACGGATCGATCGCGTCGGGCCACTCGCCCATCAACCCCATGATCACCGCGTTGTCGCTGCCGTGGCCGATGCCGGTGGCCGAGAGCGATCCGTATAGCTGAACTTCGATGCGACACACCTGCTCCAGAAGCCCCCGCTCGCGCAAACCTTGCACGAACAGCGCCGCGGCGCGCATAGGCCCCACGGTGTGCGAACTGGAAGGGCCGATGCCGATTTTGAACAAGTCGAAAACGCTGATAGCCATTACTGCTGAACTCCTGGATGTGCCTGCTCCAGGCGCAAAAGCGCCCAGTGACGGAGCTGCTACGCTCAAGCTGCAATCCGTCGAGATGGCCGCATCATCAGGCTTTTACCATGTCGTTCAACGTCTCACACCGACGCACTCATGCCCACTAGCGCCGCAGGTCTCTTACGCAATGTTTTCGCCGTTTTTTTGCGGATCAGCGGGGCAAATCGGGCTGAAAAAAGCTGTAAACGACGTCACCGACACTGGATGCGACCATCCCTGTACTGGTTACGACGCACCCTGTAGGCGTCAGATTTTCACTGGTACATGATCGTATCGACTCGATTGCAAGGCGCTGTGGTAGAGCTGTCTCCAAAACGCCATCCAACCGCAACAGATAAGTGCGGTGGTCCAGTCGGAACACTGCCAAAAAAAACACTTAGGAGTCGCCCCTATGAAAGGTTCCCCGTCGTTGTTGTTGGCCGCCATGCTGAGTCTGCCGTTCCTGGCTCAAGCCGCAGAGCCGGCCCAATGCAGCACCGTAAACTTCTCCGATGTCGGCTGGACGGACATTACCGCGACCACCGCGACCACCAGCGTTGTGCTCAACGCCCTCGGCTACAAGACCAAGACCACGATGATTTCCGTGCCGGTGACCTACAAGTCCCTGGCCGACGGCAAGAACATGGACGTGTTCCTGGGTAACTGGATGCCGACCATGGAAAACGACATCAAGGCCTATCGGGATGCCGGCACCGTGGAAACCGTGCGCACCAACCTCAAAGGTGCCAAATACACCCTCGCCGTACCACAAGCGCTGTACGACAAAGGGCTGCATGACTTTGCCGACATCGCCAAGTTCAAGAAAGAACTCGACGGCAAGATCTACGGTATCGAGCCAGGCAACGACGGCAACCGTCTGATCCAGAGCATGATCGACAAAGACGCCTTCGGTCTCAAAACCGCCGGTTTCAAAGTCGTCGAATCCAGCGAGGCGGGCATGCTGTCGCAAGTCGACCGTGCACAAAAACGCGACACCGCCGTGGTGTTCCTCGGCTGGGCACCGCACCCGATGAACAAACGTTTCAAGATTCAGTACTTGACCGGTGGCGATGACTTCTTCGGCCCGGATTTCGGTGCTGCCACCGTTGCGACCAACACTCGCAAGGGGTATACCCAAGAGTGCAGCAACGTCGGCCAACTGCTGAAAAACCTGGAGTTCACCGTCGACATGGAGAGTACGCTGATGGGCAACATCCTGGACGACAAGATGAAGCCTGAAGCGGCCGCCAAGGCCTGGCTGAAAAAGAACCCACAGGTGCTCGATACCTGGCTCGCTGGCGTGACCACCATTGACGGTAAACCAGGCCTGGAGGCCGTGAAAGCCAAGCTCGCGCAGTAATCGCTTACGCCGGGCAGGCTCGCCTGCCCGGGCTGTTTATTTCCTTGCATGCGGACGTTCACTACCATGCTGATTGATCAGAAAATACCCTTAGGCCAGTACATCGCGAGCTTCGTTGAATGGTTGACGCAACACGGCGCCAGCACCTTCGACGCCATCGCCGTGTCACTGGAAACGATGATCCACGGCGTGACTTTTGCGCTGACCTGGTTCAACCCGCTGGCATTGATCGGCCTCATCGCACTACTGGCACATTTCATCCAACGCAAATGGGGCCTGACCGTTTTCGTCATCGCCTCCTTCCTGCTGATCCTCAATCTGGGGTACTGGCAGGAAACCATGGAAACCCTCGCCCAGGTGTTGTTCGCCACCCTGGTCTGCGTAGTGATCGGCGTGCCGTTGGGTATCGTCGCCGCGCACAAACCGATGTTCTACACACTGATGCGGCCGGTGCTCGATCTGATGCAGACCGTACCGACTTTCGTGTACCTCATTCCTACCCTGACCCTCTTCGGTCTGGGTGTGGTCCCGGGTCTGATCTCGACGGTGGTGTTCGCGATTGCCGCGCCCATCCGCCTGACCTACCTGGGTATCCGCGATGTTCCGGACGAACTGATGGACGCCGGCAAAGCCTTTGGCTGCTCGCGCCGTCAGTTGCTCTCGCGCATCGAACTGCCCCACGCCATGCCAAGCATCGCGGCCGGTATCACCCAGTGCATCATGCTGTCGTTGTCGATGGTGGTGATTGCGGCACTGGTGGGCGCCGACGGCCTGGGCAAACCTGTGGTCAACGCACTGAACACTGCTGATATCGCACTGGGCTTCGAAGCAGGCCTGGCGATCGTATTGCTGGCGATCATGCTCGACCGTATCTGCAAACAACCCGAAGCCAAAGTAGGGGGTGACGCATGAGCATTATTCGCTTCGAAGACGTGGACGTGATCTTCTCCAAAGATCCACGCGCCGCTCTCAAACTGCTCGACCAGGGCATGACCCGCAACGAGATTCTGAAAAAGACCGGGCAAATCGTCGGTGTCGAAAAGGCCAGCCTGGACATCGAGAAAGGTGAAATCTGCGTACTGATGGGTTTGTCCGGCTCCGGCAAATCCAGCCTGTTGCGCTGCATCAACGGCCTCAACACCGTTAGCCGTGGCAAGTTGTTCGTCGAACACGAAGGCCGGCAGATCGACATCGCGTCCTGCACCCCGGCGGAACTGAAGATGATGCGCACCAAGCGCATCGCGATGGTGTTCCAGAAGTTCGCCCTGATGCCTTGGCTGACGGTGCGCGAGAACATCAGCTTCGGTCTGGAAATGCAGGGTCGCCCCGAGAAAGAACGCCGCAAACTGGTGGACGAGAAGCTTGAGCTGGTGGGCCTGACCCAGTGGCGCAACAAGAAACCCAATGAGCTCTCCGGCGGCATGCAGCAGCGTGTCGGCCTGGCCCGTGCGCTGGCGATGGACGCCGACATCCTGCTGATGGACGAACCGTTCTCGGCCCTCGACCCGCTGATTCGCCAAGGCCTGCAAGACGAGCTGCTGGAACTGCAAAACAAGCTGAGCAAGACCATCGTCTTCGTGAGCCACGACCTCGATGAAGCCCTGAAGCTGGGCAGCCGTATCGCGATCATGAAAGACGGCCGGATCATCCAGTACAGCGTGCCGGAAGAAATCGTCCTGAACCCTGCGGACGATTACGTGCGCACCTTCGTCGCCCACACCAATCCGCTGAACGTATTGTGTGGTCGCAGCCTGATGCGCACCCTGGACAACTGCAAACGCATCAACGGTTCGGTGTGCCTGGATCCGGGCGGCGATTCGTGGCTGGACCTGGCCGAAGGCAACACCATCAAAGGCGCGCGCCAGAACGGCTCGAGCCTGGACCTGCAGAAATGGATACCTGGGCAAGCGGTTGAAGCCCTGGGCCGTCGACCAACGCTGGTGGACTCCAACATCGGCATGCGCGATGCGCTGCAGATTCGTTACCAGACCGGCAACAAGCTGGTGCTGCACGACAACAACAAAGTGGTCGGGATCCTGGGCGACAGCGAGCTGTACCACGCGCTGCTCGGCAAGAACCTGGGGTAAGCAAGACAGCAGACACAAAAACGCCGCGAGATGATCGCGGCGTTTTTGTTTGTGCAGATATCAGGTCTGGAATACCGACAACTGTGGCGAGGGAGCTTGCTCCCGCTGGGTTGCGGAGCGACCCCAATCCAGACACCACGGTATTTCAGATAGATCGCGTAACCAGGATCTACGACTGCTTCGCAGCCGAACGGGAGCGAGCTCCCTCGCCACAATGGAGATGCGGTGCATTCACTGCACCGCATCACCTCAAACCTCAGCTATAAACCCGGCCTAGCAGCTGCCGATGGCTTTCAAACTGATCGAGCACGTCACGGGTGATCTGATCCTGAGTGAAGCCCATCAAGTCATAGTCCTGGCTGCCGTTGTGCAGGTACACCTCAGCGCGGTAGTAACGTGCGCGCGGTTCATCGGCACTTTCGGCCGACACCGCTTCACTCGCCGCCGCCAGATAACCGTCCAGGCTCACTTCGTAGACAAAAGGGTTGCCCTCTTCCATCTCGATCCGCAGGCCCATGCAACGCTTGGCTTTACCCAGCAACGTTTGCACGTTCAGGCCCTTGCCACGCAGTTGAACCACGGCCTCTTCCAGCGCCGGGCTGACTTGTTTGTCCATGAAACGCTGAACAATCGACTGATTCGGCTGCAGATCCAGCTGGGTCAGACGCTCGCTGAAACCACGACGACCACGCGCTGCCAGTTCCGCTTGCTCCTGTTCGATCTGCACGTCCTGGCGCATGGCCTTGTGCAAACCGAACATGAAGAACACCAGCACCACCGAGAACGGCAGCCCCGCCAGCACCACCATGGTTTGCATGGCTTCGAAGTTACCGGCGAACAGCAGACCGATGGTCACCAGGGTGATCACCACCGACCAGAAAATCCGCAGCCAGTGCGGCGCGTCTTCGTCGACGTTGCCGCCCTTGCAGGAAAGGTTGGCCATCATCACCGCGCCGGAGTCCGCCGGGGTCAGGAACAACACGAAGCCAACAAAAATCGACACGCCAATGACAACTTTCGACGCCGGGTAATGCTCAAGCAACTGGTAGATCGCCATCGATGGCTGTTCCAGCGCCGTCTTCCCGAGCTCCACCGCCCCATGGTTCATCACCAGGTCCAGGGCCGAGTTACCGAAGATCGACAGCCATGCCAGGGTGAAACCCAGCGGGATCAGCAGCACACCGGCGACCAGCTCACGCACCGTGCGACCACGGGAAATACGCGCGATGAACATGCCGACAAATGGCGCCCAGGAAATCCACCAGGCCCAGTAGAACAGGGTCCACAGGCCCAGCCAGCGGTCAGACTTCTCACTGTCGCCTTCATACACGTAGAGGTCGAAGGTCTTCAGCACCACGCCATTGAGGTAGTCACCAATGTTCTGCACAAAGCCGTTGAGCAGGTGCAGAGTCGGGCCGAACAACAGCACGAAAATCAGCAGACCGCTGAACAGCACGATGTTCAGGTTGGACAGACGACGAATGCCGTTTTCCACGCCGGACACCGCTGCGATGGTCGCCACGGTGCTCATCACGATGATCACGATCAGCAAGTTGGTGTTGCTGTGCGCCATGCCGAACAGGTTTTCCAACCCCGACGAGACTTGCAGCGAACCGATCCCCAGGTTCGTCACCAGCCCCAGCAGGGTCACGAACATGCCGAAGCCGTCCACCGCATGACCGGCCGCGCCTTTGACCCAACGCTCGCCGACCAACGGATAAAGCGCCGAACGCAATGCCAACGGCTGGTTATGACGGTAAGCAAAGTACGCCACGGCCAGGCCGACCAAGGCGTAGATCGCCCAGCCATGCAGGCCCCAATGCAGGAACGTCAGCTGCACTGCCTGGCGTGCGGCAAGGTTGCTGCCGGCGACGCCTTCCGGCGGGTTGAAGTAATGGTCCAGCGGCTCGGACGCACCGAAGTACAACAGCGAGATGCCGATACCCGACGAGAACAGCATCCCCGCCCAGGCGCCGTAGCTGAAATCCGGGGTATCGTCCTTGCTGCCCAACTTGAGCTTGCCGTAAGACGAAAACGCCAGGCCGACGACAAAAACCAGATAGGCGGCGATCACCACCATGTAGTACCAGCCGAAGCTGCGGGACAACCAGGCCTGGGCAATACCGAGCATTCTGCCGGCCTCTTGCGGGGCGACGATCAGAATGGCGGTCAACAGCAGGATCAGCGCGGTAGAGGTGTAGAACACCCAACCGTTGACCATCACCTTCTCGGGTGGGGTCTTTATTAGAGAGGCAGAACTCATGGCACAGATGCTCCGGGCAGTGCGAGAGAAGAACACAAGGCAACGCGGTACCCGACCAATCGATTAGTTGGCAGCCGACCGGCGGGTGATATAAAGACACCCCGAAAAAAGCCCGAAACCCCTGGAACGCGTCTGCGTATGGGTTTCGAGCATTTTTGGATGTCGGTTTATCGTCATTTACACGTAGGAAAAATCTGTAAGCAGCGACGAATTGTCGCAGATCTTATTCTTTGTTGATTGAACGTTCAATCAAAACAAAATAGACTGGCCCTCAATCCGGTAGCCGTATTTCGTCCACCGGAAGGCCTAAGGAGATGTGCAAGATGCCCAAGGTCGGTATGCAACCCATCCGCCGCCAGCAATTGATCGAAGCCACGCTTCAGGCCGTCGATCAGGTCGGCATGGGGGACGCCAGCATTGCGCTGATCGCCCGTTTGGCCGGTGTCTCGAATGGCATCATCAGTCACTATTTTCAGGACAAGAATGGCCTGATCGCCGCCACGATGCGGTATCTGATGAGCGTCCTCAGCGAGAACGTCACCGCGCGCCGTCAGGCGATGGCAGATGACAGCCCACGGGCGCATCTGCAGGTGATTATCGAAGGCAACTTCGACGCCAGCCAGGTCAATGGCCCGGCAATGAAAACCTGGTTGGCCTTCTGGGCCACCAGCATGCACCAGCCGTCTTTGCACAGGTTGCAGCGGATCAACGATCACCGTCTGTATTCCAACCTGTGCTGCCAGTTCCGCCGTGCGTTGCCGCTTGATCAAGCGCGCAGCGCCGCCCGGGGCCTGGCAGCCCTCATTGACGGTTTGTGGTTGCGCGGCGCGCTGTCGGGAGATGCTTTCGACACCGAGCAGGCGCAAAGAATCGCTTACGAATACATGGATATCCAATTGGCCAAGCAGGTGAGTTAGAGCACACATAAAACCGCTCAGCCCCTGAACGCCACTGATCAGCGTCGCCAACGCTACACGGCACGTCCCAGTGGTTAACGCCAACCAACTTATGCACTTGCGAGGACTTTATGGCCCGTTTCGAACTGCAAAAACTCTACATCGACGGCGGCTACAGTGACGCCAGCAGCGACGCCACCTTCGAAGCCATCAACCCGGCTAACGGTGAAGTCCTCGCAACCGTACAGCGTGCGACCAAGGAAGACGTCGAGCGTGCAGTGGTCAGTGCCGAAAAGGGCCAGAAAATCTGGGCTGCGATGACCGCCATGGAGCGTTCGCGCATCCTGCGTCGTGCCGTCGACATCCTGCGCGAGCGCAACGATGAACTGGCCGCCCTGGAAACCCTGGACACCGGCAAGGCGTACTCCGAAACCCGTTACGTCGACATCGTCACCGGCGCTGACGTGCTGGAATACTACGCAGGTCTGGTACCGGCCATCGAAGGCGAGCAGATTCCACTGCGCACCACTTCTTTCGTCTACACCCGTCGCGAGCCACTGGGCATCGTGGCCGGTATCGGCGCGTGGAACTACCCGATCCAGATCGCCCTGTGGAAATCCGCTCCAGCCCTGGCGGCCGGTAACGCGATGATCTTCAAGCCAAGCGAAGTCACCTCGCTGACCACCCTGAAACTGGCCGAGATCTACACCGAAGCCGGCCTGCCGGCTGGTGTGTTCAACGTGTTGACCGGTAGCGGCCGTGAAGTCGGCACCTGGCTGACCGAACACCCACGCATCGAAAAAGTCTCCTTCACCGGCGGCACCGACACCGGCAAGAAAGTCATGGCCAGCGCTTCCGCCTCCACGCTGAAAGACGTGACCATGGAACTGGGCGGCAAATCCCCGCTGATCATTTTCGACGACGCCGACCTCGATCGCGCCGCCGACACCGCGATGATGGCCAACTTCTACAGCTCCGGTCAGGTCTGCACCAACGGCACTCGCGTGTTCGTCCCGAGCCACCTGAAAGCCGCGTTCGAAGCCAAGATCGTTGAGCGCGTTGCACGCATCCGCGTTGGCAACCCGGAAGACGAAAACACCAACTTCGGCCCGCTGGTCAGCTTCGCCCACATGGAAAGCGTGCTGGGTTACATCGCCAAAGGTAAGGAAGAAGGTGCTCGCCTGCTGTGCGGCGGCGCTCGTCTGACCGACGGCGAATTCGCCAAAGGCGCATTCGTGGCCCCGACCGTGTTCACCGACTGCACCGACGAGATGACCATCGTGCGCGAAGAAATCTTCGGCCCGGTGATGAGCATCCTGACCTACGAAACCGAAGAAGAAGTGATCCGTCGCGCCAACGACACCGACTTCGGTCTGGCTGCCGGCGTTGTTACCAAAGACCTGAACCGCGCGCACCGCGTGATTCATCAACTGGAAGCCGGTATCTGCTGGATCAACGCCTGGGGCGAGTCCGACGCCAAGATGCCGGTCGGCGGCTACAAGCAGTCGGGCGTGGGCCGTGAGAACGGCATCAGCTCGCTGAACAACTTCACACGCATCAAATCGGTACAGGTCGAACTGGGCGATTACGCCTCGGTTTTCTGATCTGACGCGAACCTGAAGCTGGGGCCTTTGTGGCGAGGGAGCTTGCTCCCGCTGGGCTGCGAAGCAGCCCCAACTTCAGGTTCAGCGCTCATTCAGACAGAACACGGTCGCTGATTTGCGACTGCTGCGCAGCCGAGCGGGAGCAAGCTCCCTCGCCACAGTAAGTGACAAATCCGCGACCGCGACCTGACCAACTTCAAAGAGGGTGCATTCAATGTCCCAAGTATTCGATTACATCATCATCGGTGCCGGCTCCGCCGGTAACACCCTGGCGACCCGTCTGACTGAAGACGAAGGCGTCACTGTCCTGCTGCTCGAAGCGGGCGGCCCGGATTACCGTCTGGATTTCCGCACACAAATGCCGGCGGCTTTGGCGTTCCCGCTGCAAGGTCGTCGCTACAACTGGGCGTACGAAACCGATCCAGAGCCACACATGGACGGTCGCCGGATGGAATGCGGTCGCGGCAAGGGCCTGGGTGGTTCTTCGCTGATCAATGGCATGTGCTACATCCGCGGCAACGCCATGGACTACGACAACTGGGCGAAACTGCCAGGCCTGGAAGACTGGACTTACCTCGACTGCCTGCCGTATTTCCGCAAGGCGGAAACCCGTGACATCGGCCCGAACGACTACCACGGTGGCGACGGTCCGGTCAGCGTGACCACGCCCAAAGCCGGCAACAACCCGCTGTTCAGCGCGATGGTCGAAGCAGGCGTGCAGGCCGGTTACCCGCGTACCGAAGACTTGAACGGTTACCAGCAAGAAGGTTTCGGCCCGATGGACCGCACCGTGACGCCGAAAGGCCGTCGCTCCAGTACCGCTCGCGGTTACCTGGACATCGCCAAGAAGCGTTCGACCCTGACCATCGTCACCCACGCCCTGACCGACAAGATTCTGTTCGAAGGCAAGCGTGCAGTCGGCGTGCGTTACCTGATCGGTGCCGCCGAAGAACGCGTTGAAGTCCGTGCCCGCAAAGAAGTGTTGCTGTGCTCCGGCGCCATCGCGTCGCCGCAGATCCTGCAACGCTCCGGTGTCGGCCCGGCCGAACTGCTGAAAAAGCTTGATATTCCGGTGGTCCACGACCTGCCGGGCGTCGGTGAAAACCTGCAGGATCACCTCGAGTTGTACCTGCAATACGCCTGCACCCAACCGGTCTCGCTGTACCCGTCGCTGCTCCTGCACAACCAGCCGGCCATCGGTGCCGAGTGGCTGTTCAACGGCACCGGCATCGGCGCCAGCAACCAGTTCGAAGCCGGCGGTTTCATTCGTACCCGCCCGGAATTCGAATGGCCGAACATCCAGTATCACTTCCTGCCGGTAGCGATTAACTACAACGGCAGCAACGGCGTGAAAGAGCACGGCTTCCAGGCACACATGGGTTCCATGCGTTCGCCAAGCCGCGGTCGCATCCAGGCCAAGTCCAAGGATCCGCGCGAATACCCGAGCATCCTGTTCAACTACATGGCTACCGAGCAGGACTGGCAGGAATTCCGCGATGGCATCCGCCTGACCCGTGAAATCATGCAACAGCCGGCGCTGGATGCCTTCCGTGGTCGCGAAATCAGCCCCGGCATCGACGTGCAAACCGACGAGCAGCTGGACAAGTTCATCCGCGAGCACGCCGAAACCGCGTTCCACCCGTCCTGCTCGTGCAAGATGGGCACCGACGAAATGGCCGTGGTCGATGGCGAAGGTCGTGTGCATGGCATGCAAGGCCTGCGCGTGGTCGATGCCTCGATCATGCCGATCATCACCACCGGCAACCTGAACGCACCAACGATCATGATGGCCGAGAAAATCGCCGACAAGATCCGCGGTCGTAAACCATTGCCGCGCAGCAAGGCCAAATACTACGTGGCCGGCGGTGCACCGGTGAAGGGCAAGCCGTTGCGGGATGTGAGCGCTCAGTAAGCCGTAACACCGAGGCGCGGCCTTCGCGGGCAAGCCTCGCTCCTACAGGGAATCGCATTCGCCCTGTAGGAGCGAGGCTTGCCCGCGAAAGCGTCCGCCCAAGCAATAGATAAATTCCTGACTCACCCAACCTCAACTCTTCCTACACCGCTCTTCACTTGATCCTACCCCCCACGCAGGCCTAATCTAGCGCCACGCAAACGTTTCCCCCCCTCGCAACACCGATTCGCCGCCACTCCATACCAAGGAGGTTCCCGAATGTTCGATTTCCACCCCCAGCTCAAGCAGCGCTTCGCTGCGTTGCGCACGGGCGCTGAATTCTTTTCGCTGCGTTATGTTCGCGAATCCGGTCAGTATCTTTCAGTGCGCAAGAACGTCGCCGAACCACCGAGCCTGAGCCGGGACGAAGGTGCGATGCTGACCGTTCGGGTCAACGGCGTCGAAGCCTATGCCGCGACCAACGACTTGTCCCAGTCCGGGCTGCAAGCCGCGCTGGAGAAGGCCGAGCAACAAGCCCGTCGACTCAAGCCACACGCCCTCCTCGACTTGCGTGAGCAAGCGGTTTCCAGCGAGCGCGCCGACTATTTCTCGCCGAGCCTCGACCAACCCTTCCCGTCTCTCAGCGATTGCTACCAACTGCTCGGCGCCGAATCTGCCGCCGTGCCCAAGGACGAACGCCTGGTGAACTGGCAGGCGAGCATCGGTATCACCAACGTCGAGCAGATCTACCTCAACAGCGCCGGCGCCGAACTGCGCCAGGCCCAGCGCTTCGTCTACCCGAGCATGGACGTCACCGCCTACGACGGTAGCGACAGCCAGACCCGCACCCTCGGCCGCGAGAATTTCGGTCAGCAGGGCGGCTTTGATGTGATCAGCCGCTGCGGCCTGATCGGCGCCGGCCCGAAAGTCGCCGACCAGGCGTTGCAATTGCTGCTGGCACCGAACACCCCGCAAGGCCCGCGCGACCTGTTGCTGATGCCCGACCAGATGATGCTGCAGATCCACGAGTCCATCGGTCACCCGCTGGAACTGGACCGCATCCTGGGCGACGAGCGCAATTACGCCGGCACCAGTTTCGTCAAGGCGCAAGACTTCGGCCGCCTGCAATACGGCTCCGAACTGCTCAACGTGACATTCGACCCGGACATCCCCGAACAGCTCGCCAGCTACGGCCATGACGACGAAGGCACCGCCGCCAGCAAGCAATTCCTGATCAAGCAAGGTTTGCTGCTGCGACCATTGGGCGGCGCGCTCTCGCAGTTCCGGGCCAGCCTCGACGGCGTGGCCAACAGCCGCGCCTGCGGCTGGAACCGTCCGCCGATCGACCGCATGGCCAACCTCAACATCGAGCCCGGCGATCAGCCGCTTGAGCAACTGATCGGCAACATCGAGCACGGCATTTTGATGAGCACCAACCGTTCGTGGTCCATCGACGATGCGCGCAACAAATTCCAGTTCGGTTGCGAATGGGGCCAGTTGATCGAAAACGGCGAACTCAAAGGCGTGGTGAAGAACCCGAACTACCGGGCGATTTCCGCGCAATTCTGGAAGAGCCTGCGCGCCGTCGGTGACGTCAGCACCTTCAAGGTGCTGGGGACGCCGAACTGCGGCAAGGGCGAACCGAACCAGGTGATCCGTGTCGGCCATGCGTCGCCGGCCTGTGTGTTCAGCAACGTTGATGTGTTTGGGGGAGATGCCTGATGAGTACGTCCACGAGCACTTCAAAAAGCCAGGCCGATTCGTTCAAGGCCTTGGTCGACTGGCTGCGCGATGCACTGCGCACGCCTGAGCAGTTCACCCTCAGCTACGCCGCCGAATCGTCGGCCTTCGTGCGTTTCAACCACGCCAAGGTGCGTCAGGCCGGGCAGGTGCAGCAGGCAAGCATCGGCTTCAAACTGATCAACGACGGCCGCCACGCCGACCTCGATATCACGTTGTCGGGCGATCCGGAAGTCGACCTTCAGCGTCTGGCCGAGGGGCTACAACAGTTGCGCGAAACCCTGCCGTTGCTGCCTCAGGATCCGTACCTGCTGCTCAACCATGACGACTGGCAGAGCAATAACGTGCAGGAACATCCGCTGCCGGATACCGAGCAGGTGGTCGCTGAAATCACTCAGGCCGGCGAGGGGCTGGATCTGGTCGGTTTCTATGCCGCCGGGCCGATCAGTCGCGGCTTCGCCAGCTCCTCGGGCGCGTTCGGCTGGCATCAGGCCAATAGCTTCAACTTCGATTTCAGCCTGTTCCATGAAAACGGTCAGGCGGTGAAAGCCAGCTATGCCGGGCACGACTGGAACAGCGCCGGGTTTGCCCGGCGTTTCCAGCAGGCCCGCGAGCAGTTGGCGTTTCTGGGTCGGCCAACGCGCACGCTGGCGCCGGGTCAGTACCGCGCCTACCTCGCGCCGGCAGCCCTGGAAGAAATCATGGGCATGCTCAGTTGGGGCGGGTTCTCGGCGCAGTCGATTGCCAGCAAGAGCAGTCCGTTGCAGAAGCTCTACGGTGGCGACAGCTCGTTCAGCCCGTTGGTGTCCCTGGATGAAAAAGTCAGCGGCTCCCTGAGCCCGGCGTTCTCCGGTGAAGGTTATCCGCGCAGTGATCTGCGGCTGATTGTTGAGGGCAAGGCGGGCGAGCAACTGGTCGGTTCACGCAGCGCCGCCGAATACGGACTGACCGCCAACGGTGCTGGCGGCGGTGAAGCGCCAAGTGCGTTGAACATGGCGGCCGGCTCGTTGCCTGACGCCGAGATCCTCAAGCAACTGGGCACCGGTTTGTATATCAGCAACCTGTGGTACCTGAACTACTCGGACCAACCGGCGGCGCGCCTGACCGGCATGACACGGTTCGCGACCTTCTGGGTCGAGAACGGCGAGATTCAGGCACCGGTCAGCACCATGCGTTTCGATGACAGCGCCTACAGCCTGCTCGGTTCGCAGCTGGAAGCGTTGACCGAGGAACGCGAGCTGATGTTGTCGGCCAGCACCTACAGTCAGCGGAACACGTCTTCGGCATTGCTGCCGGGAGCGCTCGTCAGCCGACTGACCTTGACCCTGTAAACACAAAAACCTGTGGCGAGGGAGCTTGCTCCCGCTGGGCTGCGAAGCGGCCCCAGACCGGCAATGTGCTCTATCAGACAGACCGCATTCACCGGATTTACGACTGCTACGCAGCCGAGCGGGAGCAAGCTCCCTCGCCACAGGGTTCAGCGCCAGCCACGAATCTGCATTAACAAGAGGCCCCATGCCCAACCGCCCACCTCTCGACGCCGTCACCGCCCGCTGGTTGCCATGGGTCGTCGCCATTGCCTTCTTCATGCAGTCCCTCGACGGGACAATCCTCAACACCGCCCTCCCCGCCATGGCCCGGGACCTGGCCGAAGACCCGCTGCGCATGCAGGGTGTGATCATCGCCTACATGCTCACCGTCGCCTTGCTGATTCCCGCCTCCGGCTGGATCGCCGACCGTTTCGGCACCAAGAAAATCTTCTTCGGTGCCATCCTGTTGTTCAGCATCGGCTCATTGCTCTGCGCCTTGTCGAGCACCCTGAGCATGCTGATCGGCGCCCGGGTGATCCAGGGCCTGGGCGGCGCCTTGATGTTGCCGGTCGGACGCTTGGTAGTGCTGCGCGCGTATCCGCGCTCGGATCTGGTGCGGATCATGGGGTTCATCACCATTCCCGGCCTGCTCGGCCCGCTGATTGGCCCGACCATGGGCGGCTGGATGGTGCAATACCTGACCTGGCACTGGATCTTCCTGATCAACCTGCCGGTGGGCGTTCTCGGTTGCTACGCGGTATGGAAATTCATTCCCGACCTGCGCGGCAGTGAACGCACCCGCTTCGATAGCCTGGGCTTCTTGCTGTTCGGCGCGGCGATGGTGCTGATCACCATCGCCATGGAAGGCCTCGGCGAACTGCGTCTGCCGCACTTGCGGGTGATGTTGCTGTTGTTTGCCGGCATGGCCTGTCTGGCGGCCTATTGGCTGCGGGCTGGGCACATCGACAATCCACTGTTTGCACCATCGCTGTTCAAGACCCGGACCTTTGCCGTGGGCATCCTCGGCAACCTGTTCGCCCGGTTGGGCAGCGGCGCATTGCCGTTCCTGGTGCCGTTGCTGCTGCAAGTGGCGCTGGGCTATTCGCCGTCACAGGCCGGGATGAGCATGCTGCCCCTGGCCGCGGCCGCGATGGTCGCCAAATCGGTGGCGCGGCCGTTGATCGAACGTTTCGGCTACCGCATCGTGCTGACCGGCAACACACTGGCGCTGGGGATCATGCTGGCGAGCATGGGTCTGGTCAGCGAGCAGACGCCGTATTGGCTGTTGCTGGGCCAGTTGGCGATTCTGGGGGCGATCAACTCCTTGCAGTTCACCGCGATGAATACCGTGACACTGATCGACCTCGACGACGCCAGCGCCAGCAGCGGCAACAGTTTGCTGTCGGTGGTAGCGCAATTGTCCCTGAGCCTGGGCGTGGCGTGCGCCGGTGCGCTGCTCGGCGGATTCACGGCGGAGATGGGCAATGACGACGTGGACACGGTGCTGGGCGCGTTCCAGCTGACGTTTGTGACGGTAGGCATCATGGCGATGCTGGCTGCAACGATCTTCTCGCAGCTTTCACCAAAGGATGGCCGACGGATGGTCAGCCGTGAGCACGATATCGAGCACTGACCCGTAGCAGCTGCCGAGGCACGAGGCTGCGTTGGGCTGCGAAGCGGCCCCCCGGGGCGGTCCTGCGGACACGCAACGCAGCCTCGTACCTCGACAGCTGCTACGGCTATTCGTCCAGAATTTGCAGGTGCAGAGCTCGGGACTGATACACTGCGCGACATTTTGTTTTGCAGGCCAGTCCCGTGACCACCATCGCCACCGCTTTTAATACTTTGCCGCTGTCCGCCGCCATGCTGGCTAACCTCGACTCCCTCGGTTATGCCCAGATGACGCCGATCCAGGCGCAAAGCTTGCCGGTGATCCTCAAGGGGATGGACCTGATCGCCCAGGCCAAGACCGGCAGCGGCAAGACCGCCGCCTTCGGTATCGGCCTGTTGAACCCGATCAATCCGCGCTTCTTCGGTTGCCAGGCACTGGTCATCTGCCCGACCCGTGAGCTGGCCGACCAGGTCGCCAAGGAAATCCGTCGCCTGGCCCGTGCCGAAGACAACATCAAGGTCCTGACCCTGTGCGGCGGTGTGTCTTTCGGCCCGCAGATCGGCTCGCTGGAGCACGGCGCGCACATCATCGTCGGCACTCCAGGGCGCATCCAGCAACACCTGCGCAAGGGTTCGCTGGTGCTTCACGGTCTGAACACGCTGATCCTCGACGAAGCCGACCGCATGCTCGACATGGGTTTCTACGATTCCATCGAAGAAATCATCGCCCAGTGCCCGGAACGTCGCCAGACCCTGCTGTTCTCCGCCACCTATCCGGTGGGCATCAAGCAGTTGGCGTCGAAGTTCATGCGTAATCCACAGCAAGTGAAGGCCGAGGCGTTCCACGACGACACGCAGATCGAGCAGCGCTTCTACGAAATCTCCCCGGAAGAGCGCATGAGCGCGGTGACCAAGGTGCTCGGCCACTTCCGTCCGGCGTCCTGCGTGGCGTTCTGCTTCACCAAGCAGCAGGTGCAGGAAACCGTCGATCACCTGACGTCCAAAGGCATCTCCGCCGTCGGCCTGCACGGCGATCTGGAACAGCGTGACCGCGACCAGGTGTTGGCCATGTTCGCCAACCGCAGTACGTCGGTACTGGTTGCCACCGACGTCGCCGCACGCGGCCTGGACATCGATGCGCTGGACATGGTGATCAACGTCGAACTGGCCCGTGACTCGGAAATCCACATTCACCGTGTCGGCCGTACCGGTCGTGCCGGCGAGAAAGGCATCGCGATCAGCCTGGTCGCACCGTCCGAAGCGCATCGCGCCCAAGCCATCGAGCAACTGCAGAAGTCGCCGTTGAATTGGGATCAGGTGGATAACCTCACGTCCCAGGGCGGTGGTCCGCTGCTGCCGCTGATGAGCACGCTGTGCATTGGTGCGGGCCGTAAAGACAAAGTCCGTCCAGGCGACATTCTCGGCGCACTGACCGGTGAGGCGGGCATTCCCGGCGCCCAGGTCGGCAAGATCGCGATTTTCGACTTCCAGGCCTATGTGGCCGTGGAACGCGGGATCGCCAAGCAAGCCTTGCAGCGCCTGAACGACGGTAAAATCAAAGGTCGTTCGCTGCGCGTTCGCATCCTGTAAGAACACTGTATTTCCCTGTGATCGTTCCCACGCAGAGTGTGGGAACGATCAATGTGTGAGGACACCGTTTTGCGCTCTACCGAAGTCGTGATCATTGGCGCTGGCGCCGCAGGGTTGATGTGTGCGCTGACCGCCGCCGGGCGCGGGCGCAAGGTGATGTTGCTTGACCACGCCAACAAGGCCGGCAAGAAAATCCTCATGTCGGGCGGTGGCCGCTGCAATTTCACCAACATGTACACCGAGCCGAGCAATTTCCTCTCGCAGAACGCACATTTCTGCAAATCTGCGTTGGCACGTTACACCCAGTGGGACTTCATCGGTCTGGTGGCCAAACACGGCGTGCCGTACCACGAGAAGAAACTCGGCCAGTTGTTCTGCGATAACAAATCCAGCGACATCCTCGACATGCTGCTCGACGAGTGCAATCAGGTTGGCGTCAGCCTGCACCTGGACACCTCGATCCAGACCATCGAGAAGCTCGAAAGCGGTTATCTGCTAGATACCACGCTGGACCAGATCACTTGCCAATCCCTGGTGATCGCCACCGGCGGCCTGTCGATTCCGACCCTCGGCGCCACCGGTTTCGGCTATCAGGTGGCCAAGCAGTTCGGCCACGACCTGCTGCCGACCCGCGCCGGCCTCGTGCCGTTCACCATCACCGATCAGCTCAAGGAGCTGTGCACCGAACTGTCCGGTACGTCGGTGGATTGCCTGGTGAGCTGCAACGACCAGAGTTTCCGCGAGAACATCCTGTTCACCCACCGCGGTCTCAGCGGCCCGGCGATTTTGCAAATTTCTTCGTTCTGGGAATCCGGCGACACGGTAGAGATCAACCTGATGCCGGATCACGACGTACCGAGCTGGCTGCAACAGCAGCAAGTCGAACGCCCGAACAGCGAGTTGAAAACCCTGCTCGGTGAGATCTTCACCAAGAAGATGGCCAACTTGCTGGCAGACAACTGGTTCGTCTCCAAACCGATGAAGCAATACACCCACGCAGAAATTGCAGACATCGCTGAAAAACTGGCGAGCTGGAAAGTCGTGCCGGCCGGCACCGAGGGCTACCGCACGGCCGAAGTGACCCTGGGTGGCGTCGACACGCGCGAAGTGTCATCCAAAACCATGGAGTCGCTGAAAAGCCCCGGCCTGTATTTCGTCGGTGAAGTGCTCGACGTCACCGGGCATCTGGGTGGTTTCAACTTCCAATGGGCCTGGGCGTCCGGTTACGCGGCGGCGCAGTACGTCTGACTACACCTCTCCCCCTGCAGGGGAGCGTGTTTCGCCTGGGAAGGAACAGATTTTGCTGTCTGATGTGATCGGCGCCATTGCGTCGGCGTCATTAGTGGCTCAATTTAGCGTCATTGCCTCGGAAGGCCTTCGCACTTCATGTCATCGACCACATTTCGGCAGTCTCTGCGTCGCCTCTGGGCGCTGGATAAATTCAGTTACAGCGTTCGGGTATTCATCGCCCTGACCGGCACCATGGCGCTGTGTTGGTATCAAGATGAAATGGGGCTGCTGATCCCGTTGTTCCTGGGGATCATCGCCAGCGCCCTGGCCGAAACCGACGACAGTTGGCAGGGCCGCCTCAACGCACTGGCCGTGACGCTGGTGTGTTTTATGGTCGCCGCCCTGTCCGTCGAACTACTCTTCCCCTACCCCATCCTCTTTATCATCGCCTTTGCCCTGGCCAGCTTCTGCCTGACCATGCTCGGCGCATTGGGCGAACGCTACGGCGCGATTGCGTCAGCGACGCTGATTCTGTCGGTCTACACCATGATCGGCGTGGACCAGCGCGGCGGCGCAGTCACTGATTTCTGGCACGAGCCGGTACTGCTGGTGGCGGGTGCGGCTTGGTATGGCTTGCTCTCGGTGTTGTGGCAGGTGCTGTTTTCCAACCAGCCGGTGCAACAGAGCCTGGCGCGGTTATTCCGTGAACTGGGTTATTACCTGAAACTGAAATCGTCGTTGTTCGAACCGATCCGGCAGTTGGACGTGGAAGCGCGCCGCCTGGAACTGGCCCAGCAGAACGGTCGGGTGGTGGCAGCCCTGAACGCCGCCAAGGAAATCATTCTGCACCGGGTCGGCGATGGCCGGCCGGGGGCGAAACTCAGCCGTTACCTGAAGCTGTACTTCCTCGCCCAGGACATCCACGAGCGCGCCAGCTCCTCGCACTACCCTTACAACGCGCTGGCCGAGGCGTTCTTCCACAGCGACGTGCTGTTCCGCTGTCAGCGCCTGCTGCGCCAACAAGGCAAGGTGTGCCGCGCGCTGGCCGAATCGATCCAGATGCGCCAGCCGTTCATCTATGACGCCAGCTTCGCCGAAGCCCTGAGCGACCTGCACGCCTCCCTCGAACACCTGCGCATCCAGAGCAATCCGGCCTGGCGTGGTCTGTTGCGCTCGTTGCGGGCATTGGCCGCCAACCTCGGCACCCTCGACCGTTTGCTCAGCGACGCCAGCAACCCCGATGCGCTTGCAGACGCCACCGACAGCAGCCTGCTCGACCGTTCGCCACGCAGTCTCAAGGATGTGTGGATTCGCTTGCGCACGCAGCTGACGCCAACGTCCTTGCTATTCCGCCACGCCCTGCGCCTGCCCCTGGCATTGAGCATCGGCTACGCGATGGTGCATTTGATCCACCCCTCGCAAGGTTACTGGATCATCCTCACCACGTTGTTTGTCTGTCAGCCGAACTACGGCGCCACCCGCCGCAAACTGGGCCAACGGATCATCGGCACCGCCATCGGCCTGACCGTGGCCTGGGCGCTGTTCGATCTGTTCCCCAACCCGTTGATCCAGTCGAGCTTCGCCATCGTCGCCGGGGTGGTGTTCTTTACCAACCGCACCACCCGCTACACCCTGGCGACAGCCGCCATTACGATCATGGTGCTGTTCTGCTTCAACCAGGTGGGCGACGGTTACGGGCTGCTTCTGCCGCGACTGTTCGATACCTTGCTCGGCAGCCTGATCGCCGGCCTGGCGGTATTCCTGTTCCTGCCGGACTGGCAGGGCCGACGCCTGAACAAAGTGCTGGCCAATACCCTGACCTGCAACAGCATTTACCTGCGCCAGATCATGCAGCAATACGCCGCCGGTAAAAGCGACGACCTGGCTTACCGCCTGGCCCGACGTAACGCGCACAACGCCGACGCGGCGTTGTCGACGACACTGGCCAACATGCTGATGGAGCCGGGGCACTTCCGTAAGGAAGCCGATGTCGGGTTCCGATTCCTGGTGCTGTCGCACACCCTGCTCAGCTATTTGTCGGGGCTTGGGGCACACCGTGAAACCCAACTGCCGTCGGATGTGCGCGAGCACCTGATCGACGGTGCGGGCGTGAGCGTGGCCGCCAGCCTCGACGACATTGCCCAGGGCCTGGCGAGCAAACAGCCGATTGCGATTCAGAGTGATGAGGAAGAAGCACTGGCCAATGCGCTTGAGCAGATGCCGGATGAAATCGATGAAGGCCAGCGGCTGGTACAGACACAACTGGCGTTGATCTGTCGGCAACTGGGGCCGTTGCGGACGTTGGCGGCGCATTTGATCAAGGACACTAACGAAGCCTGAAATGTGCAGCGACCGGGCTTGCCCGCGAAGGCTTCAGCTCGGACACTGCAGGCCTTTCAGATTACATCCCATGCTGCCTGAGCAACTTCTCATAACTCCCGTCAGCCTTCATCGCCGCAATCTCGCGATCGAAACCGGCGACGATCTGTTCATGCTCCGGGTTCTTCAGGCTCACCAGAATATGCAGACTGTTCTCGCTCAACGGCTTGGGCAGGAACTCCACGGCATTGCGCACTTTGGGTGATTCCCGCGCCAGGTAATACCGGGCGACGAACTCGTCTTCCAAAGTCAGCTTGACCCGATCGGCCGCGACCATGCGCACAGCCATGGCGAAGTTATGCACCGGGACTTTCTGCAACGACACATCCTCATCAAATTCCTGCGAATAGGCATAACCGCGTACCACCGCTATCGGGTAGGTGTGCAGTTGTTGCAGGTTGTTGTATTCGATTGGCGTGTCTTTGCGCTTGAGAAAGCGCACGCGGTTGAGCAGGTACTCGCCGGAAAATTGCCCCAGCTTCGTGCGCTCGTCGGTGTACCAGGTGTTGACCAGTACGTCGTAACGTCCCTCGCCCACCCCAAACAAGGCCCGGGCCCACGGCACTTGTTCGAAATCGCTGGCGTAACCGGCCCGGGCCAGCGCGGTGCTGACGATGTCCGTGGCCACACCGCCATTGACCAGCGTGGCGTCGGTAAAGGGTGGCCAGGCATCGGCGACCAGACGCAGCTTTTCCGCAGCCTCGGCCTGTGTCAGCAACAGCAATCCGATCAAAGCAAACGCTCGATGAAACCGCGGCATGCCAGAAATCCTTAGCGGGCGGGCTGCCCGACGTGTTTTTCAGCCAAAACTCCAAGATTCCTCTACCGGCGAACCCAGGTCCTAACATTAGCTCATTGAGGCCATTGCACAGCGCTTCATCGCAGATTACACAAAGAAGACAACTTCGCGAGAAATGAATGATGGCATTTTGGTCTTTATCACAGATTCCCTGCGATAAAGACATCCCGCCTCAGGGCGCTTAGTATCGGAACAACGTTGTTCAAGGAATGTGAAGATGACAATCGATTGGGTCTGCAAACACCACAGCGATCTGGGTAAAGAGCAGCTGTATGCCATTTTGCAACTGCGCGCCGAAGTGTTTGTCGTCGAGCAGAAATGCGCTTATCAAGACATCGATGGCCAGGACCTGGAAGGTGACACTTGCCATTTGATGGGCTGGGACGGGGATCGGCTGGTGGCCTACCTGCGATTGCTCGACCCGGAGTTGCAGGGCGGCGATGTGGTGATTGGCCGGGTGATCATTGCACCCCAGGCACGCGGTGCCGGGCTTGGGCATGAGTTGATGAGCCAGGCGTTGAAACAGGCCGAGAAGCACTGGCCCGAGGTGCCGATCTACCTCTCGGCCCAGGCGCATTTGCAGGGGTACTACGGGCGGTACGGGTTTGTGGTGGTGGGTGAGGAATACCTCGAGGATCAGATTCCGCATATCGGGATGCGCCGTTCCTGAGGCCCCTATGAGCGTTCCCACGCTCCGCGTGGGAATGATCGGGGTCGGGAATTCAGGGGTATTCAAGCACCGCTTTGATCTGCCGCAGATTACGCTCGATCCACCCCCGATCAATCGCCCCCCACTCGCGAATCCGATAGCGCCCCGCGTGGTTACGTGCGCCTTCTTCCTGCTCGAATTCACAAACGATATCCAGATCCGCCAACGCCGCGATGGTGTCCTGAGCCGTGCGTCGGGGCATGCCGGTCACCTCGGTCAATGCAGGGACGTTACTGGCCAGCCCACTGTCGATCAGGTACGCCACGTACAATCGGCGGTAGAAGCTGCTCTTGGTCTTGCTCACGTCCATCCATGCGCTCCCGATTAATTAGCAGATTTGTTCAGTGCATATCCCGCCACGTCAGGTATACCCGCAAATCGAACTCCACCTGGTGATACCCCGGCAACATGTGCTCGCACAGCTTGTAGAACGCCTTGTTGTGATCCGACTCTTTGAAGTGCGCCAGCTCATGCACCACGATCATCTTCAGAAACTGCGGCGCCGCGTCCTTGAACAGCGAGGCGATGCGAATTTCTTTCTTGGCCTTGAGCTTGCCACCCTGCACCCGTGAGATCGCGGTGTGCAGACCGAGCGCGCGGTGGGTCAGGTCCAGACGGTTGTCGAACAGCACCTTGTCGATGGCCGGGGCGTTACGCAGGTATTCCTGCTTGAGGTCCAGGGCATAGGTGTACAGCGCCTTGTCGCTCTGCACTCCGTGTTTTTCCGGATAGCGCTGGCTCAGGTAATCGCCCAGCCGACCTTCGGCGATCAGTTGGCGCACCTGGTCCTGCAACGCGGCAGGATAAGCCTGGAGGTATTTCAACACAGTCATTGGAGCGGCAACACGCATCACGAAAAGGTTGCCAGTGTAGCGAATTCAACTCGTCAGCGCGCCCCAGTCGAACGGCTCGACAAAGTGACCGGTGTCCTCGGCCATCAACGGCCGCGCCACCAGGAAACCCTGCACATACTGGCAACCGTTGGCTTGCAGCCACTCATATTGCGCCACCGTTTCAACCCCTTCGGCGATCACCAGCAGCCCTAACCGGTTGCACAAATCGATGACACTGCGTGCCAGCGCCGCATCCCGTTCGGACCCTGGCAACCGGGCGATCAAATGCCGGTCGAGCTTGAGCGTGTCCAGTTCCAGGTCGCGCAAATGCGCCAGCGAACAAGCCCCGGAGCCGAAGTCATCCAGCGCCACCCGTACCCCCAGATTGCGCAGCAAACGCAGTTGTTTGCGGGTCTCGTCGGGGTTAGACATCAAGGCCTCTTCCGTGACCTCGACTTCCAGCTGCTGCGGCTTCAGGCCATGGCGCTCCAGCACCTGACGCAGCTCGGTGACCAGGTTGGGCAACCCGAATTGGGTGCTGCTCAAGCTGACGCCCAGCACCAGATCTTCGGCAAACAAGGTTTCCCAGGCTTTGCGCTGTTTGGCCCCGCGATGATAAATCCAGCTACCCAGGCGACTGATCAACCGCGCCTCTTCCAGCAACGGCAAAAACAGCCCCGGCGGTACATCGCCGACACTCGGATGCTGCCAGCGCAACAACGCTTCGAACCCGCGGATCTGCCCATCGGCAATCGCCACCTGGGGCTGATACACCAGGTTGAAATCGCGGTTCTCGATGGCCGTGCGCACGCTCTCTTCAAGCATCAGCCGCGAGCGTGCCCGGCCGTTCATTTCGTGATCGTAGAAGCGATATTGCTGACGCCCGGCGCGCTTGGCTTCGTACATGGCAATGTCGGAGGCGCGCATCAGCCCGTCCAGATTAGACCCGCAATCGGGATAAGTGGCGATGCCGATGCTGGCACCCAAGGCGATGTCCATGCCTTCGATCTGCTGACAGATCGACACCCGCTCGATGAGCTTCTCGGCAATCTTTGCCGCCTGCTCGGGGAGCTCAAGATCCAGCAACGCAGTGAACTCATCGCCCCCCATCCGCGCCAGAATATCGAAGGGCCGCAGGCACGCCTTCAACTGCTCGGACACCCAACGCAGCACCCGGTCGCCGGCATCGTGGCCGAGGGAATCATTGACCCGCTTGAAGCCGTCGAGGTCCAGGTACAACAGCACCCAAGTGCTGTCGGAACGTTCGCCGCGCAGCAGCAGGTTTTCAACGGTCTGGTAGAAACCCCGGCGATTGAGCAGCCCGGTCAGCGGGTCGGTCACCGCCTGGAACTCCAACTGCTGATGCAGATGGCGCACCACCGACATGTCCAGCACCGTCACCACCATCGCATGTTGTTCGGCGGGCAAAGGCGCGCAAGACAACGCCACCGGCACTTGCTGGCCGGGCGCGGTACGCAGCAGCGCATCGTGCAAGCGCAGGGTTTCACCGCGTTTGTAACCGGCAAACAACTCGGAATCGGCCCAGATCGGAATGTGCGGTTTTTGCAGGAAATCCAGAAACTCCTTGCCTTGCAGGTCGTTCACCGTGGCATTGAGCAAGCGAGACATCGCCGGGTTGGCGAAGCGAATCAGCCCGTCCTCACTCACCACCAAAATGCCTTCGGCGGCGTTATCCAGCACCGAGGCATTGAAGGCCCGGGCGACTTCCAGATCATGGCTCAACCGCTGCAAGGCACGGCGATTACGCTGGTGCTCGAGCAACGCCTGGACTTTAGGCTTGAGAATTTGCGGATCGAACGGCTTGAACAGGTAATCCACCGCGCCACTGGCGTAGCCCTTGATCACGGCGTCCTGGGACTGTTCGTTGGCGGTAAGAAAAATGATTGGCGTAAGACGGGTTCGCTGGCTGCCGCGCATCAAGCGCGCCACTTCAAAACCGTCCATGCCCGGCATCTGCACATCCAGCAGCACCAGGTCGACATCGTGTTCGAGTAACAGGCCAAGGGCTTCAAAACCGGAAGCCGCGGTCATGACCTGCCAATCCTGGCGCTGTAACAACGCGCGCATGCTGATCAGGTTTTCAGGGTAATCATCAACAATTAACAGGATTGAGTTGCCTTCAGCTGGCTTAGATTGTGCGCATTCCATGCTGCATCTCTTTTTCGGGGCCTCAGGCCGGCCTTTTGTTAAAACCGGTCACCTATTGCGACTTCACTCTAGACCCGGATCCCTTAAAGCAGAAGCCGCTCGTATCCCATCACTTCGGTAAAGTTTCATATAGCCGACTAACGGTCAGCCCTGCAGGCCTTATAAACCGGGAAGGATGGCATTTCGACAGGTTGTTGACGCCAATCATCTGCCAGAAGGGCATTAACAAAGAGGCCTTCTACGCTTATAAAGACCCACCCGAAGGCGCGAGCTAGAGCTTCTGGCACGCACGTGCAGTAAAAAAGTGGAAGCTTGAATTATGATCGATCTCGCAACCTGGAACCTCAGTGTTCCCGTCGGCAGCCCGCCGTACACTGTCGAAACCACCAAGCTGGTGGACGGCTTCAAGGATCAATACTTCCACTCCGACACCGGCACTTTATTTTTCTGGTCCCCGGTCACCGGCTCCAAAACCGAAAACGCGATCTACCCGCGCACCGAACTGCGCGAAACCTACAGCAACGGCACGCTGAAAAACTGGTACTACCCTGACGCGGACAACACCCTGCGTGCCACCCTCTCGGTCAGCCAGGTGCCCAGTTCGGGCAAGATCGTCATTGGTCAGATTCACGCCTATAAGAGCCAGAAGCCCTTGGTGAAGGTCGAGTATCAATACAAAACCTCCACCTCGACCGGCAACATCGTCGCCAAAGTCCGCATGCACCCCGACGACGACACCGCCCGGGTCATCACCATCGCCACCGGCGTGAAACTCAATCAGGAATTCTCCTACCTCATCCACCTCAGCCCGGGCGGTGCATTAGGCATCAGTGCAGCGGGGTACCAATGGGACACCGACATCAGCACGATGTGGCGTGATAAGCCGCTGTATTTCAAGGCCGGGGTTTATGTGCAGGACAACACCGGGTACACCACTGAAGGCGGGGAAGTGACGTTCAGCCATCTGGATATCGATCACAATACGTAATCCCTGAAAGACCGCAGGAATCCACCCTTTGTGGCGAGGGAGCTTGCTCCCGTTGGGCTGCGCAGCAGACCCTCTTTTTGGGGGCCGCTTCGCGGCCCAGCGGGAGCAAGCTCCCTCGCCACAGGTTCTTTATGTCCAACTCCATCTCTTCACTGACCGGCATCAGCCCCCACTTAAACGCCAACGTTTAAAGACACGCAGCGTTACTTCATGAGGCCTACATCGGCTTGCGTCACTGCCTACGGGTACGCCAGAATCCGCCGGCTTGTGCGTCTGGGAGGCCATCGGTAACTTGATTCGTGTCACTGATTCGCAGTGATCGGGTTTAGTAGCCCGTGGTTTCGAGCTTGGTGCACAAGCATCTGTCAGTCAGGGATTTCGATTCCTGCGCTTGATGGTAACTGTGCGCAGGGCACCTTCGGGTGCGCCGGCTTGCTCGAAACCCCGGTCTACTAACCTGCGTACAGTTGCCTCCACTTTGATTAGTAGCCAGAGAGGGGCACTCCAATCAGGTTTCGAGCAAATGACTAAATCAACGCCGCATCCGCCGGTCACAGACCCGGCATCCCCCTACGAATCCCTCGATTCAAAAAAACTCCACGAAGCCGCCGAGCGCGCCCTCGACCACTACCTCAACCCCGCCGCCAAAATCATGGCCACCACCCACGAACCCGAGCCCATGTACCTCGCCAATCCGAAGTACAACACCGAAGCCCTGCTGGCCAACGCCAGCGAAACACTCGGCTCGGCCACCCTCATGCTCAATAATTTCGCCGCGCTGCTGGAAACCTCACATCGCAAGACCCTGCTGGGCATTGCCCAAGTGGTCATGCTCGGTGAACTGGCGGTGAATCAGGCGCTGGATCACGTCGAACCGAAGGAGTAATCGCGGCTCGGTTGGTGCAAGGCGAGCAAACTTTCTTCCAATAAAAAACCCGCCTCTCGGCGGGTTTCTTATCAACGCAGCTTAACGCTCGGGCTTAGTTAACCTCGATCCCTGTGTCGCCGATGGCCGTGGACTTAAATACGACGTAGATAAAATGTTGCGTATACGCTACATTTAGCTATAAATGTTACGGAAGCGGAACATGGATTATTTTCTGTTGATCAGCCGTCTTGGCAACCAAATACGCGAAAAACGTATAAATCGCGGTCTGACGCAAGCACAGCTTGCCGACCTCGCGGGGCTGACACGATACAAAGTCATCGCAGTAGAGAAAGGTACTCTGTCTGTCGGCATGATCGCCTATGCGCGCGTCCTTGGCGCTCTGGATTGTGAGCTTGCTGTCGTTCCAGCTGCTATGCCGACCCTTGAAGAGCTTGGGGATTTATTCGAATGAAAATGTCCTCTCTCAAAGTCAGCACGCCCGAGGGGCGTAGCGGCAGGCTTTTCAGCGATGCCGAAGACTTCACATTCCGTTATCACGAAGATGCATCGCGAGAAATGGCTATCAGCTTGTCGATGCCAGTAAGGCATGACGAGTTTCGTCGGCGCGAACTCCATCCTGTTTTTCAGATGAATCTGCCGGAAGGCTATGTATTGGAGCAACTGCGCAATCGATTGGCCAAGACTGTGAATGTCGATCCGATGCTTTTGCTGGCGCTTTCCGGCAGCACTTCGCCCATTGGCAGGGTGCAAGTGCGGTCTGAAACGGTTGACGCCTTGCTGGAGGAGCAACAATTTCCGGGGGAGAAACTCGAAGAGATTCTGACATGGGACGGCACGGAAGATATCTTCGCTGACATTCTTGATCGCTACATCCTGCGTGCCGGCATTTCCGGCGTTCAACCCAAAGTGTTGGTACCGGAACGCCTGGAAACCGGATGGCCACGGGTGACATCGAAAACCTCGGACCTGATTATCAAAAGTGGCCGAGACGAATTTCCCGGTCTGGCAATCAACGAGTTCCTTTGCATGTCCATCGCGAAGGAGGCCGGTATTCCCGTTCCGCCGTTTTACCTTTCCGACAATGCCAAGCTGTTTGTCATGCGTCGCTTTGATCGCGACGATCAGCTCAACCCAATTGGATTTGAAGACATGGCGGTGTTGATGGGGCTATCGGCTAACCAGAAGTACAGCAAAAGCTATGCGGCAATCGCCAAGGCTATTCGCGTGTTCTGTCCGACTAAACATTTACGCACCTCCCTTGATCAACTCTTCGATAGCGTTGCTCTGAGCTGTATTGTCGGGAATGGCGACGCTCATTTGAAAAACTTCGGATTGCTCTATTCCGATCCTACGCAACGCGATGCACGCCTGGCGCCGGCCTACGACATCGTTAACACCACGGCCTATATTCCGGAAGATGTTTTGGCTTTGGATCTGGCGGGCAACAAGTCAATGTTTGCCTCACGGCAAGGACTGCTTGAGTTTGCGCACACCTGTGAGATCGAGCGACCTCAGGAGCGCATTCAGCAATTGCTTGCCTCGGTTGAAGCAGTACTTGAACGCTATCCTGAGTATCGGGAACAGGCGCCTCATGTGGTCAGTGCCATTGAGCAAGCGGCAGCGCCATTTTCTCTGACTTTTGGATAGTTATTGCGCGCAAAAATCCCTGCCCAGAAAAAACCCGCCTCTCGGCGGGTTCTTCACAAAACGGGTCAAATTCTAAGGTTTAGTTAACCTTAGCGTTCAACTCGCCTTTCAGGTAACGCTGGAACATCGCTTCCAACGAAATCGGCTTGATCTTCGAAGCATTACCGGCAGTACCAAACTGCTCATAACGCGCAATACACACGTCACGCATCGCAGTAACAGTCGCGCCGAAGAATTTACGCGGGTCGAACTCGCTCGGGTTGGTGGCCATCAGGCGACGCATCGCACCGGTGGACGCCAAACGCAGGTCGGTGTCGATGTTGACCTTGCGCACGCCGTGCTTGATGCCTTCGACGATTTCTTCAACCGGTACGCCGTAGGTTTCTTTGATGTCGCCGCCGTACTGGTTGATAATCGCCAGCCACTCTTGCGGAACCGAAGACGAACCGTGCATCACCAGGTGGGTGTTCGGGATGCGTTTGTGGATTTCCTTGATGCGGTCGATGGCCAGCACGTCGCCGGTAGGTGGCTTGGTGAACTTGTAGGCGCCGTGGCTGGTGCCGATGGCGATGGCCAGGGCGTCGACCTGGGTCTTCTTGACGAAGTCCGCGGCTTCTTCCGGGTCGGTCAGCATTTGGCTGTGATCCAGAACGCCTTCGGCGCCGATGCCATCTTCTTCACCGGCCATGCCGGTTTCCAGCGAACCCAGGCAGCCCAGCTCGCCTTCCACCGAGACGCCGCAGGCGTGAGCCATGGCCACGGTTTGTTGGGTAACGCGAACGTTGTAGTCGTAGTCGGTCGGGGTCTTGCCGTCTTCGCCCAGGGAACCGTCCATCATCACCGAGCTGAAGCCTAGTTGAATGGAACGCTGGCAGACGTCAGGGCTGGTGCCGTGGTCCTGGTGCATGCACACCGGGATGTGCGGGAACTCTTCGATGGCCGCCAGGATCAGGTGACGCAGGAACGGGGCGCCAGCGTATTTGCGAGCACCGGCCGAAGCCTGGACGATCACCGGGGAGTCAGTCTTGTCAGCGGCTTCCATAATGGCGCGCATCTGCTCAAGGTTGTTGACGTTGAAGGCTGGAACGCCGTAGCCGAACTCGGCTGCGTGGTCCAGCATCTGGCGCATGCTGATAAGTGCCATTGTGTGTGTCTCTCCCGGTTGAGGGTCGTTAATCGTGCCAGCCTGCCGTAGCGGCGGCGGCTATTCAAGTTATTGCAGATCGGGGGTTGGCCCGGGCTACGAATTCGGTACAACAAAAACCTGTGCGTAACGAAGAACCTGTGGCGAGCGAGCTTGCTCGCGTTCGGCTGCGAAGCAGTCGTAAACCCGTCGACTCGGTCCTTCTGAAACACCAAATCGACTGGCTTTGGGACCGCTTCGCGCTCCAGCGGGAGCAAGCTCCCTCGACACAACAATAGTCCTGCGATCGGCGTTGTTACTGCGCTTTACAACCGCGGCCGATCAAATCATTGGTGGCGACCCAGTACACCAGGCCTTCCTCACCTTTTACGTGAAACGCCAGCATGTCGTTGCTGTACAGCGAACCTTCGGCACCCGGTTCAAGCTTCAGGCGGTAGACCTGATCGGCGCCGCCCAAACGAACATCGACTTCCTTGCGGCTCACATCAGTGTAGCGCCAGAGCACTTTGGCCTGGCTATCACAGGTCCAGGTGGTCCAGTTGTCCGTTGATTGGGCAGGCTTGAACAGTTCGAAATTCGAACAACCTGCCAGCAATGCCACTGCCGCAACGGCAATAAAGCGTTTCATCCGTGTTCCTCGACTGACAGCACACGCCGCCAGCCCTGAGTTAAAGAGTCAGACCCGTCAAGGGCAGCCATGTTCCTTGGTCGGGGTCTGTGTCTCGTATTTGTCCAGGCCATCGGGCCCGGACCGCTTGTTGATCACCGGGTTGGTTTCCGCTTGCCAGTCAGCCTGGTAGCAGCCTTTATCCGACGCGGATGGCGCGGGCTCCGGCGTGGCTTTCGGGTTACTCCCGCAAGCCGCCAGCATACCCGCGGCGATCAACAGCATTAATGTCCTGACCATCTGAACACTCCTTTGCCTGGTCAAATGAGCGGCCTCAGGCCTTGGCCCGGCTTTCCAGGACTTCAACGGCCGGCAGCACTTTGCCTTCGACGAATTCGAGGAACGCGCCGCCGCCGGTAGAAATGTAGGAGATTTGCTCGGCTACGCCATATTTATCGATGGCCGCCAGAGTGTCGCCACCGCCGGCAATGGAGAACGCCGAGCTTTCCGCGATGGCCTGGGCCAGCACTTTGGTGCCGTTACCGAACTGGTCGAATTCGAACACGCCCACCGGGCCGTTCCACAGGATGGTCTTGGACGACTTCAGCAGCTCGGCGAAATTCGCCGCGGTCTGTGGGCCGATGTCCAGGATCATGTCGTCTGCAGCCACGTCGGCGATCAGCTTGACAGTCGCGGTCGCGCTTTCAGCGAATTCCTTGGCGACCACCACGTCCACTGGCAATGGCACGCTGACTTTCGCCGCGATTTCACGGGCAGTGTCCAGCAGGTCCGGCTCGTACAGCGATTTGCCAACCGGGTGACCGGCAGCGGCCAGGAAGGTGTTGGCGATGCCGCCACCAACGATCAGCTGGTTGCAGATCTGGCTCAGGCTGTTGAGCACGTCGAGTTTGGTCGACACTTTGGAGCCGGCAACAATGGCGGCCATTGGCTGGGCCGGGGAGCCCAGGGCCTTGCCCAGTGCGTCCAGTTCGGCGGCGAGCAACGGGCCAGCAGCGGCGACTTTGGCGAACTTGGCCACGCCATGGGTCGAGCCCTCGGCGCGGTGAGCAGTGCCGAAAGCGTCCATCACGAACACGTCGCACAGAGCGGCGTATTGTTTGGCCAGTTCGTCGGCGTTCTTTTTCTCGCCCTTGTTGAAGCGCACGTTTTCGAACAACACGATGTCGCCGGCTTTCACGTCGACGCCGCCCAGGTAATCGGACACCAGCGGCACTTCACGGCCCAGGGCCTTGCTCAGGTAGTCAGCCACTGGCTTGAGGCTGTTCTCGGCCGAGAATTCGCCTTCGGTCGGACGGCCAAGGTGCGAGCAGACCATCACTGCCGCGCCTTTTTCCAGGGCCAGCTTGATGGTCGGCAGCGAAGCCAGGATACGCGCATCGCTGGTGACAACACCGTCCTTGACTGGGACGTTGAGGTCTTCGCGGATCAGTACGCGCTTACCTTGCAGATCGAGGTCGGTCATCTTCAACACGGTCATGGGTCGCAATTCCTGGGTTACTGTTTTTGAAAGACAGATTGTGGAGTAGTAGCGGCTTGCAAATAGTGCTCTGCAACGTCCAGCATTCGATTGGCAAAACCCCATTCGTTGTCGAACCAGGCCAGGATGTTCACCAGCCGTGGGCCGGAAACGCGGGTCTGACTGGCATCGACGATGGCCGAATGGGGGTCATGATTGAAATCACAACTGGCGTGAGGCAACTCGGTGTAGGCCAGAAGGCCTTTGAGCGGGCCATGGGTGGCGGCCTCGCGCAGAATCCGGTTGACCTCGGTGGCGTCGGTATCGCTTACGGTCTGCATCGTAATATCGAGGCAGGACACGTTAACCGTCGGCACCCGCACGGCTTTGGCCTGAATTCGCCCGGCAAGTTCCGGCAGCAAGCGTTCAATGCCTCGCGCCAGACCAGTGGACACCGGAATCACCGACTGGAACGCCGAACGGGTGCGGCGCAGGTCTTCATGGTGATAGGCGTCGATCACCGGCTGATCGTTCATCGCCGAGTGGATGGTGGTGATCGACACGTATTCCAGACCAATGGCCTGATCCAGCAGGCGCAACAGCGGCACGCCGCAGTTGGTGGTGCAGGACGCGTTGGACACCAGCAGCTCGTCACCGGTCAGGCAATCCTGGTTCACGCCGTAGACGATGGTGGCGTCGACATCCGCCTCGCTGGCCATCGGCTGGGAAAACAGCACCCGTGGCGCACCGGCGTCGAGAAAACGCTGGCCATCCTGACGGGTGTGATAAGCGCCGGAGCACTCCAGCACCAGATCGACGCCCAACGACGCCCAATCGATGCCTTCGGGGGTGGCACTGCGCAGGACCTTCACGCAGTCGCCCTTAATATGCAGACAATCGCCCTCAACCCTCACTTCACCGGGAAACCGCCCGTGAGTGGAGTCGAAGCGTGTCAGGTATTCGATGCTGGCCATGTCGGCCAGATCGTTGATCGCGACAATTTCAAACCCAGCCGTCGAGCCTCGCTCAAACAACGCACGCAAGACACAACGACCAATCCGGCCGTAGCCGTTGAGTGCAACTTTGTAAGGACGCGGTTGAGGCATGGGGTTCTCGATAGTCGCGGCAGACGAATTCTTGCTAACAACACAAATCCCTGTAGGAGCTGTCGAGTGAAACGAGGCTGCGATCTTTTAAGATCAAAAGATCGCAGCCTGCGGCAGCTCCTACACAGGGAACGCGGTGGCCATAAAACCACCGCGGCGTGCCTTAGTCTTCCAGCAGCTCTTCAGCCTGACCCAGGATGTTTTCCAGGGTGAAGCCGAACTCTTCGAACAAGGCCGGCGCAGGCGCCGACTCGCCGTAGGTGGTCATGCCGATCACGCGACCTTCCAGGCCCACGTACTTGTACCAGTAGTCCGCGTGGGCGGCTTCGATGGCGATACGCGCGCTGACCTGCAATGGCAGAACCGATTGCTTGTAGCCGGCGTCCTGGGCTTCGAAGACGCTGGTGCATGGCATCGACACCACACGAACCTTGCGGCCTTGCTCGGTCAGTTTGTCGAAGGCTTGAACGGCCAGGCCGACTTCCGAACCGGTGGCGATCAGGATCAGCTCAGGCTCGCCTGCGCAGTCCTTCAACACGTAACCGCCACGGGCGATCTCTTCGATCTGGATCGCATTGCGGGTTTGGTGCTGCAGGTTCTGACGGGAGAAGATCAGCGCCGAAGGACCGTCGTCACGCTCCAGGGCGAACTTCCAGGCCACCGCCGATTCAACGGCATCGGCCGGACGCCAGGTGTCGAGGTTCGGTGTGCAGCGCAGGCTGGCCAGTTGCTCGATCGGCTGGTGAGTCGGGCCGTCTTCGCCCAGACCGATGGAGTCGTGGGTGAACACGTAGACGATGCGTTTCTTCATCAGCGCCGACATGCGCACTGCGTTGCGGGCGTATTCCATGAACATCAGGAAGGTCGCGCCGTAAGGCACCAGGCCGCCGTGCAGGGCCACGCCGTTCATGATCGCGCTCATGCCGAACTCGCGAACGCCGTAGTACATGTAGTTGCCGCTGGCGTCTTCGGCGGTGACGCCTTTGCAACCTTTCCACAGGGTCAGGTTGGAGCCGGCCAGGTCAGCCGAACCACCGAGCAGTTCAGGCAGCAGCGGGCCGAAGGCGTTCAGGGCGTTCTGGCTGGCTTTACGGCTGGCGATGGATTCGCCTTTGGCCGCGACTTCAGCGATGTAGGCCTGGGCCTTCTCGGCGAAATCGGTCGGCAGGTCGCCGCTCAGGCGACGAACCAGTTCATTGGCCAGCTCAGGGAAGGCGGCGGAGTACGCAGCGAAACGCTGATCCCACTCGGCTTCGGCAGCGCGACCGGCTTCCTTGGCGTCCCACTCGGCATAGATATCAGCCGGGATTTCGAACGGGCCGTAGTTCCACTTCAGCGCTTCACGGGTCAGGGCGATTTCCGCGTCACCCAACGGGGCGCCGTGGCAATCTTCCTTGCCTTGCTTGTTCGGCGAACCGAAGCCGATGGTGGTCTTGCAGCAGATCAGCGTCGGTTGTGCGCTTTTGCGCGCGGTTTCGATCGCGATCTTGATTTCTTCCGGATCGTGACCGTCGACATTGCGGATCACTTGCCAGTTGTAGGATTCGAAACGCTTCGGCGTGTCGTCGGTGAACCAGCCTTCGACTTCACCGTCGATGGAGATGCCATTGTCATCGTAGAAGGCGATCAGTTTGCCCAGGCCCAGCGTACCGGCCAGGGAACTGACTTCGTGGGAAATGCCTTCCATCATGCAGCCATCACCCAGGAATACGTAGGTGTGGTGATCGACGACGTTATGGCCAGGACGATTGAACTGCGCCGCCAGGACTTTTTCCGCCAGGGCGAAACCGACTGCGTTGGCCAGGCCTTGGCCCAGTGGACCGGTGGTGGTTTCAACGCCCGGGGTGTAGCCATATTCCGGGTGACCCGGGGTACGGCTGTGCAGCTGGCGGAAGTTTTTCAGGTCATCGATCGACAGGTCGTAGCCGGTCAGGTGCAGCAGCGAGTAGATCAACATCGAGCCGTGACCGTTGGACAGCACGAAGCGGTCACGGTCGGCGAACGATGGATTGCTCGGGTTGTGCTTCAGGTAGTCACGCCAAAGTACTTCGGCGATATCCGCCATACCCATAGGGGCACCGGGATGGCCGCTGTTGGCTTTTTGCACGGCATCCATGCTGAGGGCACGAATGGCGTTGGCGCGCTCACGACGGCTGGGCATCGCTGATCTCCTGCGGATATTGAATCGAGAGTGAATAAAACGAAACGGAAAAAAGGCGAGCATTTTCCCTCACCGACCCGCCTCGGGGCAATGACAGATAGTCATCCGAAGGCGTTTTTCCAATGGATAACGGCGTATTCGACTGATGAAACCTTTCCGCTGTTGGTTTGTGGACTGAAACTAACGTTAAGAAGTGCCATCTATCGACCAATATCAAAACTTTTTGATATTGCTCTTGCGGTGTTTTCTTACCGTCACTAGACTGCTGGCCTTATGAATCTGCGCGTGCCTTCCATTCAACATGACGATTGCGATGAGCTGGCGGCCCTGTGCAAGGCCGGCGGCGATCCTCTGCGGCTGAATGTATTGCGCGCGCTGGCCAACGATTCGTTCGGCGTACTGGAACTGGCGCAGATCTTCGGCATCGGTCAGTCCGGCATGAGTCATCACCTCAAGGTATTGGCCCAGGCCGAACTGGTGGCGACCCGCCGTGAAGGCAATGCGATTTTCTACCGTCGCGCCCTGCCCCACACCGACCTGTTGGGCGGCAAGCTGCATGCCGCGCTGCTCGAAGAAGTGGATAACCTGACCCTGCCGACTGACGTCCAGGCGCGGATCGGTCAGGTCCACGGGCAACGTGAGGCGGCCAGCCAGGACTTTTTCTCGCGGGTCGCGGAGAAGTTTCGCGCCCAGCAAGACTTGATCGCCGGCCTGCCGCAATACCGCGAAAGCGTGGTGGCCCTGCTCGACAAGCTGAGTTTCGGCCCCGGCGCCACGGCCATCGAAGTAGGCCCCGGCGATGGTGCCTTTCTGCCGGAGCTGGCGCGTCGCTTCACTCAGGTCACGGCGCTGGACAACAGCCCGGCGATGCTCGAACTGGCCCGCCAGGTCTGCGAACGTGAAACGCTGGCTAACGTCAGCCTGCAATTGGCCGATGCATTGAACGGTGTAAACCTTCAGGCCGACTGCGTTGTATTGAACATGGTGCTGCACCATTTTGCCGCGCCGGCCGAAGCGCTCAAGCACATGGCCGGTTTGCTGCAACCAGGCGGTAGCCTGTTAGTGACAGAGTTATGTAGCCACAACCAGAGTTGGGCCAGGGAGGCCTGCGGTGATCTCTGGTTGGGGTTTGAACAGGACGATCTGGCCCGTTGGGCCACCGCTGCGGGACTCGTTCCCGGGGAAAGCCTCTATGTAGGCTTACGTAATGGTTTCCAGATACAGGTCCGCCATTTTCAGCGACCGGCTGGCGACACTCACCATCGGTAAATTCAGGAAAAAATCGAGATGAGCGAATACTCCCTCTTCACCTCCGAGTCCGTGTCTGAAGGGCATCCGGACAAAATCGCCGACCAGATTTCCGATGCGGTGCTGGACGCCATCATTGCTGAAGACAAGTTCGCCCGCGTGGCGTGCGAGACTCTGGTGAAAACCGGCGTGGCAATCATCGCAGGTGAAGTCACCACGTCGGCCTGGGTCGATCTGGAAGACATCGTCCGTAACGTGATTCTCGACATCGGCTACAACAGCTCCAATGTCGGCTTCGACGGCGCGACCTGCGGCGTGATGAACATCATCGGCAAGCAGTCCCCCGACATCAACCAGGGTGTTGACCGTGCCAAGCCTGAAGACCAGGGCGCCGGCGACCAGGGCCTGATGTTCGGCTATGCCAGCAACGAAACCGACGTGCTGATGCCAGCACCGATCACCTTCTCGCACCAACTGGTTCAGCGCCAGGCCGAAGCCCGCAAGTCCGGCCTGCTGCCTTGGTTGCGTCCAGACGCCAAGTCGCAAGTGACCTGCCGCTACGAAAACGGCAAGGTTGTCGGTATCGACGCCGTTGTACTGTCGACCCAGCACAACCCGGAAGTGTCCTACAAAGACCTGCGCGAAGGCGTGATGGAACTGATCGTCAAGCACGTGCTGCCTGCCGAACTGCTGTCCAAGGACACCCAGTTCCACATCAACCCGACTGGCCAGTTCATCATCGGCGGCCCGGTGGGCGACTGCGGCCTGACCGGTCGCAAGATCATCGTTGACAGCTACGGCGGCATGGCCCGTCACGGCGGCGGCGCGTTCTCCGGTAAAGATCCATCGAAGGTTGACCGTTCGGCGGCCTACGCCGGTCGTTATGTGGCCAAGAACATCGTGGCTGCCGGCCTGGCCGAGCGTTGCGAGATTCAGGTTTCCTACGCAATCGGCGTCGCTCAACCGACTTCGATTTCGTTGAACACCTTCGGCACCGGCAAGATCAGCGACGACAAGATCGTCAAACTGGTCCGCGAAGTGTTCGACCTGCGTCCATACGCGATCACCACCATGCTCGACCTGCTGCACCCGATGTACCAGGACACCGCTGCGTACGGCCACTTCGGTCGCACCCCGGAAACCAAAACCGTGGGCGACGATACGTTCACCACGTTCACCTGGGAAAAAACCGACCGCGCCGACGCTCTGCGTTCTGCTGCCGGCCTGTAAGACTTCTCCGGTTGTACAAAAAGCCCCGCACGGTTCGCCGTGCGGGGCTTTTTCATGAAGAAGATCCCACCTCGAAACACGCAGAATTACACCTCTGCACTCCACACTCGAAACCTGACTAGCCTTGAAAGCATCCCAACGAGCAAGGACGCTCTCGATGCTGCCCAACCTGCGCCTGTTTTTCGGTTTCCTGCTGACCCTCACCTGCCTGACCGCCAATGCCGCCGACTGCCCCGATTGGCCGCCGGCCCGCGCTCTGGACGAAATCAACGCACTGCAAAAGCGAATCGACCTCTGGGACGACAGCTATCATCGCGAAGGACGCTCTTTGGTCGCCGATGAACTCTATGATCAATCCCGCATACGACTAAGCGAATGGCGCGAGTGTTTTGACTCCGGCCCTTCAGCCGAACCGTTGCGCACTGCCGGTGGCACGATTGCTCACCCCATCGCCCACACCGGCCTGGAAAAACTGCGCGATGGGCGCGCCGTCGAAGCCTGGCTGAAAAATCGGGATGAGGTCTGGATTCAACCCAAGGTCGACGGTGTGGCTGTGACGCTGATCTATCGCAACGGCTGGCTGCACCAGGCGATCAGTCGTGGTGACGGGATAACCGGCCACGACTGGACTGCCTCAGCGCGCCAGATCGCCGCCATCCCTCAAAAACTTCCACAACCGCTCGACCTGCTGTTGCAAGGCGAACTCTATTGGCGCCTGACCGAACACGTGCAAGCCGAGGCCGGCAGCCTCAATGCCCGCGCCACGGTGGCCGGGTTAATGGCACGCAAGACGCTGAACCCCGAGCAAGCCGCCGGTATCGGCGTGTTCGTCTGGGACTGGCCACAAGGCCCGAAAAGCCTGCCCGCCCGCGTGGCGGCTCTGGATGAGCTGGGATTCCCGAGCACCGCGCCCTACAGCCAGCCGATCGAGGCATTCGCCGATGCCGAACGCTGGCGCGATTACTGGTATCGCTCGCCCCTGCCCTTTGCCAGCGACGGCGTCGTTTTACGACAGAACCAGCGCCCACCCGCCGAGCGCTGGCAGGCGAAAACGCCTTTCTGGAGTGTCGCCTGGAAGTACCCCTTCGCCCAGGCGTTGGCCGAGGTGCGCAAGGTCCACTTCAAGATTGGACGGACCGGCCGGATCACACCGGTGCTGGATCTGGCACCGGTGATGCTCGATGACCGGCAGATCAAGCGTGTCAGCGTCAGCTCCCTGCAGCGCTGGGAAGCGCTGGACATTCGTCCCGGCGATCAGGTCGCCATCAGCCTGGCCGGGCTGACCATCCCCAGGCTCGACGGTGTGGTATTGCGCAGCACCGAACGTCCTGAATTGAACGCACCGCTGGCAGCAGATTTTCATCCGTTGAGTTGCTGGCAGCCGACACCCGGATGCGAAAGCCAGTTTCTCGCACGGCTGGCCTGGCTCAGCGGCAAACAGGGGCTGGCCTTGCCGCATGTCGGGCCGGGCACCTGGGAGAAACTGCTCAAGGCCGAACGTCTCGACAACCTGCTCGATTGGTTGACCCTCGATGAGCAAGAGCTTGCTAACATTGACGGCTTCGGCGAACGCAGCAGTGCTCGTCTTTTGAACAGTTTCAACAGCGCCCGGCAACGACCGTTCGCTCGCTGGCTCAAAGCCCTGGGCTTGCCGCCGACCGGCCAGGCACAGCTCGCCGATTCATGGCAGGTGCTGGCGCAACGAAACACCGAACAATGGCAGGCCGAAACCGGCATCGGCCCGGGACGCGCGGCGCAACTGAGCGCATTTTTCCGCGACCCGCAGGTCCTGGCCTTGAGCGAGACATTACGTGTTGCCGGGATTGACGGTTTTTAGCAGCCGGCGACGCCCGTCAGCCTGGGAACCCATAGGTACCGATGCGCTCAAACAGCCCATCGCTACATCGATTTTTTCACCTGGAGCCTTTATGAAACTTCTTTCACCGCTCGCCTTGTTGACCCTGTGCAGCGTGATGGCCGCTCCATTAATGGCCGACGAAGACGCCCCGGGCCTGACCGGCTGCGCCGCAAAAAAACAAGGCATCATCAACCAGATTGAACTGGCCAAGTCTCACGGCAACGCCGATCAACAGGCTGGCCTGGAAACCGCCCTGAGCGAGGTCACCGCCCATTGCACCGACGCTTCCTTGAAGAAGGAACGGGAAAACAAGGTGCTCGACGCCAAGCACGAAGTCAGCCGGCGTCAGGCCGACCTCGACAAGGCGATGAAAAAAGGCGACGCCGAGAAGATCAACAAGCGCAAAGACAAACTGGCTCAATCGCGCAAGGATTTACAGGACGCGCTCGACGAGCTGGATAAGTAATCCGGTTTGAACACGCCGCCTCAATGATCCCGAAACTCTTTATGGCAGGCACTACAGGCGTCTTCGACTTTCTGTACTGCCGGCCCCAGATTGCTGGCCTTGTAGGGTTGAACCTGGCTGGCGATCACCAGTTCACCGGTGGCGCCTTCAAGGGTGCGAGCCATTTCCTGGAAGCGTGCCTGCTTCTGCCAGACATCGTCCTTGGCGCTGGTGTGATCTTCTTCGCGCACCTGCGGGAAATGTTTCCACGGCTCATGGGACAACGCATCGAGCTTCACGGCACCGTCGGCGAATTTCGGGCCATCGAACGGAATACGCCCACGCAACATGCCACCCAGGTCTTCGCCGGTCTTGAGCATTTGCTTGAAGATCGCCTTGCGCTGGCCCAGAGGCGAGTTCGGGTCGACACCGCCGCAGGCGGACAAGGTCAGGCAGGCCAGCAATACAACAGAGAGTCTTTTAAGAGTCATGGTGGCTTCAGATCACTGGAAACGGCAGCCAGTATCCTCGCGTCACCGGCAAAGACCAATAGCCCTATTATCAATACGGGTTGTTTGAGCGCATGGAGCACTCAGGCAACCGGCAAAGGAATTACTCCATGAACAGCCGTTTCAAGGCGTGGCGTCACAACCTGGCCTGGACCCTTCCGATGGTGGCCATACTTGCTGGCTGCACCGGTGGCGACAGTAGCAAACCGAAAACCCACGCACTGGCGACCTACTCCAGCGCTACCTGGGAAGCCCTTCCAGCGGTGTCCGACAATGACCTCGTCGCCGGTTTTGGCTCGTGGCGCAGCGCCTGCAGCCGACTCAAGGCCGACCCGGTCTGGGGTGGCACCTGCGCCGCTTCCGCCAATGTTCAGCCAACCGCCAGCGAAATCCGCGGCTTCCTCAAGCAAAACCTCGATGTTTACGGCTTGCGCGCCGCCAATGACAACCCCAACGGCCTGATCACCGGTTACTACGAACCGGTGTATCCCGGCAGCCTGACCCAGACCAAGCAAGCGAACATCCCGGTGTACGGCGTGCCCGAGGACATGATCATCGTCTCGCTGGACAGCATTTACCCGGAACTCAAAGGCAAACGCCTGCGCGGACGACTAGAAGGTCGCGTGCTCAAGCCTTATGACGATGCGGCAACCATTGAAACCAATGGCGTGAAGGCGCCAGTGATTGCCTGGCTGACCGACCCGATGAACCTGCAGTTCCTGCAAATCCAGGGTTCGGGGCGCATCCAGCTCGATGATGGCCGTCAATTGCGCATTGGTTATGCCGACCAGAACGGCCACCCCTATCGACCTATCGGCCGCTGGCTGGTGGATCAGGGCGAGCTGAAGAAAGAAGAGGTAACCATGAGCGCCATCGATAACTGGGCCAAGGCCAATCCGACGCGCATTCCCGAACTGCTCGGCAGCAACCCCAGCTACGTGTTCTTCAATCGCAACCCGGACAGCAACGAAGGGCCGCGCGGTTCGCTGAATGTGCCATTGACCGCAGGTTATAGCGCGGCAGTGGATCGCAAGGTGATTCCGCTCGGTAGCCTGTTGTGGTTGTCGACGACGCGACCGGACGGCAGCGCACTGGTGCGTCCGGTGGCCGCTCAAGATACCGGCGGCGCGATTGCCGGCGAGGTCCGCGCAGACCTGTTCTGGGGCACGGGCGAAGCCGCCGGGCAATTGGCCGGCGACATGAAACAGCAGGGGCAGATCTGGATGCTCTGGCCTAAAGGGGCGGCGTTGCCTCAGGTGCCGCAGGTGGCTGACAAACTTTAGAAGCAAAAGATCGCAGGCTGCGCCAGCTTCAACATCGAGAGCGTTCGTCGCAATATCGCGAATGAACATCGATCCCTGCTGGGAATGGCGCAGCCTGCGATCCTTTGATCTTGCCGTTAAACAGACACCACAAAGAAACTGACAATCAGCCCCATGCCAATGGCCCACACCAGCGACCGCAGAATCGCCCAGTCCGCCAGATAGCAAATGATGTACAGCAGCCGACTGGTGATGAACAGCACCGATAGCACATTGATCGTCACCAGTTCGGCATTGCCGGCCAGATGCGCCACGATCACCGCCGCGGCAAACGCCGGGGTCACTTCGAAGCTGTTCAACTGCGCCGAATGCGCACGCCTGGCCACGCCTTCGAGCGAATCCAGAAACGCCCTTGGGTCGTGATTCTGTTTCAGCCCGAACTTGCCATTGCTGAACTTGGCGACGCCTGTGCACAGATAAGGCAAGCAGATCGCAATCAAAATGCACCACAGAGCAACCGTCATAACGCAGTCCCTTCTTCAAGTTGTAGAGAATCGAATTCCATCAGCGGCGACTAAAACTTCATCACCAACATGCCGATCAATACCAGTCCACAGGCTAAGAGCCGTGGCCTGCCAAAAGGTTCTTTGAGGTAGCGCATGCCGAACAGCACCACCAGAATCACGCTGATCTCGCGCAGCGCCGCTGCCTCGGCAATCGATCCGAGCTGCATGGCCCACAGCACCAGAGCGTAGCTGAACAATACACAGAACCCGACCGCCAACCCCAACCGCCACTGCTCACGCCAGAACAGCATGAACGCCGGGCGTTTGCGCACCAGCGCCAGCAATGGGAACGACCAGGCACTGAGCACTGTGACCCAAACCAGGTAGTCCAGCGGATGGGACCAGCGCCGCAAGGCCTGGCCATCGATGAAGGTGTAGCAACCGATGCACAACCCGATCAGCGCCACCACCGGCAGCATCGACCACGGCAGGCGCACCCCGCCACCGCCCTGCCAGAGCAGGCACACCATGCCGAACGGGATGAGCAAAATCCCGAAGATCTGCTGAGCCGTCAGCACTTCACCGGCGAAGATCAGCGTCAGCGCCAGCACCACCAACGGTGACAGGCCACGCATCAACGGATAGACCAGGCCGAGATCGCCGACCCGATAGGCCTGGATCAACAGGTAGCGATAGAGCAACTCGAATGCCGCCGACGCAAGAATCCACGGCCACATATCCAGTGGCGGCAGCGCCACGAAGGGTAGCATCAGCGCGACAAACAGCAACGCCACGCTGTCCATGCAGGCCACCACCAACAGCCGCTCCGCGCTGAACTTGATCAGGGTATTCCACGCCGCGTGCAACAGCGCCGCCACCAACACCAGAATTGTCGCAAGCACGGCACACTCCTTGTATTGCCCCTACATCGCGGGACAGAGATTTGATTCGCCATATGTCCGCAGCTGTTTATACTGCAAGCGACCACGCCGCACTCAGTTGCGCACAGACTAATTCCAATAACTCCTGCCTCTGCCCGCTCTCATCGAGAACGGTCGTCGGCCTGCGTATGCCTGATCAAAGCGTCAAGACTACCGACAGAGACCTTGCGCATGCCACTCGCCTTGCTTGCACTGGCCGTTGCCGCTTTCGGCATCGGCACCACTGAGTTCGTCATCATGGGCTTGCTGCCCGATGTCGCCCGCGACCTCGCCGTGAGCATTCCTCATGCTGGCCTGCTCATCACCGGTTATGCCCTGGGCGTGGTGTTCGGTGCGCCGATTCTCGCGGTCGGCACCGCCAACATGCCGCGCAAAGCCACACTGCTGGGCATGACGCTGATGTTCATTCTCGGCAACATCCTCTGCGCCCTGGCGCCGAACTACGCCACCTTGATGGCCGCACGAGTGATCACCGCGCTGTGCCATGGCGCGTTTTTCGGCATCGGCTCAGTGGTCGCTGCCAGTCTGGTGGCACCGAACAAACGAGCCCAGGCAATTGCCATAATGTTCACCGGCCTGACCTTGGCCAACGTGCTGGGCGTGCCATTGGGCACTGCTCTGGGGCAATACGCCGGCTGGCGCTCGACCTTCTGGGCAGTGTCGGTGATTGGCGTGATTGCAGCCATTGCGCAGTGGGTCTGGCTGCCCAAGGAAATCCCCATGGACAAAGCCAACCTGGCCAGCGAATTCAAAGTGCTGGGCAAGGTCAATGTGCTGCTGGCGCTGGGCATGAGCGTGCTGGCGTCCACCAGCCTGTTCAGCGTGTTCACTTACATTGCGCCGATCCTGCAGGATATCACCGGCGTCAGTCCGCATGGCGTAACCATCATGTTGCTGTTGTTCGGGGTCGGCTTGACCGGGGGCAGCATGCTCGGCGGCCGATTGGCGGACAGTCGTTTGCTGCCTTCGCTGGTGGGGATGACATTGGCCGCGGCCATCGTGCTGGCCGCCTTCAGCCAAACCAGCCATTCAGTGATACCGGCGGCGATCACGCTGGTGTTGTGGGGCATCTTCGCCTTCGCGCTGTGCCCGATCCTGCAATTGCTGATTATCGATCAGGCCCATGAGGCGCCAAACCTCGGGTCGACGTTGAATCAAAGCGCATTCAATCTCGGCAACGCCGCCGGGGCTTGGATTGGCGGACTGGTGGTGGCCAGTGGCGCGGACCTGGCGGACTTGCCGTGGACCGGCGCACTGGTCAGCGTATTCACGCTGCTGACGGCGCTGTTCTTCATCTACCTGCAACGTCGCAGTGCTGCCGCAATCAACGTCTCTGGCTGACATTGATCATTTTTTGATCTTCTGCGGTTCGGATTCCTGAGCCCGCTCCGCAGAGGTCTTCGGCGGCCCGCTTTCACTGCGAATCTGCGCGTGACTGATCAGCGCGAAGATAAAACTGCCGCCAATAATGTTCCCCACCAGCGTGGGACCTGCGAACACCCACCAGAAATCCTTCCACGGCAACTCGCCGGCAAACACCAGGTAAGAAACCTCGACCGATCCGACCACGATGTGGGTGAAATCGCCCAGCGCCATGAAATAGGTGATGAGGATGATGATCCACATCTTGGCGCTTTCCATGGACGGGATCATCCAGACCATGGTGGCGATCATCCAGCCGGAGATGATGCCTTTGGCGAGCATCTTGCCGGCATCGTTCTCCATGACCTTGCGCCCGATCTCAAGGAAGGCCAGATCGGTCTTGCTGTCGAATATCGGCAGGTGCAGCATCACATATGCCACCAGCAAGGTGCCGCAGAGGTTGCCCACCAGCACCACCGTCCACAGCCGCAGCAACCGACCGACATTACCCAACGTTGGCTTGCTCATGATCGGCAGCACGGCGGTCAGGGTGTTTTCGGTGAAGAGTTGCTGACGGGCGAGAATCACCGCTAGAAAACCGGCGCAATAACCGAAGCTGGCGATCACCTTGTAGCCTTCGCCGTCCGGCAGGCGCGAGTTGAGCAGTCCCATGCCCATCAGCGACAGGCCCATGGTCAGGCCGGCAGCCAGCGCCGACCACCACAGCGCCGCAACGCTGCGCTCGAGCTCCTGATCGCCTTGGGTGCGAATGATTTCGTGCAGCACCGCCGCCCGCGGGGGCTGGTTCTTGTCGACCTCGCGCTGTTCCTGTGCCGAGAGGTCCGGGGTCTTGCCGTCTTTGGGCGTGTCCATAAGGCTGCTCCTGAACCGGTGGCGTGTCGTTTACGTACGACACGCGGGGTTCGGAGCTGTTCACTACCCGGGGGAAACGCAGCAAACCCTGTGGCGAGGGAGCTTGCTCCCGCTCGGCTGCGAAGCAGTCGTAAGCTGACGTGAAGCCTGCCTGAAAGAACCCAATGACAGATTTCAGGGCCGCTTCGCGCTGGAGCGCCAGCCCGGCCCAACGGGAGCAAGCTCCCTCGCCACAGAGCGGCAACTATTCGCCAATGTCATCATCCTTGAACTGGTCTTTGACGTACCTGATCTCGGTCCGGCCGTGCGGCATGGGCAGGCCGTCTTCGCCCAGGTTCACGAACACCATCTTCTCTACCGTCAAAATGCTCTTGCGAGTGATCTTGTTGCGCACTTCGCAGGTCAGCGTGATCGAGGTGCGACCGAACTCGGTGGCGGTGATGCCCAGCTCGATGATGTCGCCCTGACGCGAGGCGCTGACGAAGTTGATTTCGGAAATGTACTTGGTGACCACGCGCTGATTACCCAACTGGACGATGGCGTAGATCGCCGCTTCTTCGTCGATCCAGCGCAGCAGGCTGCCGCCGAACAGCGTGCCGTTGGGGTTGAGGTCTTCGGGTTTTACCCATTTGCGGGTGTGGAAATTCATACTCACTCCTGACCGTCTTGCCGATTGATGCCGGCCATCATGGCAGAGCCCGGACTAGAGCTCTATCAAGCATCGACTATGGTCTCGATTACCGTTCGGACATTGACCAACAGAAACGCTTTGGAAGATCAGCATAGCCCGCTATAATCGCCCCCGTTTCAAAACGGTCATGTTTGATTGATACCGTTTTCCCGCCACCTGTCCGAGGGGCGCTGCAGCAGGTTCAACCTGTCAGGCTCGGATGGGGCGTTGACTGGCCACGGCCAGACACTAAACGCACAACGGCGCCCATTCGCATACATTACGAATGGAGGCTCTTCATGAGCGCTGTTATCACGCCTGCAGATTTTAACGATTACAAAGTTGCCGACATGTCCCTGGCTGCCTGGGGCCGTCGCGAAACCATCATCGCCGAATCCGAAATGCCGGCCCTGATGGGTCTGCGCCGCAAGTACTCCGTCGAGCAACCGCTCAAGGGCGCGAAGATTCTCGGCTGCATCCACATGACCATTCAGACTGCCGTGCTGATCGAAACCCTGGTTGCCCTGGGTGCCGAAGTACGCTGGTCGTCCTGCAACATTTTCTCGACTCAGGATCAGGCCGCCGCTTCCATCGCCGCTGCCGGCATCCCGGTGTTCGCCTGGAAAGGCGAGACTGAAGAAGAGTACGAGTGGTGCCTGGAGCAAACCATCCTCAAGGATGGCCAGCCTTGGGATGCCAACATGATCCTCGACGACGGCGGCGACCTGACCGAGCTGCTGCACAAGAAGTACCCACAAGTACTGGACCGCGTCCACGGCGTCACCGAAGAAACCACCACCGGCGTTCACCGTCTGCTGGACATGCTGGCCAAGGGCGAGCTGAAAATCCCGGCCATCAACGTCAACGACTCGGTGACCAAGAGCAAGAACGACAACAAGTACGGCTGCCGTCACAGCCTGAACGACGCGATCAAGCGCGGCACCGACCACCTGCTGTCCGGCAAGCAAGCGCTGGTCATCGGTTACGGCGACGTGGGCAAGGGCTCGGCCCAGTCCCTGCGTCAGGAAGGCATGATCGTTAAAGTCTCCGAAGTCGACCCGATCTGCGCCATGCAAGCCTGCATGGACGGTTTCGAACTGGTTTCGCCGTTCATCGACGGTATCAACAACGGTACCGAAGCGAGTATCGACAAAGCGCTGCTGGGCAAGATCGACCTGATCGTGACCACCACCGGCAACGTCAATGTTTGCGACGCAAACATGCTCAAAGCCCTGAAGAAACGCGCTGTGGTCTGCAACATCGGTCACTTCGACAACGAAATCGACACCGCTTTCATGCGCAAGAACTGGGCATGGGAAGAAGTGAAGCCGCAGGTTCACAAGGTTCACCGCACCGGTCCAGGCGCTTTCGACGCTCAGAACGACGACTACCTGATCCTGCTGGCCGAAGGCCGTCTGGTTAACCTGGGTAACGCCACTGGTCACCCAAGCCGCATCATGGACGGTTCGTTCGCCAACCAGGTTCTGGCGCAGATCTTCCTGTTCGGCCAGAAGTACGCCGACCTGTCGCCAGCCCAGAAAGCCGAGCGCCTGACCGTTGAAGTACTGCCGAAGAAACTCGACGAAGAAGTGGCCCTGGAAATGGTCCGCGGTTTCGGCGGCGTGGTCACTCAACTGACCAAGCAACAGGCTGACTACATCGGCGTTACCGTCGAAGGCCCGTTCAAGCCGCACGCTTACCGCTACTGATCGGTCCAGCAGTCCGCTCCCCATGGGAGCGGACTTATGCAGGAACCACGCTTCCTGTAGGAGCGAAGCTTGCTCGCGAACGCTTCACCGCGGTGCTGCTGAAAGACCGCGGCGCCTGCTTCGCGAGCAAGCTTCGCTCCTACAGGAAGCACGGCGCCTACAAGGCTTACGTGTTTCCAAGGATATGACCATGTCCCAAGAACGTCGCTACAGCTTCGAATTCTTCCCGACGAAGACCGATGCTGGGCATGAAAAACTGATCGCCACTGCCCGTCAGCTGGCGACCTACAATCCCGACTTCTTCTCCTGCACCTACGGCGCTGGCGGTTCGACTCGTGATCGCACCCTCAACACCGTGCTGCAGCTGGAAAGTGAAGTCAAAGTCCCAGCCGCTCCGCATCTGTCTTGCGTGGGTGACAGCAAGAACGATCTGCGCGGCCTGCTGACCCAGTACAAGGCAGCCGGCATCCAGCGAATCGTCGCGCTTCGCGGTGACCTGCCCTCGGGCATGGGCATGGCCAGCGGCGAGTTGCGTCACGCCAATGACCTGGTTGAATTCATTCGTGAAGAGACTGGCGATCATTTCCACATCGAAATCGCCGCTTACCCGGAAATGCATCCGCAAGCGCGCAATTTCGAAGACGATCTCAACAACTTCGTGCGCAAGGCCAACGCCGGTGCCAACAGTGCGATCACCCAGTACTTCTTCAACGCCGACAGTTATTTCTACTTCGTCGAGCGTGTACAGGCGAAGGGTGTGAACATCCCGATCGTGCCGGGGATCATGCCGATTACCAACTACAGCAAGCTGGCGCGCTTCTCCGACGCTTGCGGTGCGGAAATCCCGCGCTGGATCCGCAAGCAACTGGAAGCCTACGGCGACGACACCCAGAGCATTCAAAGCTTTGGTGAGCAAGTCATCACCGAGATGTGCGAACGCCTGTTGCAAGGTGGCGCACCGGGGCTGCACTTCTACACACTGAACCAGGCTGAACCGAGCCTGGCGGTATGGAATAACCTGAAGTTGCCGCGCTAATAGCCGTTAACGCAAATCAAGAGATCGCAGTCTTTGGCAGCGCCTCCAGGGGAATATGTACCTCTGCAGGCGCCGCCGAAGGCTGCGATCTTTTGCTTTTAATGCCCGATCCAGAGCTTCTGGATCCGGTTTCTGGCTCTTTATGATTTCTCGTCGTAATCTCAAGCCATGCCCCTGATCACCCAGTTACTGACCGTGCTTCTATTCACTTGCCTGAGCTTCACCGCTCGCGGCGAGAAGCTGCGTATTGTCACCGAACCCTGGGCGCCTTACGTCTATGAAGAAGGTGGCAAGAACCTCGGGCTCGACTACGAAACCACGGCCATCGTCTTCAAACGCCTCGGGATTGACGTGGAATGGCAGTTCCTGCCGTGGAAGCGCTGCCTGTCGATGCTTGAGCAAGGCCAGGCGGACGGTGTGCTGGATATTTTCCACAGCGATGAACGCGAAGCGACCCTGCTCTACCCCAGCGAACCGCTCTCGCAAGTCGAATTCGTGATGTTCTACGCCAATGAACGGCCGTTCCCGTTTCGCACCCTGGACGACCTGAAAGGCCTGACCATCGGCACCTCGCCGGGCTACCTGTACAGCAAGGATTTCAGCGAATCGACGTTGTTTACCCGGGAACCGGCGCCTACCCATGAAGCCAACTTCGGCAAACTGGTGCGCGGGCGGATCGACCTGTTGATCACCGATCGCCGGGTCGGCCAGCACTTGCTCGATCAACTGGACATCCGCGACAAGATCACCGAGAACCCGACTGTCATCAGCCAGCAAAGCCAGTATCTGGCGGTGCGCCGCAATGCCGGGATGGATTTGTTGGTGCAGCGTTTCGGCGCCGAGCTCAAGCGCTTCAAGCGCGAACCGGCCTATGCCGAACTGAGCGCCCGCTATGGTGCCGGTCCGGCTAGCGAAGCCCGGGCCACCAACGCCACCGCAACCGGCGAAAAAACCGTTGAGCAGCAGGAAAGCGGCGCACAGTGATTGCTCTGTTATACTCCGGCCTTCCCGCCAGGCTCACGCCCGGACGCTCGGACTTGTTCAAGGCATCTCGATCCCGCTACAGCGCAGCTTTTCAGCCCGCGCGAGCGCTCCAGACGAGCCTTCGAGGCCCAGCAGGACCGGACGGGATTGCGTCCTCTTAAACGCCATTCGCGCCAGGCAAGACTCCCATTGGGCCAAGCCCTAACTAAAACAGGATTACTCATGTCCTTTGCTTCCCTCGGTCTCTCCGAGGCTTTAGTCCGCGCCATCGAGGCAGCGGGCTATACCGAGCCTACTCCGGTGCAACAGCGGGCCATTCCCGCCGTGTTGCAAGGTCGCGACCTGATGGTTGCGGCTCAGACAGGTACTGGTAAAACCGGTGGCTTCGCCCTTCCGATTCTGGAGCGGTTGTTTCCCAACGGTCACCCGGACAAATCCCAGCGTCACGGCCCGCGTCAACCACGCGTACTGGTCCTGACCCCAACCCGCGAACTCGCGGCTCAGGTGCACGAGAGCTTCAAGGTCTATGCCCGTGACCTGAAGTTCGTCAGCGCCTGCATCTTCGGTGGCGTCGGCATGAACCCGCAGGTTCAAGCCATGTCCCGTGGTGTCGACGTGCTGGTGGCCTGCCCAGGTCGCCTGCTCGACCTCGCCGGCCAAGGCAGTGTCGATTTGTCCCACGTGGAAATCCTGGTGCTGGACGAAGCCGACCGCATGCTCGACATGGGCTTTGTCCATGACGTGAAAAAGGTCCTCGCCCGGCTCCCGGCCAAACGGCAGAACCTGTTGTTCTCGGCGACGTTCTCCAAAGACATCACCGACCTCGCCGGCAAGCTGCTGCACAACCCGGAACGCATCGAAGTCACGCCACCGAACACCACGGTCGAGCGGATCGAACAACGCGTATTCCGTCTGGCCGCCAGCCACAAGCGTTCGTTGCTGGCGCACCTGATTACTGCCGGCGCCTGGGAACAGGTGCTGGTATTCACTCGCACCAAGCACGGCGCCAACCGCCTGGCCGAGTACCTGGACAAACACGGCCTCACCGCCGTCGCGATCCACGGCAACAAGAGCCAGAACGCCCGCACCAAGGCCCTGGCCGACTTCAAGGCCGGTGAAGTGCGCATCCTGGTCGCCACCGACATCGCTGCTCGTGGCCTCGACATCGACCAGTTGCCTCATGTGGTCAACTTCGAACTACCAAACGTCGACGAAGATTACGTGCACCGTATCGGTCGTACCGGCCGTGCCGGTCGTTCGGGCGAGGCGATCTCGCTGGTCGCTCCGGACGAAGAAAAACTGCTGAAAAGCATCGAGCGCATGACCAAGCAGAAAATCGCCGACGGCGACCTGATGGGCTTCGACTCCAGCGCTGTGGAAGCCGAGAAACCGGAAGTCCGCGAGCGTCCGGATGTGCGTAACCCACGCGCCCCACGTGGCCCACGCGGCGACGGCCCGAACGGCAGCGGTGGTGGTGGCGGTCGTAAAGACAAAGGCAAGGACAAGGGCGGCAAGGAAAAGCCTGCCGCTGGCCGTGGCGAGCGCCCGGCCCGTGAACACAAGCCACGCGAAGGCACTCCGGCCCGCGAGCAACAGCGCCCGGCCCCTCGCGCTGCCGCCGACCGTGCTCCGGACGAGTTCCTGGACGACGATATCGATAACTTCGGTAACCGCGTCGACTACGTGCCTCAAGCCAAACCGGCTCAGGGCCGTGGCCGCCGTCCGGGCGCACCGGCACAAGGCGCTGGCGCTCCGCGCGCCGGTCAGCCACAAGGTCGCCAGAACGGTCCGCGCAACAGCAGCGGCGCAACCACCGGCACCCCACCGGCCAAGCGCAGTGGCCCACGCAACGGCGCTCCACGTGACGGCCAGGCCCGTCGCGAAGAGTCCCGCAACCGCCGTCCGGCCCGTGACGACCAGTCTCGTTCGGAACCGGCCGTGCAGAACCCGCGGAGCCCGGCACCGAAGATCATTCACAAGGAATCGAAAAGCGATCGCTTCCCGACCCCTGAGCAACTGGATCAACTGCCAGGCCGTCCGCGCGGCGAAAAACCAGCATTGCTGACCCGCAACCGCTGAGTTAGCACCGTTATAAAAAATGCCCTGATCTTGCGATCGGGGCATTTTCATTTCAGTTGAGAACATCCCTGCAGATTTTCTCCGACCATAAAAAACGCCCGCGATCGTGAGATCGGGGGCGTTTTTGTGTCAGGTGCGAAGATTATTTCGCTTTGACACCTTCAAACGTCACGTACAGATCGACCGCGTCGGACGCTGGGCCCAGGTCTTTCTGCTTGCCGAAATCGGAACGCTTGATGCTGGTGGTGCCTTCGAAGCCGGCACGGTAGCCGCCCCATGGATCCTTGCCTTCACCCAGGAACGTGGCTTTGACCACGATTGGCTTGGTCACGCCCAGCAGGGTCAGGTTGCCGGTCACGTCGGCAGTGTCTTTGCCGGCGGCGTTTTTGCCGGTAGGTTTGACGCTGGTGGAGACGAACTTGGCGTCGGCGAATTTGCCCACGTTCAGGAAGTCACCGCTGGCGATGTGCTTGTCGCGTTCGGCGTGGTTGGTGAACACGCTGGCGGTGCGCACATTGAACTCGATCTTGCTGTCTTCAGGCTTGGCAGCGTCGAAGCTGAACTTGCCGTCGATATCCTTGAAGGTACCGATGATGTAGCTGTAGCCCAAGTGGCTGATCTTGAAGTCAACAAAGGCGTGCTGGCCTTCTTTGTCGACCACATAGTCGGCCGCCATCACGTTAGCCGACAGCAGAGCAGAACCGATTGCCAGAGCGGCGAGCGTCTTTTTCAACATGCTTTCTATTCCTTTGGAGTCGAGGTAGAACATCAGGCTTTGCGCCCCAGCATTCGCGTCAGGGTCGCATCACGATCGATAAAGTGGTGCTTCAATGCAGCCAACGCATGGAAACCGGAAAAAATTACCAGCAGCCAGGCCAGGTACAAATGAATCACACCCGCGGTGTCTGCCTGGTCCGGTAGTCCGGAAACCAGTGCAGGAATTTCAAACAGGCCAAACACCGGAATCCCGACACCGTCTGCGGTGGAAATCAGGTAACCGGCGATCATCACAGCGAACAGACTGAGATAAAGGAACGAATGGCCGAACTTGGCGCCAAGGCGGGTCATGCGGCTATAGCTTGGCAAGAGCGGCGGCGGTGGGCTGATGAAGCGCCACACTACCCGCAGCAACATCACGGCAAATAACACCAGACCAATGCTCTTGTGCAGATCCGGCGCGTCTTTACGCCAGGTGCTGTAGTAATCGAGACCGACCATCCACAACCCCAACGCAAACAGGCCGAAGACGGCCAACGCCACACCCCAGTGCATAAAGATGCTGACCCAACCGTAGCGGGAAGAAGAGTTACGTAGCTGCATTGCCCAAATCCTGTAAGAACTGCGCCCAAGACTATCGAGTTATCTATCGATTTAAAGCGGAAAATTTCGCTCTGAAATATCGAGAAATACGATCAAGACCTTGGGGCCGGGAGGTTAAGAGAGTGTTAACCGAAGGAAAAAACCTTCACGCACCCTCCTTATATTCATTTATGAGCCGATACCACTCGTCAGAACTGTCACATTTAACAGTGGCTTTCATTGCAGGTCATTGATGAACTTGAACTTGGACGTCAGTCCAAGTGTCTGAACAGGAGTTCTACCATGAGTCACAATTCGAGTTCATCCCCCGTGATAACACGCAGTCAATCCAATTCAATACCCGTAGGGGAAGGACCGCGAGGGATGGCCATCAGCAACGATGGATCACGTGTATTTGTTTGCAATTACATGTCGGACAATGTGTCCGTCATCGACACCCGGAACAAAAAGGTAATCCGCACCATCGCCGTGGAGCAGTATCCCCGAAGCATTGCCCTTGGCCATGAGGGGAAAAGAGCTTACGTGACCAACTACGGTTCAAGTTCGGTTTCGGTTATTGATACCGAAACATACGCGGTGGGTAACATCACGGTGGGTAGACACCCTTGGGGAGTCGTCGCGAGCCGGGACGGGAGGCATGTTTACGTCACCGTACGGCAGGATAAAGAGTGGCTGGCGATAATTGACGCTCGCACTTATGTGGTGAGCAGAGTCCGAGGGTTACCTTCACCGTCCATAAGTGTGGACATCAGCCAGGACGATTCGCGTCTCTATATTTCCAGTACCGATTCCCCTGGTCGCCCTTTTCAGGACGCGCTCACGGTCATCAGCAGCAAGACGTTCGAAGTCATCAACATCATCAAAACCGAAAAATATCCGTCAGCCGTTACTGTCAGTCCCGACGGTAGAAAAGTGTATATCGTGGGTCTGGACGCTCGAAGACTGACCGTGTTGGACACCCGGTCACTGACCACCCGGCATTTCGATTTTGTGGCTTGCGAAGGGGAAATAGTGTTTAGCAAAAAGAACGCTTACGCCGTTGATCACACCGAAAAAGAGGTCGTGGAAGTGAATACCGCCACCCATAAGATTGTTCGCAGGTTTCCCATCCCTGGGGCTATCGACCCGCATCATATGGTTCTTGATCATCATAACTGTGCCTATATCAGCGACTACCAAGGCGACGAAGTCCATATCGTCGATCTGCCTTAGTACCAAAGCATCAGCCGACCTCTACGAGGGGGCAAAGACATAAAAAAAGCGCGGCATCACTGCCGCGCTTTTTTTTGATCCCAAGACTTACTGTGTCTTGGTTTCAGTCGCCACCGGGGCCTTCGCAGCGGTACTCACCACTGGTTTCTTCACTGGTTCAGCCTTTTTCGCCGTTGCCTTGGCCGGAGCCTTTTTGGCCTCGGTTTTGGCAGCAGGCTTTTTCACTGGCGCTTTGGCCGGTGCTTTCTTCACCGGCTCGGCTTGCGCCGGCACCACTGGCTTCGGTGCCTCAACCGGTGCAGGTGCCGGGGCCGGCGCAGCAACTGGCGCGGGTGCCGGAGCAACGGGGGCCACGGGTTCTGGCGCCTTGGCCGGAGCCTTGTCGGAGCCACCACCAAACATCCGCGAGAAGAAGCCAGGCTTGGTCTCTTCAGCTTTCGCTTCAACCTTCGCAGGTTCTGCCTTGTCGGCCGCTTTATCGGACGAACCACCGAACATGTTGCTGAAGAAATTGCCTTTCTTCGCCACTACCGCGCCTGCCGCCGCAGCGGTCGCTGCCGGCACAACTTTCGCCGGTTCAAACGATTTGCCCGCTGCCAGGTCTTCCAGCTGACTGGCTGCACGCTGACCGGTGCGCAAGGCGCCTTCCAGGGTGCCTGGGTACAAGGTGTCAGTGTGTTCGCCGGCAAAGGCTACACGTTGCAGCGGACGCTCCCACAGGCGCCAGTATTTGCTGATCTGCCCCGGACCGAAGGCCAGGTAAGCGCCGCCCATCGATGGGTCGGTGCTGTAGCGGCGGATTTCATAACCGGTGAACGAACCGCGTGCCTGTGGATAAAAGGCGTGCAGACGAATCAGCACCTGATCGGCCATTTGCTTGTCGCCAAAGGCCTGCATCACCCGCGCGTTGTCGCCGGAAATGTTGATCACCACGTTGGCGCCGCCCTTCAAGGCCGGCTCGATCCACAACATGCCCAGACCGGCGTTGCTGTAGATCTCGCCAGACATGCGCGCCTTGCTTTCCCACACTGGCGTCTTGAACTTCAGCATGATCTGGTCACGCCAGCCGTAGTTGGTGCCCTTGATGGCGCCCATGTGCTGGGCGTCCAGCGCCGGAGTCATCTGGATCTTGCTCAGTGCGCGCAACGGCACGGCCAGCACGACGTAGTCCGCCTGATAGCCAACGCTGCCGACCTTGACACTCACGCCATCCTTGTCCTGGGTAATGGACGAAACCGGGGAACTGGTCTTGATGGTTTTCAGTTGCTTGACGAAGGCCTGGGCCAACACCGGACTGCCGCCGGGCAGGCGCGAGGCGCGCAGATCACGGTCAGCAATGCCACGGTAGACGCGGCTTTGTTGGGCAAAATACAGCAGCGACAGGCGCGAAGGTTCGTCGTAACGGGTACGAATCTCCTGATTCACCAACTGACGCGCAGTGGCTGGCAGATTCAGGCGATCGAGCCAGTTGGCCACGTTGATCTGGTCCAGGGCGAACAGCGTGCTGTTGGCGGCCGGGTTTTGCGGGTCTTCGATCGAGCGCGCCAGGTCATCCAGGGTTTTTTCGTAGCGTTTCAGCGCGTCGCTGGTGGCCGGCTGTTTAGTCGCCAGATCGGCGGCGCTGAAGTATTCACCGTCGATCAGGTAACCCGGGGTCCGCACGAACTCGGGGGCTGGCGTGGTGCTCAGCTTGAACGTCGAGATGTACTTGTTCAAAACCGGTTGGGTCTTGTCGTTGCCGATCCACTCGCTGGTAGCCATGCCGGAACGACCGCCCAGGGTCGGTTTGGCTTCCAGCAGGGTGACCTGCCAGCCTTTGCTCTGCAGTTCGTACGCCGCGGTGAGGCCCGAAAGCCCGCCGCCGACCACGATCGCTGTTTTATCCTTGGCCAGCGCCGAAACGCTGAACAGTCCTAACATCACCAGCGCACAGGCGCGCAGCCAACCAGCAGACATTCAGAGAACTCCGGAAATACACGAGGAAATAGCGGTTTTACGAGTCAGACGACTCAAAGAGCCGCGAAGAATACGTCAGCCATCAAAACGCCGCCAGCGACGTCTATCGTCCTATACAAAGTAGCTCAATCGACACAATGGGTTGTCCCCGCGACGCGCATTGCATAGGCTTGCGCGATTGTTTACCCGCCTACGTCACGGGTAGCCTCGAGGAGACAGAAAATGGGCCTGAATAAACAGTGGATGGAACGCGATCTCGCCGTGTTATGGCATCCCTGCACCCAGATGAAAGACCACGAACAGCTGCCGCTGATCCCGATCAAGCGCGGTGAAGGCGTATGGCTGGAAGACTTCGAAGGCAAACGCTACCTCGACGCCGTCAGCTCCTGGTGGGTCAATGTGTTCGGCCACGCCAACCCGCGGATCAACCAGCGCATCAAGGATCAGGTCGATCAGCTGGAACACGTGATCCTCGCCGGTTTCAGCCATCAGCCGGTGATCGAGCTGTCCGAGCGTCTGGTGAAGATGACGCCCGAAGGCCTGACCCGGTGTTTCTACGCCGATAACGGTTCATCGTGCATCGAAGTCGCGCTGAAAATGAGCTTTCACTACTGGCTCAACCGCGGCCAGCCGAACAAGAAACGCTTCGTCACCCTCACCAACGGCTACCACGGCGAGACCATGGCGGCGATGGCAGTGGGCGACGTGCCGCTGTTTACCGAAACCTACAAAGCCCTGCTGATGGACACCATCAAGGTGCCGAGCCCCGATTGCTACCTGCGCCCCGAGGGCATGAGCTGGGAAGAACACTCACGCAACATGTTCGCCGCCATGGAGCAGACCCTGGCCGACAACCACGATACCGTGGCCGCCGTGATTCTGGAGCCGCTGATTCAGGGCGCCGGCGGCATGCGCATGTATCACCCGGTGTACCTCAAGCTGCTGCGCGACGCCTGTGATCGTTATGGCGTGCACCTGATCCACGATGAAATCGCCGTCGGCTTCGGTCGTACCGGCACGATGTTCGCCTGCGAACAGGCTGGTATCCGCCCGGACTTCCTCTGCCTGTCCAAGGCCCTGACTGGCGGTTACCTGCCGTTGGCGGCCTGCCTGACCACCGATGAGGTCTACAGCGCGTTCTACGACGACTACCCGACCCTGCGCGCCTTCCTGCATTCCCACAGCTATACCGGCAATCCGCTGGCCTGCGCGGCGGCATTGGCGACGCTGGATATCTTCGAAGAAGACAACGTCATCGAGAACAACAAGGCCCTGGCCCAGCGCATGGCCTCTTCCACCGCGCATCTGGTCGATCACCCGAACGTCTCTGAAGTGCGCCAGACCGGCATGGTGCTGGCGATCGAGATGGTCAAGGACAAGGCCAGCAAGACCGCTTACCCGTGGCAGGAACGTCGCGGTTTGACCGTGTTCCAGCATGCACTGCAACGAGGTGCTTTACTGAGGCCGTTGGGCAGCGTGGTGTATTTCCTGCCGCCTTACGTGATTACCCCGGAGCAGATCGATTTTCTGGCCGAAGTGGCCAGCGAAGGCATCGACATCGCCACCCGTGACAGCGTCAGCGTGGCGGTACCGAAGGACTTTCATCCGGGCTATCGCGATCCGGGCTAGCTGCCACTGAGTAGTAACCCTGTGGCGAGGGAGCTTGCTCCCGCTGGGCTGCGTAGCAGCCCCAAAAACCTGACACTGAGGAGTGTCAGGTAAACCTTGCGACCGCTTCGCGCTCGAACGGGAGCAAGCTCCCTCGCCACAAAAGCAACTCGATCCGAACTTACCGTAGAGACCCAAGATGAGACTGTCCCGCTTCTTTATCGACGCCCCTTTGAGCACCGGCGAACACGAGTTGCCCGAAGCCCAGGCGCATTACATCGGCCGTGTGCTGCGCATGGCCGAGGGTGATGCGGTGCAACTGTTCGACGGCTCGGGCCATGAGTTTCGCGGCACGCTGGTGGAAGTCGGCAAGAAGCGCGTGGTGGTGCAAATCGATGAAAGCTTTACCGGTCAGGTCGAGTCGTCGCTGGCGGTCCATCTCGGCCAGGGTTTGTCCCGTGGCGAGCGGATGGACTGGGCGATTCAAAAAGCCACCGAACTGGGCGTCACCGAAATCACCCCGATTTTCACCGACCGCTGCGAGGTCCGCCTCAAGGACGAACGCGCCGACAAACGCCTGATGCACTGGCGTCAGGTGGCGATCAGCGCCTGCGAGCAGTGTGGGCGCTCACGGGTGCCGGTGATTCATCCGCCATTGCTGTTGGCTGACTGGTTGAAGCAGACCGCGGCCGAATTGAAACTGGTGCTGCATCCGGTGGCCGAGCCGCTGGTGAGCCACGCCAAACCTGCAAGCCTGGCGTTCCTGATCGGCCCGGAGGGCGGCTTGTCCGACGTCGAAGTCGAACAGGCCAAGGCTGGCGGTTTCCACGCCGCCCGCCTCGGCCCGCGCGTACTGCGCACCGAAACCGCGCCGGTGGTGGCATTGGCGGTGGCCCAACAACTCTGGGGTGACTTCTAGAGCCTTGTGGCGAGGGACTTGCCCCCTCGCCACAAAAGCAGTCACAAGACGTAGAACCAAATCGCCACAAAGTGCAGCAAACTCCCGGCGATCACGAACAGATGCCAGATCCCATGGGCGTGGCGCAGACGATGGTCGAGGGCAAAAAAGATAATCCCCACGGTGTACAACACCCCGCCCGACGCCAGCAAGGTAAAGCCGACAGGGCCCAGTGCCGCCAGTAACGGCTTGACCGCCACCAGCACGATCCAGCCCATCACCGCGTAAATCACGACCGACAGAATCCGTGCTTCCGAGCGCGGTTTGATCTCTTGCAGGATACCGATCAGCGCCAGCCCCCAGACAATCCCGAACAAGGTCCAGCCCCATGGCCCGCGCAGGGTCACCAGGCAGAACGGCGTGTAACTACCGGCAATCAGCAAGTAGATCGAAAAGTGATCGACCTTCTGCATGATCGCTTTCTTGCGCCCACGCACGCTGTGGTACACGGTCGAGGCGCTGTAGAGCACCAGCAAGGTAAACGCGTAAATCGCCACACTGACGATCTTCCACGGACTGCCATCCATACTGGCGATCACCAGCAGCCACACGCCCCCGACCAATGCCGCCACCGCCCCAACCAAATGCGTCCAGGCGTTCAATCTTTCCCCGTGATACATGTGTTGCTCACCTCTACGTTCATTACCGCCGCGCGCAAGGCTCAGGCCTCAAGGTTAAAAGCGCAATGTTTCAGAACACAATGCCCCCCTACGAAAGCCATCGAGCCAAACGTTAGCCAATTGGGCACAATCGAGACATACGAATAAGAGTCTGGCCCATGTTGATCGATGAAGAGTTGACCCTGAAAAAACTCGAGGTGTTCCTGGCCTTCATGCGCACCGGCAACCTGGCCCGCGCCGCCGTCGAGTTGCAGACCAGCAACGTCAGCGTGCACCGCGCCATCCACTCCCTGGAAAGCGCCTTGCGTTGCCCGCTATTCAAGCACGAAGGGCGCAACCTGACCCCGTTGGAAAGCGCTTATGTGCTGGAAGAGCGGGCGCAGAAGCTGATTCAGGACGTGCTCGAAACCGTGCGCCTGACCCGCGAAGCCGCCGGGTTCTCCGCCGAACGCTTCAAGCTCGGCTCGCTGTATTCGCTGACGGTGAAGACTGTGCCGCAGCTGATCATGGGCCTGAAAATCCGCCGCAGCGAACTCAATATCGACCTGATCCTGGGCTCGAACATCGACCTGCTGTACAAGCTCAAGAACATGGAAGTCGACGCGATCCTGGTGTCTCTGGACGACAGCGTCAACGACCCGGACTGCGAGCAGATCCCGCTGTTTTCCGATGACATCTTCCTCGCCACCCCGGCGGACTCGCCCTTTGCCCAGCGGAGCGAAGTCGACCTGGCCGAGGTGCGCGACGAAACGTTCATCACCTTGACCCAAGGCTTTGCCACGCACCAGGACGGCATTCGAGTGTTCAAGCAGGCGGGGTTCGAGCCGAAGGTGGCGATGCAGGTCAACGACATCTTCACCCTGCTGAGCATGGTCAGCTCGGGGGTGGGTTATGCGTTGCTGCCGGGGCGGATTGCGGCGGTGTATGAGAACCGGGTGAAGCTGATTCCATTGCAGGAAAAGTATCGGTTGCAGCAGCACATTGGCGTGGTATTTCTCAAGGCCAAGGAGCGTGATCCGAATCTGCTGGCGCTGTTGGCGGAATGCCGGATGTATGCCAATCGCCAGGCTTGAGACCTTGTGGCGAGGGCGCTTGCTCCCGCTCGAGTGCTGAGCGCCCGCAAAATCAGGCCACCGGATTTACCTGATACACCTCGGTGGTAGAAGTTGGGGCTACTGCGCAGCCCAGCGGGAGCAAGCTCCCTCGCCACAAGAAGCAGTCATCCGTTAACCAACAATCCCGCGAACAACGAAGTACAGCAACGAAGGCCCAAGCAAGCATCCAAGCCCGGTATGGAACGTCGCCGTCAGCGCGCCATACGGCACCAGCCGCCGATCCGTCGCCGCCAACCCGGCGGTCACACCGCTGACAGTCCCGGCCAAGCCGCCAAATACCATCGCCGAGCGCGGGTTATCCAGGCCCATCCAGCGCGCCGCCACCGGCGTGCCGACCATCACCAGAATCGCCTTGATCAACCCGGTGGCAATCGACAGCGCCATCACATCGGATGAGGCCCCAATCGCAGCACCCGTCACCGGCCCGACGATGTACGTCACCGCACCCGCGCCAATGGTGGTCATGCTGATCGCATCGCGATAACCGAACACCCAGGCAATGCTCGCCCCGACAATGAACGGCAGAATCGTGCCCAGCAGCAGCGCGATGACGCCAATCATCCCGGCCTTTTTCGCTTCGGTGGCCTGCACCTCGAACGCCGTGGCAACGATGGCGAAGTCACGCAACATGGCGCCGCCCATCAAGCCGATGCCGGAAAACAGTGACAGATCCGCCAGGCCTTTTTGCCCGCCGGTCATGGTGCCGCCAACCCAGGCCAGCACCAGGCCGATGACGATGGCAATCGCCGAGCCATGAATCCGCCCGAAAGTCAGGCGCTTGGACAGAATCACCGACACCCACATGATTACGCCAACAAACGCGAATGCCGTGACCAGACTGTTATTTACCAGGCCTTTCTCAATGAGTTCCCACATATCAGCGACCTCCTACTGGCGTGCCGACCGGTGTTATGTCCACCGGTTCATCGGGCAAGGGTTCGCCTTTGTGGGTCCGGCTGATCAACGCAATGGTGCAGCCGCAGAGCACCACCGAACCGATCGCCGCCAGCACCGCCACCGGGCCGCCGTGCAGGGCGGTGACCACGTTCTGTTGCGCCGCCATGGCAACCACCACCGGAATGTACATGGCGCCCCAGAAGCCGACGCCCATCTCGCAATCCTTGGTCATGCCGCCGCGTTTTTGCATCCACAACCGCGCGCAAATCAGCAGGATCATCGCGATCCCGACCCCGCCGACGTTGGATTTCACACCCAGCAACACGCCGAGCATGTCACCCATGATCACCCCTGCCAGCGTACAGATCGCCAACAGCGCCACACCGTAAATAATCATTGTTGTAGTCCTCAAAGTGCATCGTCGGAATTGTTGTTTTTGTAGTTCGCAACCTGAGTCGGTGATCTAGGGTTGACGGCTTCCCTCCTCACGCAACAGCGCCTGCAAGGTATCGAGCCGTGCACCGTCGAAGGCAATCACGGTGCCCTGCTCGAACACCCGGCGCGCCAGCCCGGTCAACACCGCACCGGGCGGCAGTTCGATCTGTAGACGTACACCACGCTCGTAAGCGCTTTGCACCGTACCGCGCCAATCGACGACGCGGCACATGTTGAACGCCAGGTCATCGCGCAAGGCGTCAGTGTTGATGACAGGCCGTGCGCGACTGCCGCTCAGGTAACCCAGGGTCGGCGTTTTCAATTGCACCTTGGCGAAGGCTTCGGCCAGGGTTTTCGCCGGTGTTTCCAGCAGCGGGCAATGGGACGGCACGCTGACCGCCAGACGCTTGGCCAGACCGGCGCCACGGCTGCGCGCCAGGTCGGCAACTGCTTTCATCGCCGAATCACTGCCAGCAATCACCACCTGGTTATCGGCGTTGATGTTGGCCAGGTAAACCGGCGTGTCAACACAGTGAACCTGCGCCAGCAACCCCTCCACCGTCTTCAATTCCAGACCGATGATCGCGGTCATGCCGTAGCCTTGAGGATATGCCTGCTGCATCAGCTCACCGCGCAGGCTGACCAGATGCAGCGCATCACTGAAACTCAAGGCGCCCGCAACCACCGCCGCCGGATAGGCACCGATGGACAGTCCCGCCACGTAATCCGGCGCCATGGATAACTGGCGTGCAGCGGCGACGCCGGCAATCAGCAGGCACAGCTGAACCGCCCTTGTCGACTGCAACGCCTCGGCAGAATCAAGCAGCAAGACGTCTTCACCCAGCACCTCGCTCGCCTCAACCAGCGCTTCCCGAGGCCAACGATGGAGCATGCCCGGCTGCTGCGCGCCCTGGCCGGGGAACACCAGCAAGCTGCTCACGCTGCTTGCTCCTGCGGGTTCCAGGGATCGTTGACCAAACACGCTTCATGGGCGCTCTTGAGTAGAACCCGTTGCGACGGGCCAGCCCATTCGCGCAGGGCAACAGCGCCATTGGGCGTCTGCAACTGCATGTCCACCAGACACTCGGCGCTGCCGAGAAGCATCATCAATGCCCGCGCTTGAGTACGGCTCAACGGCTGCGGTGTACGCAGGATCAAGTCGAGGTCGCTGCGCTCATGGAGCGCCGTAAAACCGCTGGCCAATTCGAACCCGGCGCTACCGCTGACACCCCACACCCAACCGCAGGCGTCGAGCATCGGCCGCAAGTGCGCCAGCGTTCGCAGGGCCGGCAGGTCGCGAGTCGACTCGACATGGCAAAGCTCTTCCGGCCGTACCCGATGAGAAATCGCAGCAACGGCCATCGACGTTGCATAACGCTGCTCGCGCAAGCGCCCACGCACCCCGACCGCGATCTGATCCGGCGCGGCGATAGCGCGCCGAACTACCACCGGCTGACCCGCGCTGATCGACTCGACCACCCACCCAGGCGCATCCGCCGGCAACTGCTCCGGGGTCATCCCCCACAGCAGGTCGTGGGGCAGAAACCTGTTCACCACTGCGCTCTCAGCAACTGGCGAACCTTGCTCGACGCTGCGCGGTTACTCGCCCCCTGGCGGCTGCTCAGATCGCGACCGTTGGCAGCGACATCGCCAATCGCCTGGCTCAGGCACTCCGTCACGCGAGCCAGATCCGCCGTCGTCGGCTGCTCGATCTGATCCACCGACAAGGTTTCCCAGAGCAAGCCCAGGCTGGCATAGCTGTCGATGTCATAGGCCATCGGCGGCACGCTGGCGGCCAACGCCTCCAGCTCTTCGACACTGCGCAACGTCACCCGCGCCGCCGACGCCTTGCCCATCGCATGCACCATCACCCCCGGATCGCGCAACGCAATCAGCCGGTTGGCCTGATACCCGTGAGCCAGAAACGCCCCGGACATCGCCTTGCCCACCAGCAAACCGATCACCGCATGGCCGGCCAGTCGGGCGCGGGCATAACTGTCCGCCGCACCGGCCAGGGCCTGATGAATGCCAAGGGCTTCTTCGCGCCGACCGTAAGCCTGACTCGGCACATCGACGATGGCGATCAAGGCGCGTTTGTGCGCTTTGTCAGCATCAGCGGTGATGACGTCATCCACCGCCTTGGCCAACCCCCAGCCTTCCAGCAGCCCGACCTCGCCATTGCGCGCACGAACGAACCGGTTGTCAGGATCAGCCACCACAGCGATGAAGCGAACGGGCCGGTCACCCAAGACGCCGTCAGCCACTTTCAATGAAGCCGGCAAACCCTCCACCGGTTTTGCGCCTGCACTCAAGGCGTTGAACCAGTTCAGGCCTCTGAGGGAATACGTGCTCATGAGCGCTCTCCTTGATACAGATCGCGAACCACTGACGGCTCGATTTGCGGTGCGGCGTCCAGACGAGCCAGCCGTTGCAGGTACAACTCGGCCTGACCGCTACGTTGTTGGTCCGGCAAACCTTGCTTGAACAATTCGCCGACCTGCTGCTGAATCTGCGCCACGTCGTCCTCGACATAGCGATCCACCAAGCCGCTGGCGAAGCGTTGCTCGCCGCCGGTCAGGCTCCAGATAAACGGGCGATCACGGGAGTCGTATTCCTCAAGCCCGGCTTCCTGCTCGATCACCTGCGGGCCGTTGAGGCCAAGGCGCGCTTCCTGAGTCACCAGCAAATAACTGCACAACCCGGCGGCAATCGACATGCCGCCAAAACAGCCGACGCTGCCGGCGACCACGCCGATTACCGGTTGGTACTGGCGCAGATCGACAATCGCCGCATGAATATCGGCAATCGCCGCCAGCCCGAGATTGGCTTCCTGCAAACGCACACCACCGGTTTCCAGCAGCAACACGGCGCGAGTGGCGATGCCTTTGCGGTTGTCCTCGGCGGCCAGTTCCAGCGCACCGGCAATCTTCGCCCCGCCGACTTCACCCAGGCTGCCGCCCTGGAACGCGCCTTCGATGGCCGCAATCACCACCGGTAAACCACCGAGACTGCCCTTGGCGATCACCACGCCGTCATCGGCTTGCGGCACTACGCCCTGGCGTGACAGCCATGGCGACATGATTCGCTGAAACGGGTCGAGCAATTCGCGGAAGGTGCCAACGTCGAGCAAGGCCTTGGCGCGTTGCCGCGCACCGAGTTCGACGAAGCTATGTTTGTTGAGAAGCGCTGCGCTGTCAGTCATGACCGATCTCCTCAAAGCCCTGTTCCAGACGCAAGCGCACTACGCCGGGGGTGGCGCCGAAATCGTGGATATCGATCGCCATCGCGGGCGGCGTCTGGCCATCGAACATCCGCGCGAACAGATGCTGCCAGCGCTGTTCACTGCCGTTGACCGAGGTCTGCACCTGGATCGTCAATTTGCCCGCCAGCCCCGGCTCGATCAGCACTTCCAGATCGCCCGAGCCCACACAGCCCACCAGCGCCCTGCCCCGTGGCGGCTGCCCGGCAGGGAATTCAAAGGATAAGGTTTCCATCAAAACGCTCCCTGGAAGATGCCGTCGTGCGTGGAGATGCGGTCGATGAACAGACAGGCTGCGAGCAAGTCCGCAGCGCCACCGGGCGAGGCATTCAACGCGATTAATTGTTGGTCCAGCTCATGCAAACGACGGCGACCGGCGAGGCTGGCGCTGCCGCCGGCATCGAGCACGGCTTGAGCGCCGAGTTGCATGGTGTGCAGGCCGGTTTCGCCGGCGCGGTAGAGCACGCAGGTGTCGGCCAGTGTCGTCATGATCGCCAGCAAGGCGTCGAGCCGGGCGTTCTGTTCGGCATGGCCTGCGTCGCGGCTGCGTTTGAGTTGCGGCAGTGCGCGTTGAATCACCGCCGGGAAACCGAGCTGTGCTTCTTCACGGGCACCGCGTGCGCCGTAACGCTGTGCGACTTGCGCGCCGTGGCTAAGCGAACGCGGGGCGTAACGGTCGTCGAGAAGGGCCAGGCGCGCAGCGCGCAAGGTGATGGCGCTTGCGGCACTGGACTCAGGTTCCAGCGCAACGGCCGTGACCAGAAGCCCCAAGGCCCAGATCGCCCCACGATGGGTGTTCACACCGCCTGTAGTAGCGAGCATCACTTGCTCGCCTTCACGACCAATGCACCCGACAGCTTCACGCAGGGGCAGGCCGACTTCACCGAACTCGATGGCCGCGTCCGCCATTGCCTTGAACGTCGGCCACAGGGACAACGCCGAAGCGTGCATCAGCCCGAGGTGCAAATCGGTGTGCGCACCATTGCCGCGACGGTCCACCAGCGCCGGTTTCGGCGACAGGTCCGCTTCGTCGATCAGCGCGTCCACCGCCAGGTCCGCCAGCCGTTCGGCCAGGGTTAACGTTTTCGGTTGCAGGTTGAATGCGTGCATTACCAGCTCCTGAACTTGGCGGGCGGGTTGTAGAGGCCACCGGACCATTCCACCAGATCGGCCACGCTTTTCGCTGCGAGCAGTTCGCGAGTGGCGTCGGTGCGGCGGATGCCGAGGTCTTCGGGCAAGGCGATCAGGCCTTCGCGGCGCATGCGCGCGGTGTCTTTGGGGTTGTGGCGCAAGCCGATGGCGGTCACCCCGGCGACAGCAGCGATCATCGCCTGGCGCTCTTCGAGGGAGCGGGCCTTGTACAAGTAGGCGATGCCTTCTTCGGTGAGCAGATGGGTGACGTCGTCGCCATAGATCATGATCGGCGCCAGCGGCATGCCGCTTTTCTTCGCCACCTCCACCGCGTCGAGGGTTTCGACGAAGGTCGGTTTGCCGCCCTCCTGGAAGGTCTCGACCATCTGCACCACGAGTTTCTTGCCGCGCTCGAGCATCGGCTCGGCCACGTCGGTGTGGCGCATGTCGAGCCAGGCTGGCGTGCCGTGACGACGCCCGCGCGGGTCGTGCCCCATGTTCGGCGCACCACCGAAACCGGCCAGGCGACCGCGAGTCACTGTCGAAGAATGACCGTCGCCATCGACTTGCAGGGTCGCGCCGATGAACAGGTCCACCGCGTATTGCCCGGCGAGCTGACTGAACATCCGGTTGGAGCGCAGGGAGCCATCGCGGCCGGTGAAGAACACATCAGGCCGGGCGGCGATGTAGTTTTCCATGCCCAGTTCGGTGCCGAAGCAATGCACGCTTTCGACCCAGCCACTTTCGATGGCCGGGATCAGGGTTGGATGCGGATTGAGCGTCCAGTTGCGGCAGATCTTGCCCTTCAAGCCGAGGGATTCGCCGTAGGTCGGCAGGATCAATTCGATGGCGGCGGTGTTGAAGCCGATGCCGTGGTTCAGCGACTGAACATTGTGTTTTTCGTAGATCCCGCGGATCGCCATCATCGCCATCAACACGTGCACAGGCTTGATGTGCCGTGGGTCGCGGGTGAACAACGGCTCGATGTAGAACGGCTTGTCCGCCACCACCACGAAGTCGACCCAGGACGCGGGGATATCCACGCGAGGCAAGTCGCTGACATCGTCCACCAGTTGATTGACCTGGACGATGACGATGCCGTCGCTGAAGGCCGCCGGTTCGATCAACGCGGGGGTGTCTTCGGTGCTTGGGCCAGTGTAGATGTTGCCGGCGCGGTCGGCCATGAAACCGGCCGAGAGCACGACGTTGGGGATCAGGTCCACCACCAGCCGCGCATAGAGCTCGATGTAGGTGTGGATCGCGCCGATTTCCAGCAAACCGTCTTCGAGCAACTGGCTGATGCGCAGGCTCTGGGTGCCGGCGAACGAGAAGTCGAGCTTGCGGGCAATGCCGCGCTCAAACAGATCCAGGTGCTCGGAGCGCCCGACGCTGGGCATGATCATGTGCAAGTCATGCAGCTTGCCCGGATCGGCCTTGGCCAGGGAGCGAGACAGGAAATCCGCCTGCTTCTGGTTATTGCCCTCCAGCACCACACGGTCGCCGGGCAGAATCAACGCCTCCAGCGCTGCCACGATCTTGTCGGTGGGCAACACCACACCGTCGGCAAGCCCCTTCACCAATTCGAGACGCCGCTGCTTTTCGCTGCGCCGCCGCGTCCATCGCGAGTCGGGGGATATTGTTGTTGTCATGACCACTCCACGGGTTCGCTGTCGTGGGAGTCACCTTAGGAGGGTTGGGGGCGGGGCATCAATCAAGCAGAGTGTTGGATTGTTACGGTCAGGGTAATGGTTGTCTCGATGCGCCCCGACAGCCAACCAATCTCTCGCAGGCATAAAAAGGTACTAACTGAGCGTGAATACTCGTTCGATGATCTTGAGAGCCGACTTCCCGTCAGCTTCATACAAACCTTTCAATTGCTGCTGGTCAGAAAGACGGTGCAGTTTGAAGTGGTTGTAGAACGCTTGCCCAAGCCGCTGGCCGCTGAAGTTTCCTGCACGATGCATTGCATGGAATTCCTGGTATGCGTTCTTTTCAAGCACCAACGGAGTGATACCGTTTGCCATCGTATTGACCAGACTGAAGAGTGAGGACCAGAAGGATAGGTGAGAGGCCTAATGCCAGTCACTCTACAGGGTTTCCCCCCATCAGATTGATCTTGTCCTGCTGCGCTACCCGCACGACAAAACTATTTTCAGCCGCCAGTTTTGCGGCCCAGTCGTCGGGGGTGTAGAGCGTCGGGTTGAGGACGCGGCCCAACTGCTCCTCCATTGGTATAAGCCGCTCCATCACTTCACTGTAGTGCAGGCCCTCGCCGATCAGCATGAGATCAATGTCACTGGATGCGTTTGCCTGATCCTTGGCGATAGAGCCGTACACAAATGCCCAGGTGATCTGTTCGGCAAAGGGTTGAAGCGCCTGACGCAGAGGCTCTGTAATACCAAAGGTTTTGCGGGCAATGCCCAGCAGTTCGGCATAGATCGGGCAGTCGGGATTGGCTTGATAGTGGGTCTGGTTGCCCTGACGGGTCATGGTCAGCACGCCTGCCCGCTGCAACCGATCCAGCTCGCGCATGAGGCTGCCTTTACCCACTTGAGCCCAGCGGGCGATCTCGTTGGCGTAAAAACTTCGGTCGGGTTTACCAAACAGCAGGCCGAGCACTTTTTGCTGGGTGGTGGTGAACAAGGCTTCGCTCAATGACAGGTTTTTCACGGCAACGACCGATAAGTCCCAAAAAAGGAACGATAGGTCCCTTTTTGGGAATCTTCAACCTAATGCAGAAACCTTTGTGGCAAGGGGGCTTGCCCCCGTTCGGCTGCGAAGCAGTCGTAAAACCATTGTTCTCGGTGTACCTGATACACCTCGACTGCAGGTTTTGGGGCCGCTCCGCGACCCGGCGGGAGCAAGCTCCCTCGCCACAGAAAGGTCCGACCGCTTGGGGTTTTGTGTTTAAAAGTTTGTCGGCAGGAACGGTGAGAGGCTACACAGTCGTGCGTCGCTGCCTACAGCAATGCCGGAAGCCGCTGACTGGTGAGGTTTTGCGTTGATCTTTATCGTTTGTGTGTCGCTGACAACCTCAGCGACCGGGCCTGGAATCCCGAGGTGTTAACGAGGCAAAAGCGCCTTTCATAACGTATGCTTGCGCACCTTTAATGTGTGCACTCCGTTATGGCGGCTGTGCGCGGGAGACCTTAGTGTCTGCCGGGTTTTGTCCGTTTGCCCGGGTTCCAGCCTGCGTACAGCTGCCACCCCTTCGGCTGGAACCGAATGGAGCAGCTGAAACTCATTAAATGGAGCTTCACTATGTTCAAAGCTACTCCCAATCCCCCGGAAACCGACACTGATTCCCAAGCATCCCTCGATGCAGAAAAAATGAAGGAAGCCGCCGACCGCGCCTTCTCCCATTACTTCCCTCCGCTCCACGAAAAACCGGCCAAACGCCGCAAACTCCGCCTCTTCAGCGTCTCCCCCGACATCGACACCGAAGCCCTTCTGGCCAATGCCTCCGAAGACCTGCTGTCCATCAGCGCCATTGCTGCCGATCTCGCGGACGATGTGGAAGGCTCACGCCGCTCTGTAGCCTTGGCGCTCAGCCGTTTGGCCGATGGCGTGCAGTTGTTGGTGGAGCGGGTGCTGGATCATCATGAGTCGTTGCAGATGAAGGCTCGGGCCGGGGTTTAACGCACAACCCCCTGTGGCGAGGGGGCTTGCCCCCGTTGGGTTGCGAAGCAGCCCCAAAACCTGCAACCGAGCTGTATCAGGTAAACCGAGAACAATGGTTTTACGACTGCTGCGCAGCCGAACGGGAGCAAGCTCCCTCGCCACAGGGTCCGGTCAGACCAGACCCGCATTCACAAGCAGGTCTTCCAGCGCGAGCAAGTCAGGCACCTTGGCCACTTGCTCCCCCACCTGCACCGCCGCCTTCTCCAGCGAACACAACGGCACGTCAACATAACTCAACTGACTGTCGAGCTTGTAAGAACGCGGAATCCCCTGCACCAGCAGCGCAATGAACTTCAACTCAGGCCGCCCGCCGAGGGCGTTGAGGATGACGATCCGCGCCCGCTCGCCGATCACCACTTTGCTGCCACATGCCGACTCAAAACTGAGTAACGGAATCTGCCGTTCCCGCCACGTCACCCGCCCCAGGTACCACGGCGGTGTATCGAGATCGAAAGCCCCCGGCTGATAGTCGATGAGTTCGGCGACGGCGACGTTGGGCAGGATCAGGTTGCGGTCGGCCAGGGGCAGCAGCAAACCGGTGAGGTTGCTGGAGCGGTGCTCATGCATGGGTTTTGCTCCAGCGGGCGATGCTGTCGAGCAGCACCGATTCCTGATACGGCTTGCCGAGGTAGTCGTTGACGCCGATGGCCATGGCGCGGTCGCGGTGTTTTTGACCCGTGCGGGAGGTGATCATGATGATCGGCAGATGCTGCAAGCGTTCGTCGGCGCGCACTTGGGTCGCCACTTCGAAGCCGTCCATGCGTGGCATTTCGATGTCCAGCAGCATCAGGTCGGGCATGTGTTCTTCCAGCAGCAGCATGGCGTCGACACCGTCCTTGGCGGTCAGTACGTTCATGCCGTGGCGCTCCAGCAGACGGCTGGTGACCTTGCGCACGGTGACCGAATCATCGACCACCAGCACCAGCAACGGCCGTTGCGCCTCGGGCTCGACGTCCTGTGTCACCGGTCGTTGCGGCACCTGCGCTTGCATCGCGCGGATCGGCGCCAGCAAGTCGAGAATCAGCACCACCCGACCATCGCCGAGAATCGTCGCACCGGACAAACCCTGCACTGCGGCAAATTGCGGGCCGAGGCTTTTGACCACGATTTCCCGGGTGCCGGCCATGGCGTCCACCTGCACCGCAACGTGCCGTTCGTTGCACTGCACCAGCAATACCGGCAACGGCAGGCTCTGGCCCAGCAGTTTCGGGCGGGTACTGGTTTTCAGCAGATCGCCGAGGTAGCACAGCTCATAGCGTTGCCCGGCGTATTCGTAGCTCGGTGGATCGAGCCGGTAATGCCCTTCGAGTTCGTTGGGCAGCACGCGAACGATGCCGTCGATGGTGTTCAGCGGGATCGCGTATTGATCCTCCCCGCACTGCACCATCAGCGCGCGGTTGACCGACACGGTGAACGGCAGGCGAATCCGGAAATGCACGCCCTGCCCCGACGTCGAGTCGATGCTCATGGTCCCGCCGAGCTGCCGGACTTCTTCGTGAACCACGTCCATGCCGACGCCACGCCCGGAGATCTGGGTGATTTTCTCGGCGGTGGAGAACCCCGGTTGCAGGATGAATTGCAGCACGTCGCGATCGCTGATGTCGCTGTCCGGGGCGAGCAAGCCGCGCTTGATCGCCTTGCGCCGCACGGCGTCCAGCGGCACGCCGGCACCGTCGTCGCAGATGTCGAAAATGATGTCGCCGCCCTCTCGCGACAAGTCGAGGGTGATCTTGCCTTGAGCCGGTTTACCGGCCGCGATCCGCACCTCGGCCGATTCCAGCCCATGGTCAACGGCGTTGCGCAGCATGTGTTCCAGCGGCGCGGCCATGCGCTCGAGGACATTGCGGTCCATCTCGCCTTCGGCGTTGCCGACGATGAACTCCACATCCTTGCCCAGCTCGCTGGAAACCTGACGGACGATGCGCTTCAAACGCGGCAGCATTCGCTCGAACGGCACCATGCGCGTGCGCATCAGGCCTTCCTGCAATTCGGTGTTGATGCGGCCCTGCTGTTGCAGCAGGTTTTCCGCATCCTGATTGCGCCGGTCGAGGGTTTCCTTGAGGTCAAGCAGGTCGGAGGCGGACTCGAACAATGCCCGCGACAGCTGTTGCAACTGCGAGTGACGGTCCATCTCCAGCGGGTCGAACTCTTCATAACCCAGGCGCTCGGCCTCGACTTGCTGACGGCTGAGAATCCGCCCCTGGGTTTCGGTATCGAGGCGGCGCAACTGGTCGCGCATGCGCTCGATGGTGGTTTCCATTTCGCTCAGGGCCACCCGTGCATCGTTGACCTGTTGTTCGATACGGCCACGGAAGATCGAAGTCTCCCCGGCCAGGTTGACCAGGTCGTCGAGCAACTCCGCCGAGACCTTGACCGTGTCGGCGCCTTCGGGTTGCAACGCGGCTGGCTCGGCTTTGGGCGCTGCGGGCATCGCCACCGGTGTCGGTGTTTCGGGCACCGCCGGGTGGCTGAAATTCTTGATCGCCTCGATCAGCTGATCGGCCGGTGGAAGTGGCTGACCGGCGCGGGTGGCGTCGAGCATCTGCGCCAGTCGGTCATGGCTGCTTTGCAACAGCGTGAACAGCGCCGCGGTCGGTTGCAGCGCGCCAGCGGACAAGCCTTCGTAGAGGAATTCCAGCTCATGGGCCAGGTCGCCGATCGGCGCGATCTCCACCATTCGCGCGCCACCCTTGAGGGTATGCAGGTCGCGCAGCAGGGTTTCCACTTCTTGACGATTCGATGGTTCGGCCTGCCAGCGCAACAATGCTGCGCCGGAGTTTTCGATGATGTCGAAACCTTCTTCGAGGAAGATTTCCAGAAGCTCGGGATCATGCCCCGGCGAGTCGTTGCTGGCCGCCGGTTCGATCACCTCGGCACTGCCGGCATTACCCAGACGAAACTCACGAATGGCCTCGATCAATTCGCCCGGATCGCCCAACGGACGGTTGTGCTGCAACTGTTCGAGGAACACGGCCAGTCGGTCATGGCTCTGTTGCAGCAACTGCGCCAGCGCTTCGCTGTGGCAGTAACGGCGGTCCACCAGGCCTTCATAAAGGCTTTCCAGCTCATGGGCCAGATCGCCGACCGGCTCGACCTCGGCCATCCGCGCACCGCCCTTGAGGGTGTGCAAATCGCGCTGTAAAGACAGTAGCGGCGCGGCGTTTTCCGGGTCGCTCAACCAGCGTTGCAAGGCCTGGCCGGCGCTTTCAAGGATATCCACCGCTTCCTCAAGAAAGATCGAAACGATTTCGTCGTCCAGATCCACCTCAGTCGCGGCCTGCTCCAGCTCGGCCGTGGCGCCGCCCAGTTCTCGAATACTCAGGGTGCGGCTGCCATCACTGCGAATCAGGCCCATGGCGGATGGGTCGAGACTCTCATCCAGCAAGTCGCGCAAGGCCCGCACCCGCGGCGGTTGCGCAGTGACTTCCTGGCCGGCAGCCAGTTCATCGAGCATGTTGATCAGCGCTTCGTGGGCACTTTGTGCCTCGTGGAAAAACCTGTCGCTGACCGCCAGGCTGCTTTCTTCCACAGCGCCATAGAGATCGAGCAAGGCTTCACAGAGCTCGTCCACCGGATGCAGGTCGGCCAGGTGCGCGCCTTCGCCGAGGGTGGTCAATTCGTCCAGCAGCGCGCTGAGTTCCTGGCGCTCGCCGGGATGCTGCTGCCAGCGCTGCAACAGGCTTTCGGCGTCCAGCAGGATGTCCATGCCCTGGGCGAGGAAGTTGTTGATCAGTTGCGGGTCGCGTTTGATCCGCAGCCCCGTGCCGGGCGCGCTCGACAGACTTTGCAGATGTTCGGCCAGCAATGTCCGGGTGCGTTCAATCAACGAACGGGCGCCGGGGATTTCGGCCAGCGGGTCGCTCTTGAGCTGTCGCAGCCCCAGGCGGAACAAGCCTTCGGCCTCCAGCAGCAACTCGACTTCGTCCAGGTCGAGGGCAATCCGGTGCGCCTTGTACTCCCGGGCCAGTTGATCCAGCGACGCCGCCAGCTCGGCAATCGGCAGCACGCCGGCCATCGACGCGCTGCCCTTGAGGGTGTGCAAGGCTCGCTGCAACTCGTCGCTGGCCTGCAGCGGTACGTGCTCGGCGGCCTGATCGAGGAAGCGATTGAGGCTGTTCAAATGGGTTTCGGCTTCGTTGCGGAAGATCTCCAGCAACAGCGGATCGAGCGCCGCGACATCCTGCGCGTCCTCATCGGACAGCGGTTCATAACCCTTGGCGAGGGCATGGGCGCGGGCGGCCAATTGATCGACATCGTTGCGCTGGCGCTGGGCGTTGGCGGCGAACTCGGCCACCAGTTCCGGTAGCAACTTCAGCGCGTCGCCCACCAGTTGCTGCACTGCAGGCAAAGGTGCAACGCTGTGTTCAAGCACGCGGTTGAGCAGGTTTTCCACCGCCCAGGCCAGCTCGCCCAGCACCAACGCGCGGACCATCCGGCCACTGCCCTTGAGGGTGTGGAAGGCGCGGCGTAATTCACTCAAAACCGATGTGCTGTCGGGATTGGCCGACCAGCGCGGCAGGTACTCCCGGAGGATTTCCAGAACCTCGTCGGTTTCTTCGAGGAAGACTTCCCGCAGTTCATCGTCCACCGGTTGTTCATCGGCGGGCGGCGGCAACAGACTACCGGGCATCGTCAGTGCCGGCGGGTTGACGGACGACACCGGGCTGGCCAGTACATCGGCCAACGACTGGACGGTTTCGGGGTCGTCCAGCTCCTGCATGTCCTGCATCACCAGGGCTTCACTGGGGCTGAGCACATCCTCAAGCTTCGGCACGTGCTGTTCGCTGGGGAAACAGCCGAGTGCGGCCAGGCCTTTTTCCGCAACGTCGAGCAGTTGTTCACCGGGCGCTTCGGGGTCGTCGCTGAGGCGCTCCAGGTAATACTCGATGCTGGTGATGACGTCAGCCAGGCTGTCCAGTTGCTGCCAGCCGGGCTGCCCCGGGTCCACCAATAGATGCTCGCGGATGAAACCGTTACAGGCCTCGACCAGGCTCGCCGCGCGGGCCAACGGAATCATCGCCAGCGCACCGCGCACTTGGGTCAGCAATGCCGGCAACGGTTGCAAATGCTGACGGTCCCAGTCGGCGTCGATGTAGTCGACGATCATGTCCTTGGCCTGCTGCAGGCAGATGCGCGCTTCCTTGATCACGATCTGGTGGATCTGCGTCAGGTCGGTGGTCGGCAGACGGCTGTCTTCCTGGCTTTCCGGCTCCACGGTGCCGACCATGCCGGCCAGGGTCGCTTCGACGTAGAGCAAGGCCCCGGCGACGTCCATGAGGGTCGCGTCGTTAGGTTCGCGCTGGCCCTGGGCGAGGCTCAGCACCACCGCCAGTTGATCGATGATGACCTTGCGCGGCTGGCCGAAACCGAGCACCGCCAGGGTGTCGGCGATTTGCCGCAGCGGCGCCAGCAGGCTTTCGAGGTCCGAGGTGTGCTGGCGGTCGCTGCGCACGAACAGGTCCAGGCGCTCCTTGACCCGCACCAGCTCTTCGCACAACGCCGCCAATACCGAACGCATGGCATCGCGATCAGGGCCGGCCAGCCTCGCCCGTTCTTCATCGACCATCGCACTGTCGGGTAGCGCGTCGTCCAGTGAGTAGCGATCTTTCATGGTCAGCATCTGCCCGGTGGGGTGTTCGGCCTTGGCAATATAGAACAACAAACTCTTGAGCAGCTCTGGCGGTGCTGGTTGATTGATCGCGGGCATGCCTTGCTCGAGCAGACGCTTGAGCTCTTTGTCGGCCTCCTTGAACAGGCTGCGCAACGCGGGGCTATTGGCGATCGAGCCATTGCGCATGCCTTCGACCAGCGCCGAAGCGACGTGCCATAACGGGCTCAGCGGCGCATTGCCGCACAGCCCTTCAAGGCGTGCAAAAACCCTGGCCAGGTAAGCCAAGTGGGTTTCGTCATCCTGCTCACGCAGCAAGCCGACCAGCGCCATCTGCAGCATTTGCCGCAACTTGCGCAGCACATTCGGCAAGTCGGACGGCTCCAGCAGCGCCAGGGCTTCTTCGCTCAGGGGCGGCAGTTCCGGCAGTTGCGGGCTGAACAGGCTGGTTTCCGACAACAGGCTTTCGCCACGGGCACTGCGCAGATCGTTGATCAGCGGCAACACCACCAGCGGCAGGTCACGCCGGGCGCCCTGCACCCGGTCGAGGTAAGTCGGCAATTGTCCCAGGGCATGCAGCAGCAAACGAATGGCCTCGTCGCGATGGCTGATGCGGTTCTGCTGCAAGGCGCTGGTCAGTTGCTCGATCTCTTCGGCGAGCAGCGCCGCGCCGTAGAACTCGACCATCTGCAAACTGCCGTGCACCTGATGGACACAGGCCAGGCACTCACTCAGCGCGTGCGTCGCCTGCGGGTCGTCGATCAGGGTTTCGATCGCCCGATGAGCCTGCTTCAGCGTTTCGGCAATCTCGCCCTTGACCCATTCGAGGGCCACATAGTCGTGCCGATCACCCATAACTACTCCAATCAAATGCATACGCCCTGAGGCGGTTCAAGCGTTGTCCGCAGCTTGCGCAGGCTTGGCCGGCAAGGTGAAACCGGACACCGAACGCCGCAGCTGGCTGGCCATTTTCGCCAGGTTGCCAATGCTCTCGGCAGTGGCGGTGGAGCCGGACGAGGTCTGCGTGGTGATCTGCTGGATCACGTTCATCGTCAGGGAAATCTGGCCGGCCGAAGACGTCTGTTGCTGCGCGGCGTTGGAAATACTCTGGATCAATGCCGCGAGGGTCTTCGATACGCCTTCGATTTCTTCCAGGGCCACTCCGGCATCCTGCGCCAGACGCGCGCCGCGCACCACTTCGGTGGTGGTCTGCTCCATGGAAATCACCGCTTCGTTGGTGTCGGTCTGAATTGCCCGCACCAGCGTTTCGATCTGCCGGGTCGCCGCGGACGAGCGCTCGGCCAGCCGCTGTACTTCGTCGGCCACCACCGCAAAACCGCGCCCGGCGTCACCGGCCATGGACGCCTGAATGGCCGCGTTGAGGGCGAGGATGTTGGTCTGATCGGCAATGTCATCGATCAGGCTGACAATGTCGCCGATTTCCTGAGAAGACTCACCGAGGCGCTTGATGCGCTTGGCGGTGTCCTGGATCTGCTCGCGAATATTGTCCATGCCGTGGATGGTGTTGTGCACCACTTCGTTGCCCTTGTTGGCAATTTCCACCGAGCGCTCGGCCACCGCTGAGGATTCGGCGGCATTGGCCGAGACCTGATCGATGGACTCGGCCATGTCGTTGATCGCCATGGAGGCTTCGGAAATCTGCTGCGCCTGATGCTCCGAGGCCTGGGCCAGGTGCATCGCGGTGGCCTGGGTTTCCTGCACGGCGGCGGCGACCTGGCCGGCGGTGAGGTTGATGGTCGCCACCAGATCGCGCAACTGGTCGACGGAATAGTTGATCGAGTCGGCGATGGTCCCGGTGAAGTCTTCGGTCACCGAGGCGGTCACGGTCAGGTCACCGTCGGCCAGGTCTTCAATTTCGTCCAGCAGGCGCATGATCGCGCTCTGATTGCGCTCGTTCTTCTCAGCGGTTTCACGCAACTGACGGTTGGTTTCGCGCACCATCACCAGGCCAATGAGAATGATCGACATCAACGCGAGCAAACCCAGCACGTAGCCGCCGATGGTATCGGTGTTGCGCCCGCCGGCGAGGTTTTCGAAACGGCTGGCCAAGTGCGAAGCTTCATCGAGCAGGGTTTGCGACAGGGTAAAAATGTTGCTGGCCGATTCGCGGACCTTGAACAGCTCCGGCGAGGTTTCGAGGATTTCGTCCACCGAGCCCGACACGAATTCAAATAGCTCGGAAATCTCGGTCAACCGGGCACGGGCATCGCGGTCTTCGACCTGGCTGATTTTCAGGGCCGCATTGCCTTGAAGCATGCCGTTGAGTACCTGGCCGAAACGCGCCGCGTCGCGACCGAAGGCGTCGGCGGCCTGCTGCGAGTTTTCGTCGCCGGACAGCACGGTGTTCACTGCACCGAGAATCCGCTCGGCCAGCAGCGACTGACGCTGGGCCATCGCCACCTGAGCGGCCGGGGCGCCACGTTGCAGGAGGGTTTCGACGACCTTTTCGTACTCGACCTGCAATTGCGGCACGGTTTCGGCCAGCGTCGCGGCGACTTGATGCAATGACAACACGGTCTGTTCGCTGGAGAGAATGGCGTCGGTGTTTTTCAGCAGCCGCTCCCAATCCAGCTGTACCGCGCGCATTTCCGGGCGCACGGTGGACGGTGCCGGCGGCAGGCCGGTGGAGGGATCGCCTTTCTTCAGATAGCCCCAACGCAGGGCGAAGTCGTTGCGCGCATCGCTGAGCAACTTGAACGCCGCGGCCTTGCCAGCGGCGGCTTCGGTGGCGTTCTTGGCGATGCGTTGCGACAGCACCCGCAGCTCACCGGCGTGGCCGATGTACTGCTTGTCGTAATTCGCCTGGGTGTTGAGGTACGCGAAGTTGGCGAACAGCAGCATGATGAAGATGATCAGCGCGATGAACAGCACGATGATCTGCGACCGGCTGCGCGACCCTTCCGGCGTACCTGCGTTTGCTTTAATCATCGGTCCTCGCCTGTCCTGCCCAATTCAACCTACTCCCCGGCTACAGCGCTACATTCATGAAACCTTGCGACTGCGCCAACGCAAACGGGCTGAACACCTGCCAATTCTGTTCACGCTGAAAGCGGCCTTTGACGAACGGCGCGATCGGCCCCTGCAGCTCGTCCATGGGCACCGGCTCCAGGCTGTCCTGGGCAAAGTGCTGCAAGCCGAAGACCTCATCGACCAGCAACCCGGCGAACACGTCGTTGTGCTCCACCACCAGTATCCGCCGCTGCTTGCGCAGGGCCGACAGTTCATGGCCGGCCTCATAACCATAAAAGAAGCCGTACACATCCATGATCGGCAGCAGCCGCCCACGCAGGTTCGCTACGCCCTTGACCCAGGGCTTGACCCCCGGCATTTGGGTAACGCGCGGTTCGTGCAGGACTTCGCTGACTTCGCCCATGGGCGCGACGTACCCGTGCTCGCCCAAGCGAAAACCGATGCCGCTCCAGCTGTCCTGTCGAGTCGGCTGGGACGGCAGGTCCGCCGCCAGCAGACGACAACGTTGATCAATCTGCAGCAGCAGTTCGAAGGCCGTCAGCGACTCGGTCATGGCCGGACGATCAACCGGCCAGCACGTTGTTCAGCGTCTTGATCAGGGTGTCTTCATCGACCGGTTTGGTCAGGTAGTCCTTGGCGCCCTGGCGCGTGCCCCAGACTTTGTCGGTTTCCTGATCCTTGGTGGTGATGATGATCACCGGGATGTGCCCGGTTTCCGGGTCTTTGGTCAGCTGACGGGTCGCCTGGAAACCGTTGAGGCCGGGCATGACGATGTCCATCAGTACCGCGTCGGGTTTTTCCTGGCGGGCCAGGGCCACGCCGTCGGCGCCGTTTTCGGCTTTCAACACTTCATGACCGTGCTTTTCGAGCATGCCGGTCAGTTTGTACATTTCGGTCGGCGAATCATCGACGATCAGAATACGTGCCATGGTCTTCCCCATTCTTGTCGACGCAAGGCCCACTGGCCGAGCGTCACTGTGCGTGTCCTACTGCGGCGAAACGACAGCAAAGCCCGGTACGTGGGCCTGAATCGCGTTCAGCAGTTCTTCCTTGCTGAAAGGCTTGGTCAAAAACTGGTCGGAGCCGACGATCCGCCCCTTGGCCTTGTCGAACAACCCGTCCCTGGACGACAGCATAATCACTGGCGTGGACTTGAACGCACTGTTGTTCTTGATCAACGCGCAGGTCTGATAGCCATCCAGACGCGGCATCATGATGTCGACAAAGATGATGCCTGGGTGATTGTCGGCAATCTTGGCCAGGGCATCGAAACCATCGATTGCGGTGATGACTTCACAGCCCACGTTTTTCAACAGCGTTTCGGCGGTGCGACGAATCGTTTTCGAATCATCGATCACCATGACCTTCAAGGCGCTGGAATGCTGTTCCATAGGGGCTCTACCGTCGCCTTTGTGAATCAATTTGTCCGTTTGCGGCCCGAAACCCTTGATACTCAAGGGCCAAGACGGCATGGCAGCCTTTTTAGCACAGTCTCCCCGTCCAATCTATCGGGTGACCTGTGCGGTGGTTTTTCCTTGACCGGGAACCCACTCAGCGCCACTCTGACGCCACTTTTTCATCGCACTTTCCACCCCAATTTCGAGGAAAACCCCATGAGCGTTCGCGTCGGGATTGTCATGGATCCTATCGCCAGCATCTCCTATAAAAAGGATAGCTCGCTGGCCATGCTGTTGGCCGCGCAAAAGCGTGGCTGGGAACTGTTCTATATGGAACAGCGCGATTTGTATCAGGCCGAGGGCCAGGCGCGCGCGCGGATGCGTCCGCTGAAAGTCTTCGCCGACCCGCACAAGTGGTTCGAGCTGGGCGCCGAATCCGACGCACTGCTGAGCGACCTGGACGTGATTCTGATGCGCAAGGATCCGCCGTTCGACATGGAGTTCGTCTACTCCACTTACCTGCTGGAGCAAGCCGAGAACGCTGGCGTGCTGGTGGTCAACAAGCCGCAAAGCCTGCGTGACTGCAACGAGAAGCTGTTCGCCACGCTGTTCCCGCAGTGCACGCCGCCGACCATCGTCAGCCGTCGCCCGGACGTGTTGCGTGAATTCGCCGACCATCACGGTGACGTGATCCTCAAGCCGCTGGACGGCATGGGCGGTTCGTCGATCTTCCGTCATACCGCCGGCCACCCGAACCTGTCGGTGATTCTTGAAACCCTGACCCTGCATGGCAAACAGCAGATCATGATCCAGGGCTACCTGCCGGCGATCGTTGATGGCGACAAGCGCATCCTGATGATCGACGGCGAGCCTGTGGATTATTGCCTGGCGCGGATTCCGGCAGCAGGCGAAACCCGTGGCAACCTCGCCGCCGGTGGCCGTGGCGAAGCCCGACCGCTGACCGAGAAAGATCGCTGGATCGCCGCGCAAGTCGGCCCGACCCTGCGCGAGAAGGGCTTGCTGTTCGTCGGTCTCGACGTGATCGGTGAGCACCTGACCGAAATCAACGTCACCAGCCCGACCTGCATTCGCGAGATCGATAACGCGTTCGGCACCGACATCGGCGGCCAGTTGATGGATGCCATCGATCAGAAGCTCAAGGCTCGTTGATCGAGAACAGCCAAGAGACAACCAACATTGCGTTATCATCGCCGGCCTGTAAAAAACGCGATGTTGGTTTTCTTGTCATGACACTCCCGTCCGATCTGCCCCCTGAACTCGCCCATCGTGGCGTGCGCCCGGCTGATCGCCTCGGTTTTACCCTGTTTCTCGCGGCGCTGATTCACCTGGCCTTGCTGTTGGGCGTCGGGTTCACCATGGTCGAACCCAAGCAAATCAGCAAAACCCTGGAAATCACCCTCGCCACCTTCAAAAGCGAAACCAAGCCGAAAAAAGCCGATTTCCTCGCTCAAGAGAATCAGCAAGGCAGCGGCACCCTGGATAAAAAGGCCATTCCAAAGACCACCGAGGTCGCGCCCTTCCAGGACAACAAGGTGCAGACGGTCACTCCGCCGCCAACCGCCAAACCCCAAGTGCAGGAAGCCGCGCCCAAGGCCGCCGTGACGACTGTCGCGCCGAAGCCGAAAAAAGCCGCGACCAAGCAGGAAGACGTCAAGACCGAGACCAAGCCCAAGGTCGAAGCACCGACCTTCGACAGCTCACAGTTGTCCAGCGACATCGCCAGCCTGGAAGCGGAACTGGCCAACGAGCAACAGCTGTACGCCAAACGCCCGCGCATCCACCGCTTGAGCGCCGCGTCGACCATGCGCGACAAAGGTGCCTGGTACAAGGATGAATGGCGCAAGAAGGTCGAGCGCATTGGCAACCTCAACTACCCCGACGAGGCCCGACGCAAACAGATTTATGGCAATTTGCGCCTGATGGTCTCGATCAATCGCGACGGCTCGCTGTATGAAGTATTGGTGCTGGAATCGTCCGGCCAACCGCTGCTGGATCAGGCGGCGCAGCGCATCGTGCGGCTGGCCGCGCCGTTCGCACCGTTTACCGGGGATCTGTCGGACATCGACCGCCTGGAAATCATCCGCACCTGGAGGTTTGCGCGCGGGGACCGGTTGTCCAGTAATTAGCCGGAAGATTTGCAGTGATCGAGCCAATGTCTTCGCGGGCAAGCCCGGATCAAAAAGACACCTGCACAGGCATTTCCTGTGCATCCTCAGCTTGTCAGTTCGCCCCTCCAACGCCACACTAGCGCTCATGAAGAACGTCAGCCCCAGCTACCTCAAGCATCACTTCCTGATCGCCATGCCCCACATGGCCGACCCGAACTTTGCGCACACCTTGACCTACATCGTCGAGCACACGGCCAATGGTGCCATGGGGCTGGTGGTCAACCGTCCGCAGGACCTGAACCTGGCCGATATCCTCGAGCAATTGCGCCCCGATATCGAACCGCCAGTGCTCTGCCAGCACGTGCCGATCTTTATCGGCGGCCCGGTGCAAACCGATCGCGGCTTTGTCCTGCACCCGTCGGGAAAAACCTATCAGGCTACCGTTGATCTGGATGGCGAGTTGTCGCTGTCGACCTCCCAGGACGTGCTGTTCGCCATCGCCGATGGCGTCGGCCCCGCGAAAAGTTTGATCACCCTCGGCTATGCCGGTTGGGAAGCCGGGCAACTGGAAGCCGAACTGGCCGACAACGCCTGGCTGACTTGCCCGTTCCATGCCGACATCCTGTTCAACACCAGCAGCGAGTTACGTCTCGAAGCGGCGGCCAAGCACCTGGGTATCAACCTCAGCCTGCTCACCAGCCAGGCGGGGCACGCCTGATGGCCCTGCGGCTGATTCTGGGTTTCGACTACGGCACCAAGCAGATCGGCGTTGCGGTCGGCCAGGTGATTACCGGCCAGGCCCGCGAGCTGTGCACCTTGAAGGCACAAAATGGCATTCCCGACTGGAATCAGGTCGAAGCCCTGATCAAAGAGTGGAAACCCGACGCCGTGGTGGTCGGCCTGCCGTTGAACATGGACGGCACGCCCAGCGACATGTGCCTGCGGGCCGAAAAATTCGCCCGGCGCCTGAACGGCCGCTACAACCTGCCCTTCTATACTCACGACGAACGCCTGACCACCTTCGAGGCCAAAGGCGAACGCCTGGTCCGTGGCGGCCAGAAAGGCAGTTACCGCGACAACCCGGTCGATGCCATCGCCGCCGCCCTGCTACTGCAAGGCTGGCTCGACGAAAACACCGCACTGTTCGAATCCTCAAGCACCTGATCCTGACGAGTCGCTGCGCGTCTCTTTTAGCTACAACCCGAGCCCCCACCCAGGCGCTATACCCCAAAAGCAGGGCTCGGGACCAAGAAGGAGCAAACCATGAGCCTGCCTAATCCCGCCGAACTGATCAGCCAGATGGCGATCCGTCTCAAGGCTTACCTGGAAAACCGTGGCATCAGCGAACCGCGTTATATCGGTATTCGGACCGGTGGCATCTGGGTCGCTCAGGCGTTGCTCAAGGAGTTGGGCAGCGACGCGCCGCTGGGCACCCTTGATGTGTCCTTCTACCGCGACGACTTCAGCCAGAGCGGCCTGCACCCGCAAGTACGCCCTTCGGCGCTGCCCTTCGAGATCGAAGGCCAGCATCTGGTGCTGATCGACGACGTACTGATGAGTGGTCGGACCATCCGCGCCGCGATGAACGAACTGTTCGACTACGGCCGCCCGGCCAGCGTGACGCTGGTGTGCCTGCTGGACCTGGACGCCGCTGAGCTGCCGATCCGCCCGAATATAGTCGGAGCGACCCTGTCACTGGCGGCCCACGAACGGGTGAAGTTGTCCGGTCCGGAACTCAAGCTCGAACTGCAAGACCTCGCCCTTTAATTCGCCCTATTGAGAGTCCCCCTCGCGATGACGCCTCTAGAAACCAAGCGCCCGCTGCAGCTCAATGATCAGGGCCAGCTACGCCACTTCCTCTCGCTCGACGGTTTGCGCCGCGAGCTGCTGACGGAAATCCTCGACACCGCCGACTCGTTCCTCGAAGTCGGCGCCCGGGCGGTGAAGAAAGTCCCGTTGTTGCGCGGCAAGACCGTGTGCAATGTGTTCTTCGAGAACTCCACCCGCACCCGCACCACCTTCGAACTGGCGGCCCAGCGGCTGTCGGCCGACGTGATCACCCTGAACGTGTCCACGTCATCGGCGAGCAAGGGCGAAACCCTGCTCGACACCCTGCGCAACCTCGAAGCCATGGCCGCCGACATGTTCGTCGTGCGTCACGGTGATTCTGGCGCGGCGCACTTCATTGCCGAACATGTCTGCCCGCAAGTGGCGATCATCAACGGTGGCGACGGCCGTCACGCGCACCCGACCCAGGGCATGCTCGACATGCTCACCATTCGTCGGCACAAGGGTGGCTTCGAAAACCTCTCGGTGGCCATCGTCGGCGACATCCTGCACTCGCGGGTGGCGCGCTCGAACATGCTGGCCCTGAAAACCCTCGGCTGCCCGGACATCCGCGTGATCGCGCCGAAAACCCTGCTGCCGATCGGCATCGAGCAATACGGTGTGAAGGTCTACACCGACATGACCGAAGGCCTGAAAGACGTCGACGTGGTGATCATGCTGCGCTTGCAGCGTGAACGCATGACCGGCGGCCTGCTGCCGAGTGAAGGCGAGTTCTACCGCCTGTTCGGCCTGACCACCGCGCGCCTGGCCGGTGCCAAACCCGATGCCATCGTGATGCACCCTGGGCCGATCAATCGTGGGGTGGAGATTGAGTCGGCGGTGGCCGACGGTCCGCACTCGGTGATTCTCAACCAGGTGACCTACGGCATCGCGATTCGTATGGCCGTGCTGTCCATGGCCATGAGCGGGCAAACAGCCCAGCGCCAATTCGAGCAGGAGAACGCCCAGTGAAGCTCAGCATTCTCGGCGCACGCGTTATCGATCCGGCCAGCGGCCTGGATCAAGTGACTGACATCCATGTTGAAGCCTGCAAGATCGTCGCCCTTGGCGCCGCTCCGGCCGGTTTTGTTGCCGTCGACACCATCGACGCCAAGGGCCTGGTGGCCGCCCCGGGCCTGGTTGACCTGAACGTTGCCCTGCGCGAGCCGGGCTACAGCCGCAAAGGCTCGATCGCCAGCGAAACCCGCGCAGCTGCCGCCGGCGGCGTGACCAGCCTGTGCTGCCCGCCGAAAACCAAACCGGTGCTGGACACCTCGGCCGTGGCCGAATTGATCCTCGACCGTGCTCGTGAGGCCGGCAACACCAAAGTTTTCCCGATCGGCGCCCTGAGCAAAGGCCTGGACGGCGAGCAGCTGGCCGAACTGGTCGCCTTGCGCGATGCCGGCTGCGTGGCCTTCGGCAATGGCCTGGAGAGCTTCCGCAACACCCGCACCCTGTGCCGGGCGCTGGAATACGCGGCGACGTTCGACCTGACGGTGATTTTCAACTCGCAGGATCACGACTTGGCCGAAGGTGGCCTGGCCCATGAAGGCCCGACCGCAAGCTTCCTCGGTCTGCCGGGCATTCCGGAAACCGCCGAAACCGTGGCCCTGGCCCGGGATCTGCTGCTGGTCGAGCAAAGCGGCGTACGTGCGCACTTCAGCCAGCTCACCAGCGCGCGCGGCGTAGCGCTGATCGCTCAGGCCCAGGCTCGCGGGCTGAAGGTCACGGCGGATGTGGCGTTGTATCAACTGATCCTCACCGACGAAGCGCTGATCGACTTCAGCAGCCTCTATCACGTCCAGCCGCCGCTGCGCACCCGCGCCGACCGCGACGGCCTGCGGGCAGCGGTGAAGTCCGGTGTGGTATCCGCCATCTCCAGCCATCACCAGCCCCATGAGCGCGACGCCAAGCTGGCACCGTTCGGCGCGACCGAACCGGGCATCAGCAGCGTTGAACTGCTGCTGCCGCTGGCGATGACCTTGGTGGAAGACGGTTTGCTCGACCTGCCGACGCTGTTGGCACGCCTGAGTGCCGGCCCTGCCGAGGCGTTGCGCCTGCCGGCAGGGAAATTGGCAGTAGGTGGCGCGGCAGACATCGTGCTGTTTGACCCGACGGCCTCGACCGTGGCCGGTGAAACCTGGCTGTCCAAGGGCGAAAACTGCCCGTTCATTGGCCACAGCCTGCCGGGCGTGGTGCGTTATACCCTGGTGGATGGGCGGATCAGCCACCAGGCGTAAAACCCTGTGGCGAGGGAGCTTGCTCCCTCGCCGCTACTTACTGGAAGGCGCCTCTGTTCTGCGCGTTACGAATTGAAATCTGATCGTTCAGCGTCCAGAAGTCATACAACACCCCCAGAAAGAACAACCCGCCCGTGACCAGGTACAGCAACCCGCTGATCCACTTCCCCTGATACATCCGGTGTACGCCGAATACCCCAAGGAACGTCAGCAGAATCCACGCGACGTTGTATTCGATGGGGCCGGCGGTAAAGCGCAGGTCTGCTTCACGATCCATGGCCGGAATCAGGAACACGTCGATCAACCAGCCAATACCCAGCAGGCCCAAGGTCAAAAACCAGATCGTCCCGGTCACAGGCTTGCCGTAATAGAAGCGGTGAGCCCCGGTAAAACCGAAAATCCACAGCAGGTAACCGATCACTTTGCTGTGCGTGTCTTGTTGTGAAACGGGTTGTCGATAGGTGTTCATGGATGGCCTCGATTCACGCGATAGAGAAATATTCTTGAATTCTTTGTGACTTTTTTACAGGCAGCCGACATACGGCGAATGCTACCTTGGGTCCCGTCAAAGCCTTGTAACACCTGACTTGTGTCCGACAATTGCGCCAAATTGCCGCTTATTTGGTTCCGTTGACCCCAAGGTTGAATCGACCAACGGCCTCGGAAGGGACAAAAAAGCTGTTATAAAGTTGCGCGCTAACCCATACGAGCCTTGCCTAATGCGTCCATTTTTCAAGACATGGCTAACCATTTGCCTATTATTGCCCCTGGCCGCCCACGCCACCAATCGTGAGCAACGTCTTCCGAACGTTAATGGTTACACCCCAAAATCCCACGTTTCTGCTCCTTCGAGCAAAAACCAACAGACGGTAAAACGCTCCACCCAACTGAGCCGCGCCAACGGCAAGCTGGTTCCGCCGATGGCGACCAAGGAAAGCAGCAACGTGTTGAGCCGCGCGGTAAACGTGCTCGGCACACCTTATCGTTGGGGTGGCAGCAGCCCAAGTAAAGGGTTCGATTGCAGCGGCCTGGTGAAATACGCGTTCAACGACGCGACCTTCGACCTGCCACGCACCTCCAATGCCATGGCCAGCGGTCACGGTGAGAAAGTCGATCGCAACGAACTGAAGCCAGGCGACCTGATTTTCTTCAACATCAAGAGCCGCCGGGTCAACCATGTGGCCATCTACCTGGGCAACGACCGCTTCATCCACGCACCACGCCGTGGCAAGTCGGTAAGCATCGACACCCTGAAGAAGCCGTATTGGGATAACCACTACGTGGTTGCCAAGCGGGTTCTGCCAAAAGAACCGAATCAACTGCGCGTCGTACAGCGCTGATCCGATTGTGGTGAGGGGGCTTGCCCCCGTTGGGCCGCGGAGCGGCCCCAAAACCTGCCACCAAGCGTTACTAGAAAGACCGCATCGCCCGAGTTTGCGACTGCTTCGCAGCCGAACGGGGCGATGCGGCGTTCCGACAAGCCCCCTCGCCACAGGTCGCGCTCCAACCCTCAAAAATTATCCGGCGACCGCGCCTTCTCCCGCGCATGCTCGCGACTGATCACACCCTTGGTCACCAGATCCTTCAGGCACATATCCAGCGTCTGCATCCCCAGCGACCCACCGGTCTGAATCGACGAGTACATCTGCGCCACCTTGTCTTCACGGATCAGGTTACGGATCGCCGAGGTGCCGAGCATGATTTCGTGGGCGGCAATCCGCCCGCCGCCGATTTTCTTGATCAGTGCCTGGGACACCACCGCCAGCAACGACTCGGAGAGCATCGAGCGCACCATCGATTTCTCGTCACCCGGAAACACGTCCACCACCCGGTCGATGGTTTTCGCCGCCGAGGTGGTGTGTAGCGTGCCGAATACCAGGTGGCCGGTCTCGGCGGCGGTCAACGCCAGCCGAATAGTCTCCAGGTCACGCATTTCCCCCACCAGAATCACGTCCGGGTCTTCACGCAGGGCCGAGCGCAGGGCCGTGGCGAAGCTGCGGGTATCGCGATGGACTTCACGCTGATTGATCAGGCATTTGCGCGATTCGTGGACGAACTCGATGGGGTCTTCGATGGTGAGGATGTGGTGATGGCGATGGTTGTTCAGGTAATCGATCATCGCCGCCAGCGTGGTGGACTTGCCGGAGCCGGTCGGGCCGGTCACCAGCACCAGGCCCCGGGGCGCTTCGGTAATCTTGCGAAACACGTCCCCCATGCCCAGATCGTCCATGCTCAGGACCTTCGACGGAATGGTCCGGAACACCGCGCCCGCGCCACGATTCTGGTTGAAGGCATTGACCCGGAAACGCGCCACGCCGGGCACTTCGAAGGAAAAGTCGGTTTCAAGATGCTTCTCGAAGTCCACCCGCTGGAGGTCGTTCATGATGTCGTAGATCAGGTCATGCACTTCCTTGTGGTCCAAGGCCGGCAAGTTGATGCGTCGCACATCGCCATCGACACGGATCATCGGTGGCAGACCGGCGGACAGGTGCAGGTCGGACGCGCCTTGTTTGGCGCTGAAAGCCAGCAGCTCAGTGATATCCATAGCGCTCCTCAATTCCAGTAGAATGCCGCGAACCTTCAGACCGCTGGCGCCTCTTGATGTCCACGATAGCAGACAACACTCTTCAGGTTAGTTCACGCATCCAGGCAGCAGCCAAAGCCGCCCACCGCGATGAGAACAGCATCCAGCTATTGGCCGTGAGCAAAACCAAGCCCGCCGAGGCCCTGCGTGAAGCCTATGCCGCCGGGATCCGCGACTTTGGCGAAAACTACCTGCAGGAAGCCTTGGGCAAACAGCTCGAATTGGCCGACCTGCCCTTGATCTGGCACTTCATCGGCCCCATTCAATCGAACAAGACTCGTGCTATCGCCGAGCATTTCGACTGGGTGCACTCCGTGGATCGTTTGAAAATCGCACAACGCCTGTCCGAACAGCGCCCTGCCGATTTGCCGCCCTTGAACATCTGCATCCAGGTCAACGTCAGTGGTGAAGCCAGCAAATCCGGCTGCACCCCGGCCGACCTGCCCGCCCTGGCCGATGCCATCAGTGCGCTGCCGCGTTTGAAATTGCGCGGGCTGATGGCAATTCCCGAGCCGACTGAAGATCGCGCCGCCCAGGACGCCGCCTTTGCTGCCGTGCAGAGCCTGCAAGCCAGCCTGAACCTGCCACTCGACACACTTTCCATGGGCATGAGCCACGACCTCGAGTCGGCCATCGCCCAGGGCGCCACTTGGGTCCGTATCGGTACGGCCCTGTTTGGCGCCCGCGATTACAGTCGACCATGAACATGGCTGACTCACCTCTCTATAAGGACCTGACATGAGCAAGACTCGTATTGCCTTTATCGGAGCCGGCAACATGGCCGCCAGCCTGATCGGCGGCCTGCGCGCCAAAGGTCTGGACGCCGCGCAGATCCGCGCCAGCGATCCGGGCGAAGAAACCCGTGCCCGCGTGAAAGCCGAACACGGCATCGAAGTGTTTGCCGACAACGCCCAAGCCATTGAGGGCGTGGACGTGGTCGTGCTGGCGGTCAAGCCACAGGCGATGAAAGCCGTTTGCGAAGCCATTCGCCCAAGCCTCAAGCCGAACCAGCTGGTGGTGTCGATTGCGGCCGGCATCACCTGCGCCAGCATGAACAACTGGCTGGGTGCCCAGCCGATCGTGCGCTGCATGCCCAACACCCCGGCGCTGGTGCGCCAGGGTGTGAGCGGTTTGTACGCCACGGCCCAAGTGAGCGCCGAGCAACGCCAGCAGGCCCAAGAGCTGCTGTCGGCAGTCGGCATCGCTTTGTGGCTGGACGAAGAACAGCAACTGGACGCGGTCACCGCCGTTTCCGGCTCTGGCCCTGCGTATTTCTTCCTGCTGATCGAAGCCATGACCGCCGCTGGCGTGAAGCTCGGCCTGCCACCCGAAATCGCTGCACAACTGACCGTGCAAACCGCGCTGGGCGCTGCACACATGGCAGTCGCCAGTGATGTCGACGCCGCTGAACTGCGTCGCCGCGTGACCTCGCCTGCGGGCACCACCGAAGCGGCGATCAAAGCGTTCCAGGCCGGCGGCTTCGAAGCCCTGGTGGAAAAAGCACTCGGCGCCGCCGCGCACCGCTCGGCCGAGATGGCCGAACAACTGGGCAAATAAGGAGCCTTACATGATTGGATTGAACACTGCAGCGATTTACGTGCTGCAAACCCTCGGCAGTTTGTACCTGCTGATCGTGCTGCTGCGTTTCGTGCTGCAACTGGTGCGCGCAAACTTCTACAACCCGCTGTGCCAGTTCGCCGTGAAAGCCACCCAGCCACTGCTCAAGCCACTGCGCCGGATCATCCCGAGCCTGTTCGGCCTGGACATGTCCTCGCTGGTGTTGGCAATCCTCGTGCAACTGGCGTTGATGGCCCTGACCCTGCTGCTGACCTTCGGCACCACCGGTAACCCGCTGCAATTGCTGATCTGGTCGCTGATCGGCGTAACGGCGCTGTTCCTGAATATCTTCTTCTATGCCCTGATCATCAGCGTGATCCTGTCCTGGGTCGCGCCGGGCAGCCACAACCCCGGCGCCGAGCTGGTGAACCAGATCTGCGAGCCGGCCCTGGCGCCGTTCCGCAAGATTCTGCCAAACCTCGGCGGCCTGGATATCTCGCCGATCCTGGCGTTCATGGTGCTCAAGCTGATCGACATGCTGGTAATCAACAACCTCGCAGCCTTGACCATGATGCCGCAGATCCTGCGCCTGCTGATCTGATCCGGTGAGCTACTTTCGCTGGGACGGTGATGACCTGATTCTGGAATGTCACCTGCAACCTGCGGCCCGCAGCGATGATTTCGCCGGGCTGCACGGTGATCGCCTGAAGATCCGTCTGACGGCGCCGCCGGTCGAGGGCAAGGCCAATGCGTACCTGATGGCGTTTCTGGCCAAGGCGTTCGGGGTTTCCAAGAGCCAGGTCAGCCTGATCAGCGGCGAGTTGAACCGGCAGAAGCGGGTGCGGATCTGTTCGCCGAAGAAGCTGCCGGATTTGCCGGATCTGGTGCGCCCGGCCTGACCTCAATGTGGCGAGGGAAAATCAGGCCCGGCCTTTGCTTGCCGCTAGCCACAGCGGTCTTTAGACTTACGCCTCATTTCAATGAGAGCAGGGTCGATGCCAGCTGCCTTCCCCCCCGATTCTGTTGGTCTGGTGACGCCGCAAGTGGCGCACTTCAGTGAACCCCTGGCCCTGGCCTGCGGTCGTTCGCTGCCCGCTTATGACCTGATCTATGAAACCTATGGCACGCTGAACGCCACGGCGAGCAATGCCGTGCTGATCTGCCATGCCTTGTCCGGTCACCATCACGCCGCCGGCTTCCACAGCCCCGACGACCGCAAACCCGGTTGGTGGGACAGCTGCATCGGCCCCGGCAAACCGATCGACACCCGCAAATTCTTCGTGGTCAGCCTGAACAACCTCGGCGGTTGCAACGGCTCCACCGGCCCCAGCAGCGTCAATCCGGAAACCGGCAAGCCGTTTGGCGCCGACTTCCCGGTACTGACCGTGGAAGACTGGGTGCACAGCCAGGCACGCCTTGCCGACCTGCTCGGCATCGGCCAATGGGCGGCGGTGATCGGCGGCAGTCTGGGCGGCATGCAGGCCTTGCAGTGGACCATCACCTATCCGGATCGCGTGCGGCACTGCCTGGCGATCGCCTCGGCACCGAAACTGTCGGCGCAGAACATCGCGTTCAACGAAGTCGCACGCCAGGCGATTCTTACCGACCCGGAGTTCCACGGCGGTTCGTTCCAGGAATACGGGGTAATCCCCAAGCGCGGGCTGATGCTGGCGCGAATGGTCGGGCACATCACATACCTGTCCGATGACTCCATGGGCGAAAAATTCGGCCGCGGTCTGAAGAGCGAAAAGCTCAACTACGACTTCCACAGTGTCGAGTTCCAGGTCGAAAGCTACCTGCGCTATCAAGGCGAGGAGTTTTCCGGACGATTCGACGCCAACACCTACCTGCTGATGACCAAGGCGCTGGACTACTTCGACCCTGCGGCGAACTTCGACGATGACCTGGCGAAAACCTTCGAAGGCGCGAAAGCCAAGTTCTGCGTGATGTCCTTCACCACCGACTGGCGTTTCTCCCCTGCCCGCTCTCGGGAGCTGGTGGACGCGCTGATGGCGGCCAGGAAAGACGTCTGCTATCTGGAGATCGATGCTCCGCAAGGCCACGATGCCTTCCTGATTCCGATCCCGCGTTACTTGCAGGCCTTCAGCAATTACATGAACCGCATATCGCTTTGAGGAAGACATGAGAGCCGATCTGGAAATCATCCAGGAATGGATCCCCGCCGGCAGCCGCGTGCTCGACCTCGGCTGCGGTGACGGCGAGCTGCTGACCTGGCTGCGCGACCACAAGCAGGTCACCGGCTATGGCCTGGAAAACGACCCGGACAACATTGCCGAGTGCGTGGCCAAAGGCATCAACGTCATCGAGCAGGACCTGGACAAGGGCCTGGGCAACTTTGCCAGCAACAGCTTCGACATCGTGGTCATGACCCAGGCCCTGCAAGCCGTGCATTACCCGGACAAGATCCTCGACGAAATGCTGCGGGTCGGTCGCCAGTGCATCATCACCTTCCCCAACTTCGGCCACTGGCGCTGCCGCTGGTACCTGGCGAGCAAGGGCCGGATGCCGGTTTCGGAGTTTCTGCCGTACACCTGGTACAACACGCCAAACATTCACTTCTGCACCTTCGAAGACTTTGAAGCGCTGTGTCGCGAACGTGAAGCCAAGGTCATTGATCGACTTGCCGTGGATCAACAGCATCGACACGGGTGGGCCAGTAAGCTATGGCCTAATCTGTTAGGTGAGATCGGTATCTATCGCGTCAGCAGCCCCGGTCTGCCGGACCACAAGGTCGCGGTCTGAATCACGACACTTCGAGGAGAACGATCATGGGTCGTCTAGCGCTGTTTGTACTTACTGCCTGCCTGAGCGTCACCGCCATGGCCGCCGACGTCATCAAAAGCGAACGCCAGGAAACATTTGGCGATGTGACAGTGCACTACAACACCTTCAACTCGACTTATCTGACACCGGACATCGCCAAGGCTGCCGAGCTGATCCGCAGCAAGAACCAGGGCGTGATCAACGTGTCGGTGATCAAGGACGGCAAACCGCAAACCGCACAAGTCAGCGGGACGGTCAAAGACCTGACCAGCCAAAGCGTCCCATTGCAGTTCAAACAGATCACCGAAACCGGCGCGGTCTACTACATCGCCCAGTATCCGGTGCCACAGCAGGAAATCCGCACCTTTGAAATCAAGGTGCAGACCGGTGACAAAATCAACACCATCAATTTCAACCAAGAGCTCTTCCCCGGCGAATGATCAATTTCACGCAACTCGTACTGGCCAGCCATAACGCCGGCAAACTCAAGGAACTCCAGGCCATGCTGGGCGAATCGGTGCACTTGCGCTCGATCGGCGAGTTCAGCAGCGTTGAGCCTGAAGAAACCGGCCTGTCGTTCGTCGAAAACGCCATTCTCAAGGCCCGCAATGCCTCGCGTATTTCCGGCCTGCCGGCCTTGGCCGACGATTCGGGGCTGGCGGTGGATTTCCTCGGCGGTGCGCCGGGTATCTATTCGGCCCGTTATGCCGACGGCAAGGGCGATGCGGCGAATAACGCCAAACTGCTCGACGTCATGAAAGACGTGCCACAAGCGGAGCGCTGCGCGCAATTCGTCTGCGTGTTGGCGCTGGTGCGTCATGCCGACGATCCGTTGCCAATCCTCTGCGAAGGCCTGTGGCATGGGCGCATCCTGACCCAGGCCAGCGGTGAGCACGGTTTTGGCTACGATCCGCTGTTCTGGGTGCCAGAACGCGAGTGCTCCAGCGCCGAGCTTAAGCCCAGCGACAAGAACCAGATCAGTCACCGCGCCCGTGCAATGGATCTGCTGCGCCAGCGTCTGGGCTTGAAATGACCATTGAATCGTCCGCGTCGCCGCTGATCTTCGGCGGCGCGCATTCGCCTCGGGCCGCTTTGCCTGTGCTACCGCCCTTGGCGCTGTACATCCACATCCCGTGGTGTGTACGCAAATGCCCTTATTGCGACTTCAACTCCCACACCGCCAGCCCAGTGCTGCCGGAACAAGAGTATGTGGACGCCCTGCTCTCCGACCTCGATCAGGACCTGCATGCGGTCTATGGCCGCGAACTGAGTTCGATCTTCTTTGGTGGCGGTACGCCGAGCCTGTTCAGCGCCGAGGCGTTGGGCCGTTTGCTCAAGGGTGTCGAGCAACGTATTCCGTTTGCCAGCGACATAGAAATCACCCTGGAAGCCAATCCAGGAACGTTCGAGCAGGAGAAATTCCGCGCCTACCGGGCGCTGGGCATCAATCGCCTGTCGATCGGTATCCAGAGCTTTCAGGAAGAAAAACTCAAGGCGCTGGGGCGGATCCACAACGGCGATGAAGCCGTGCGTGCCGCCGACATGGCGCGCCAGGCTGGCTTCGACAACTTCAATCTGGACCTGATGCACGGTTTGCCCGATCAGACGCTGGACGATGCCCTGAGCGACCTGCGCCAGGCCATCGCCCTGAAGCCGACGCACCTGTCCTGGTATCAGCTGACCCTGGAGCCGAACACGGTGTTCTGGAACCAGCCGCCGACGCTGCCGGAAGATGACGCCCTGTGGGACATTCAAGAGGCCGGCCAGGCGCTGTTGGCCGAGCACGGTTACGCGCAGTACGAAGTCTCGGCCTATGCCCAGCCCGGCCGTCCGGCGCGGCATAACCTCAATTACTGGAGTTTCGGCGACTTCATCGGCATCGGCGCCGGTGCCCACGGCAAGCTCAGCCATCCGGACGGGCGCATCGTACGCACCTGGAAGACTCGCCTGCCGAAGGATTACCTCAATCCGGCCAAAAGCTTCAAGGCTGGCGAGAAAGCGCTGACCAACGAAGAACTGCCGTTCGAGTTCCTGATGAACGCCTTGCGCCTGACCGAGGGCGTCGAAGCGCGGTTGTATACGGAGCGCACCGGGCTGCCCCTGGAAAGCCTTGCCGAAGGCCGCCGAGAGGCCGAACAAAGTGGCTTGTTGCAGGTCGAACCGTCACGTCTGGCAGCCACGATGCGCGGACAACTCTTTCTCAATGACTTGCTGCAGACTTTTCTGACATAAGGAAATCGAATGGATCTGGTACTCGACCTGCTCGCCACCGTGTCCCGCTGGAGCCGTAGCAACCTGTCGGAAATCTCTCTGGCACTGGTGGGCTGCCTGCTCGTGCTGTTTGGCGCCGACCTCAAGGGCTGGGTCGACCAACGCCTGGGCAGCATCGCCGGCGCCTTGCGCATCCCGCTGATGGCCCTGCTGTGCATGGTCGGCAGCGGCGTAGCACTGATCTATGCCACGCCATGGATCATCAAAGGCTTGAGCCAGTTCAACAACTACAGCCTGGCGCCGGTGTTGTTGGTGGTGCTGGTGTTGATCGGGGTTGTGGCAGACCGCCGCTAAGCCGGGCACAACACAAATCCCGTAGGAGCGAGGCTTGCCCGCGAAGAACGATGACACGGTGTATCAGTTACACCGCGGCGTCCCCTTCGCGGGCAAGCCTCGCTCCTACGGATTTCAGGTCGGTCAGTTCTGCTTTTCGAACTTCAGATCCCACACGCCATGCCCAAGACGTTCGCCGCGGCGTTCGAACTTGGTGATCGGGCGTTCGGCCGGGCGCGGGACGCACTTGCCGTCTTCGGCGAGGTTGCGATAGCCCGGAGCGACGTTCATCACTTCCAGCATGTACTCGGCGTACGGCTCCCAGTCGGTGGCCATGTGCAACACACCGCCGACCTTCAACTTGCTGCGCACCAGCTCAGCGAACGATGCCTGAACGATACGACGCTTGTGGTGACGGCTCTTGTGCCACGGATCCGGGAAAAACAGCATCAGGCGGTCGAGGCTGTTGTCGGCGATGCAACGGTTGAGCACTTCGATCGCATCGCAATCGTAGACACGCAGGTTGGTCAGGCCCTGAGTCAGCACGCCATTGAGCAGCGCGCCAACACCCGGACGGTGAACTTCAACGCCAATGAAATCCTGCTCCGGCGAGGCCGCGGCCATTTCCAACAGCGAATGGCCCATGCCGAAACCGATTTCCAGCGAGCGCGGCGCCGAACGGCCGAACACCCGGTCGAAATCCACCGGCGCATCGGCCAGAGGCAGCACGAACAGCGGAGCGCCCTGCTCCAGGCCGCGTTGCTGGCCTTCGGTCATGCGCCCGGCGCGCATCACGAAACTCTTGATGCGGCGGTGTTGGCGCTCTTCGCCTTCTTCCTGCTGGATAGGCGTGTCGTTTGATTCAGTCATCAATGGCTCTTACTTGATCAGACCATCCAGCGGCGAGGAGGCGCTGGCATAGAGTTTTTTCGGCATGCGGCCCGCGAGGTAGGCCAGACGACCTGCCACGATGGCGTGTTTCATGGCTTCAGCCATCATGATCGGCTGCTGGGCATGGGCGATGGCCGAGTTCATCAGCACCGCTTCACAGCCCAGCTCCATGGCGATGGTGGCGTCGGAGGCAGTACCGACACCGGCATCCACCAGCACCGGAATTTTCGCCTCTTCGAGGATGATCTGCAGGTTGTACGGGTTGCAGATCCCCAGGCCCGAGCCGATCAGACCAGCCAGCGGCATGACCGCGATACAACCGATTTCCGCCAGTTGACGGGCAATGATCGGATCATCGCTGGTGTACACCATCACGTCGAAACCTTCCTTGACCAGCACTTCGGCGGCCTTGAGGGTTTCGATCACGTTGGGGAACAGGGTTTTCTGATCCGCCAGCACTTCCAGCTTCACCAGGTTGTGGCCGTCGAGCAGCTCACGGGCCAGGCGGCAGGTGCGCACGGCTTCAATGGCGTCGTAGCAACCGGCAGTGTTCGGCAGGAAGGTGTAGCGATCCGGCGACAGGACTTCGAGCAGGTTCGGTTCGCCCGGGTTCTGGCCGAGGTTGGTCCGGCGCACGGCGAAGGTGACGATCTCGGCACCCGAAGCCTCGATGGCCAGGCGGGTTTCTTCCATGTCACGGTACTTGCCGGTGCCTACCAGCAAACGCGACTGGTAAGTACGACCGGCCAGGACGAAGGGCTTGTCGCTACGAACGATGCTCATGGGAAATCCTCTGTTGGGGTGAGGTTCTTGCACAATGATTCTGTGGCCGCTCGGGCCGGGCGGCTAGCCGCCGCCGATGGCGTGTACCACTTCGACCGAGTCGCCGTCGTTCAGCGTGGTTTCAGCGTGCTGGCTGCGCGGGACGATATCCAGATTGAGCTCGACCGCCACCCGGCGCCCGGTCAGTTCCAGACGGGTCAGCAGGGCCGCAACGGTTTCACCGTCGGGCAGTTCAAGGGATTCGCCGTTCAACTGAATGCGCATGCCGAATGCCGCCATCATTTTTAGGGGCTGGCATTCTAGCCCGATCAGACTTGGCGACCCAAGCCATTCGTCACGAAATGGACTGCGTGGTCAGCTCAGCCGCCAGGCGGCTAGCCCCAGGCAAACCCAGCCGACCAGAAACGCGAGGCCGCCGAACGGTGTAACGATCCCGAGCTTGCTGACGCCGGTCATCGTCAGCAGGTACAGGCTGCCGGAAAACAACACAATGCCGAGAGCAAAAGACGCGCCGGCCCAGGTAATCAGACGACCGGGAATCTGCGTGGCCAGCAATGCAACACCCAGCAACGCCAGGGTATGCACCAGTTGATAAGTGACGCCCGTGTGGAAAATCGCCAAATACTCAGGCGTCAGGCGGTTTTTCAGGCCGTGGGCGGCGAATGCGCCCAAGGCAACGCCGGTGAATCCGAAGAAAGCGGCAAGCATCAGAAAGCCACGCAGCATGAAGAACTCCAGTCAGACTCGATCAGCAGGGTCTGTATAATGGCCGGCTCAACGGGTTCGGCCAAGCCATCTCTATGCTGCAGTTAATTTTCCGTCGTTTAACAAAGGCCCTGCTCTGGTTCGCGGTCGGCAGTGTTTTGTTGGTTCTGCTGTTTCGGGTGGTGCCGCCACCGGGAACGGCATTGATGGTCGAGCGCAAGATCGAATCCTGGGTCGACGGCGAGCCGATTGATTTGCAACGCACCTGGAAACCCTGGGATGAAATCTCCGACGACCTGAAAGTCGCGGTGATTGCCGGTGAAGACCAGAAGTTTGCCGAGCATTGGGGCTTTGATTTCAGCGCGATTCAGGCGGCGTTTGCACATAACGAGCGCGGCGGCTCGATTCGCGGCGCAAGCACCCTGAGCCAGCAAGTGTCGAAAAACCTGTTTCTGTGGTCTGGCCGCAGCTGGCTGCGTAAAGGCCTGGAAGCCTGGTTTACCGGGCTGATCGAAGTGTTCTGGCCCAAGCAGCGGATTCTTGAGGTATACCTTAATAGCGTCGAGTGGGATGAAGGTGTGTTCGGCGCCGAAGCAGCGGCCCGGCATCACTTTGGCGTGGGCGCTGGTTCGCTGTCCCGGCAGCAGGCAAGTTTGTTGGCCGCGGTACTGCCGAACCCGCGGGTGTGGAGTGCCAGCCATCCGACTTCTTACGTTGCAAGGCGGGCGGGGTGGATTCGCCAGCAGATGAATCAGTTGGGCGGGGACAGCTATCTGGTCGGCCTCAACGATTCCCGCCGGGCGCCATGGGCTCAATGACACCGAAGATCCCACAAAGTCGACGCTAAACCGGAAATTGGGCAGAAACAAAAACGCCCCGATCAATGATCGGGGCGTTTTTTATTGCCTTCGCGCGGGTTACGCAGCGATCGACAACTTGAGCTTGTTCATCGCGCTCTTCTCGAGCTGACGAATACGCTCGGCCGACACGTTGTACTTCTGCGCCAGGTCGTGCAGCGTGGCTTTTTCTTCTGCCAGCCAGCGCTGGTAGAGAATGTCGCGGCTGCGGTCGTCCAGCACTTCAAGCGCTTCGTGCAGGTTGTGGTTGGAGTTGTCGCTCCAGTCGGCATCTTCCAGTTGACGGGCCGGGTCGTACCGGTGGTCTTCCAGGTAGTTGGCCGGCGATTGGAAGGCACTGTCGTCGTCCGCTTCCGCGGCCGGGTCGAAGGCCATGTCATGGCCGGTCAGGCGACTTTCCATCTCACGCACTTCCCGCGGCTCTACGCCGAGGCTTTCCGCCACACGGTGGACTTCCTCGTTGTTCAGCCAGGCCAGACGTTTCTTCTGGCTGCGCAGGTTGAAGAACAGCTTGCGCTGAGCCTTGGTGGTCGCGACTTTGACGATCCGCCAGTTGCGCAGGATGAACTCGTGGATTTCCGCCTTGATCCAGTGCACCGCAAAGGACACCAGGCGCACACCCATTTCCGGGTTGAAACGCTTGACCGCTTTCATCAGGCCGACGTTGCCTTCCTGGATCAGGTCAGCCTGGGCCAGGCCGTAACCGGAATAGCTACGGGCAATGTGTACGACAAAACGCAGGTGGGCGAGCACCATCTGCCGAGCCGCCCCCAAATCCTGCTCATAATAGAGACTCTCGGCCAGTTCACGCTCCTGCTCCGGCGTCAGCAATGGAATGCTGTTCACCGTGTGCACATAGGCCTCCAGGTTCGCACCCGGGACCAGAGCATATGCAGGTTGCAAAGAATTGGTCATACGAAAAAACCTCCGACTTACATAACTCGTGCAGTTCAGCACTGCGAAAATTGACCGGAAACCAAAAAACAAGTTCCCATAAACGCTGAAAGGTCAATACGAGCAAAATGATATTACTTTGGCGCAAGCTCCCGCAGGTGGCGTGCGACTGCAATCCATGCACCGATATACCCCAACAGCACCGCGCCAAGCAAGAGCGACAGACCGTCGGCAACTGGCACTCCGGCCAGCGCAAAATCACTGCCGTACAAACCGGCCAGTCCAACCACCGCGTCGTTCAGCCAGTTCAGGCCGAACGCCAATACGCCCCAGGAAAGAATCCCCGCACCGAAGCCATATAGCGCGCCCATGTACAGAAAGGGCCTGCGCACATAACTGTCCGTGCCGCCGACGAGTTTAATCACTTCTATCTCTGTGCGGCGGTTTTCAATATGAAGACGAATGGTATTGCCTATCACCAAAAGTAATGCAGAAACCAAAAGCACGGTCAGACCGAAGACAAAACGGTCGCCCAGCTTGAGGATGGCCGCCAGACGCTCGACCCAGACTAGATCAAGTTGCGCCTGTTGTACCTTCGGCAACTCGGAAAGTTTTTGTCGTAATGCTTCAAGCGCAGGCTTGTCGACCTCTTTCGGAGTCACCAGGACCACGCCCGGGAGCGGGTTTTCCGGCAGTTCCTTAAGGGCTTCGCCCAGACCGGACTGCTGCTGGAATTCTTCCAGCGCCTGATCGCGACCCACGTATTCGGCATCCGCTACGCCCGGCATGCCTTTGATCTGCTCACGCAACGACTCACCCTCGGCAGGGCTGGCCTCAAGTTGCAGATACAGGGAAATCTGCGCCGCACGCTGCCAGGAGCCACCGAGACGCTCGACGTTATTCAGCAAAAGTGACAGACCCATCGGCAAGCTCAGGGCCACCGCCATCACCATGCAGGTGAAAAAACTGCCGATCGGGTGCTTGCCCAAGCGACGCAAGCTGTCCAGCAAACTGGCACGATGACTTTCGACCCAGGCGCGGAACAGCGTGGCGAAATCCGGGCCATCGTCATCGTCGCGTTTTTTCTTCTGCTGTGGTTGCGGGTCGGCGGCCTTCGGGGCCACACGCTCGGAAACCTTGGGGCTACGTGTCGCACTCATACGCCAGCCTCCCCGTCGCCGATCAATCGGCCACGCTGCAGGGTCAGCATGCGATGACGCATGCGGGCAATCAGCGCCAGGTCGTGACTGGCGATCAGCACGCTGGTGCCCAGACGGTTGATGTCTTCGAACACGCCCATGATTTCTGCCGCCAGACGCGGGTCGAGGTTACCGGTCGGTTCATCCGCCAGCAGCAAGGCCGGGCGGTGAACGATGGCGCGAGCGATGCCGACGCGCTGTTGCTGGCCGGTAGACAGGTCGCCAGGGTAGAGATCGGTTTTGTCCGAGAGCGCCACGCGCTCCAGGGCCGAGTCCACGCGCTTGACGACCTCGGCCTTGGACAGGCCAAGGATCTGCAACGGCAACGCGACGTTATTGAACACCGTGCGATCGAACAGCAACTGGTGGTTCTGGAACACCACGCCGATCTGTCGGCGCAGGAACGGAATCTGCGCATTGCTGATGGTGCTCAGGTCTTGCCCGGCCAGCAGCAATTTGCCGGTGGTCGGACGCTCCATGGCCAGCAACAGCCGCAACAAGGTACTTTTACCGGCGCCGGAATGGCCGGTGACAAACAAGAATTCGCCCCGACGGACTCGAAAGCTCAGCTCATGCAAGCCGACGTGACCGTTCGGGTAGCGTTTACCGACCTGTTCGAAACGAATCATGAACGCTCCCGCTCGGCAAACAATGCCTGGACAAAGGGTTCTGCTTCAAAAGTACGCAAATCGTCGATGCCTTCACCAACGCCGATGTAACGGATCGGCAAGCCAAACTGCTTGGCCAGGGCGAAAATCACCCCACCCTTGGCGGTGCCGTCGAGTTTGGTCAGCGCCAGGCCGGTCAATTCGACGGTCTGGTTGAATTGCTTGGCCTGGTTGATGGCGTTCTGGCCGGTACCGGCGTCGAGCACCAACAGCACCTCATGAGGCGCGTCGGCATCGAGCTTGCCGATCACCCGGCGAACCTTCTTCAACTCTTCCATCAAATTGTCTTTGGTGTGCAGGCGACCGGCGGTGTCGGCGATCAACACATCAATGCCACGGGCCTTGGCGGCCTGCACAGCGTCGAAGATTACCGAAGCCGAGTCGGCGCCGGTGTGCTGGGCGATCACCGGGATCTTGTTGCGCTCGCCCCAGACCTGCAGTTGCTCGACCGCTGCGGCGCGGAAGGTGTCACCGGCGGCGAGCATGACTTTCTTGCCTTCCAGTTGCAGCTTCTTCGCCAGCTTGCCGATGGTGGTGGTTTTGCCGGCACCGTTGACGCCGACCACCAGAATCACGAACGGCTTGTTCTGCGAGGTGATTTTCAGCGGCTGCTCGACCGGTTTGAGCATCGCTGCCAATTCGGCTTGCAGGGATTTGTACAGCGCGTCGGCATCGGCCAGCTCCTTGCGGGCGACTTTCTGAGTCAGGCGCTGAATGATCACCGACGTCGCTTCGACGCCGACATCGGCGGTCAGCAGACGGGTTTCGATGTCTTCGAGCAGTTCGTCATCAATGGTTTTCTTGCCGAGGAACAGGCTGGCCATGCCCTCGCCAATGCTGGCACTGGTCTTGGACAGGCCTTGCTTGAGACGGGCGAAGAAACCGGCTTTGGTCTCTTCGGTACGCACAGGCTCGACTGGAGTTTCGAGGGGCGCAACCGGTGTGGCGGCAACAGGAGCGATGACGGGTGCAGGCGCAGGCGCTGGAGCAACCGGAGCAACCGGAGCAACAAATGCTGGCACTGCCGGCTCTGGAACCACTGGAGCAGGTTCGGCCACGAACACGGGCGCAACGGCTGCCGGTGCAACGACTGCCGGCTCAACCACTGGCGCCCGAACCGGCTCCGGAGCAAACGCAGTCGGAGCCGGAATCGGTGGCGTGATGTGCGGCGCTTGCTCATCTTCAACCAACGCCACCGGCTCTTCCGCTACCGGCAAAGTCAGCCACGGCGTAGCAACTGGCGTCAGCGGCAATGGGGCCGCGACTTCGGTTTCAGGTACGAGCGCGGCCGCAGGTTGCAGCACCGGCTCGGCAATCGGCGCAGGCTTTTGCTCTATAACCGGTGCCGGGGTTGGCTCAGAAAGTGGCTGTGGCTGTTCGACAACGGGTTCCTGCGGCTTTTTGCGCAGCCATCCGAACAGGCTTTTCTTCTCACCAGCCGCAGCTGGGGTCTTCTTGTCGTCGTTGGAACCAAACATGGAGGACGGCTATCTCACGGTAGCGACGCGCCAAAAGGCGCCTCGGCAAATAAATAATTCGATGCTGAACAGACTGCGATTCATCCAGCTTGTTCACGCGCAACATTTTGTCGAGGAGCCAACGGCGCCTCAAAGGTCGACTAATACGAAGGACTGGAACGGCATCGTCGGCGAAAACGCAGAGTTTAGCTGACAAACTCAAAGCTTCTGCCGGTAACCCATACAACCTGCAAGCCGATCAAAGGCTTGATAGGCGTGGCCGCCAGTAAAACGGATCAGTATCCTAGCACCCTCTCGCCCGCCGACGCTAAGACCAAGCGGGCAGCCCAACAGGTTTAAAAACGAATGAATGCTCTAGCCCGCCGCGCTGCAGGCCTGCTGCTCAGCACAGTTTGTCTGCCCCTCTCGGCCCTGGCTGCCGATCCACAACCGACCCACGAATTCACCCTCGACAACGGCCTGAAGGTTGTCGTGCGCGAAGACCATCGTGCGCCGGTCGTCGTTTCCCAGATCTGGTACAAGGTCGGCTCCAGCTACGAGACCCCGGGCCAGACCGGGTTGTCCCACGCACTGGAACACATGATGTTCAAGGGCAGCGAGAAAGTCGGCCCCGGCGAAGCCTCGCTGATCCTGCGCGACCTCGGCGCCGAAGAGAACGCTTTCACCAGCGACGACTTCACCGCGTATTACCAGGTGCTGGCCCGCGACCGTCTTGGCGTGGCCTTCGAACTGGAAGCCGACCGCATGGCCAACCTGCGCCTGCCGGCCGACGAGTTCACCCGCGAAATCGAGGTGATCAAAGAAGAGCGTCGCCTGCGCACCGACGACAAGCCGATGTCCAAGGCCTACGAACGTTTCATGGCCATGGCCTACCCCGCCAGCGGTTACCACACGCCGACCATCGGCTGGATGGCCGACCTCGACCGCATGAAAGTCGAAGAACTGCGCCATTGGTACCAGTCCTGGTATGTGCCGAACAACGCCACTCTGGTGGTGGTCGGCGATGTGACCCCGGACGAAGTCAAAACCCTGGCCCAGCGTTACTTCGGCCCGATCGCCAAGCGCGACGTGCCACCGGCGAAAATCCCGCTGGAGCTGGCTGAGCCCGGCGAACGCAAGATCACCCTGCATGTGCAGACCCAATTGCCAAGCCTGATGCTGGCCTTCAACGTGCCGAGCATTGCCACCGCCGAAGACAAACGCTCGGTGAACGCCCTGCGCTTGATTTCCGCCCTGCTTGACGGCGGCTACAGCGGCCGCATCCCGACGCAACTGGAACGCGGCGAAGAGCTGGTGTCCGGCGGGTCGTCGAGCTACGACGCCTATACCCGTGGCGACAGCCTGTTCACCTTGTCGGCTTCGCCGAACACCCAGAAAAATAAAACCATGGCCCAGGCCGAAGCCGGCCTGTGGAAACTGCTCGAACAACTGAAAACCACCGCGCCATCCGCTGAAGAACTGGAGCGGGTACGAGCGCAGGTCATTGCCGGCCTGGTTTTTGAGCGTGACTCGATCACCAGCCAGGCCACCGCCATCGGACAGTTGGAAACCGTCGGCCTGTCCTGGAAACTGATGGACACCGAACTCGCCGACCTGGAAAGCGTGACCCCGCAAGATATCCAGAAGGCCGCCAAGCTGTATTTCACCCGCGAACGTCTCAGCGTCGCCCATGTACTGCCACAGGAGACGACTCATGAGTGAGCGTAAAAAGTCGCGTCTGGCCCTGATCGGCCTGATCGCTGTTGCACTGATCGGGTCTGCCGCCTTCTATCTGTCAAAACCCGACGAGTCCAACGCCAGCGAAGCCCTCGACAAGGCCAAGTCCAGCCAAAAGCTGCAATCGCTGGCCGAACTCGACGGCAAGGCCCCAAGCCATCGCTCGCTGAACGTGCAGACCTGGAATACCGCCGAAGGCGCCAAGGTATTGTTCGTTGAAGCCCGTGAACTGCCGATGTTCGACATGCGCCTGATCTTCGCCGCCGGCAGCAGCCAGGACGGTGATGCACCCGGCCTGGCATTGCTGACCAACGCCATGCTCAACGAAGGTGTGGCCGGCAAAGATGTCGGCGCCATCGCTCAGGGCTTCGAAGGATTGGGCGCCGACTTCAGCAACGGCGCGTACAAGGACATGGCGCTTGCCTCCCTGCGCAGCCTCAGTGCCGTGGACAAGCGCGAGCCTGCCTTGAAGCTGTTCGCTGAAGTCGTCGGCAAGCCGACCTTCCCCGCCGACTCGTTTGCGCGCATCAAGAACCAGATGCTCGCCGGCTTCGAATACCAGAAACAGAACCCCGGCAAACTCGCCAGCCTGGAGCTGATGAACCGTTTGTACGGCGATCATCCGTACGCACACTCCAGCGACGGCACAGCCAAGAGTATTCCCCCGATTACCCTGGCGCAGTTGCGAGCCTTCCATCAGAAAGCCTACGCCGCCGGCAACGTGGTGATTGCGCTGGTAGGCGACCTGTCGCGTGCCGAGGCAGAGGCAGTTGCCGCACAAGTGTCCGCCGACCTGCCCAAAGGCCCGGCCCTGGCGAAAATCGAACAACCGACCGACCCCAAGCCCAGCATCGGCCACATTGAGTTTCCGTCCAAACAGACCAACCTGATGATCGCGCAACTGGGTATCGACCGTGACGATCCGGATTACGCAGCGCTGTCCATGGGCAACCAGATTCTTGGCGGCGGCGGTTTCGGCACCCGGCTGATGAGCGAAGTGCGCGAGAAGCGTGGCTTGTCGTATGGCGTGTATTCGGGTTTCAGCCCGATGCAGGCTCGCGGCCCGTTCATGATCAACCTGCAAACCCGCGCCGAAATGAGCGAAGGCACCCTGAAACTGGTGCAGGATGTGCTCGCCGACTACCTTAAGACCGGCCCCACCGAGAAAGAACTCGACGACGCCAAGCGTGAACTGGCCGGCAGCTTCCCGCTGTCCACCGCCAGCAACGCCGATATCGTCGGTCAGCTCGGCGCCATGGGCTTTTACAACTTGCCGCTGAGCTACCTGGAAGACTTCATGCAACAGTCCCAGAGCCTGACCGTCGAGCAAGTCAAAGCCGCACTGAACAAACACCTGAGCACGGATAAACTGGTCATCGTCAGCGCTGGCCCGACCGTGCCACAAAAGCCGTTGCCGGCCCCTACTGACAAACCTGCCGAGCAGCCGCTCGGGGTTCCGGAGCATTAATGGCCACTCGCCCAAAAAAACCTGTCCACAACGTGCATAACGGTGTGAACCAACTGCGCATCATCGGTGGCGAATGGCGCAGCCGAAAGCTGAGCTTCCCGGATGCCCCAGGCCTGCGCCCGACGCCGGACCGGGTGCGGGAAACCCTGTTCAACTGGCTCGCGCCTTACGTCGCCGGGGCCAAGGTACTCGATCCGTTTGCCGGCAGCGGCGCGCTGTTCCTGGAAGCCTTGTCCCGTGGCGCCGCCATGGGCCAGGCGCTGGACGCCAGCAACATCGCGGTGTCCAGCCTGAAAGAACATCTGGGCACCCTGCGCTGCACCAACGGCCAGGTACAGACTGCCGACGCCTTGCGCTATCTGGAAACCCAACCGGCCACGGCGTTCGACCTGGTATTCCTCGACCCGCCGTTCAATCAGAATCTGTTGCCTGTGGTTTGCACTCTGCTCGAAGAACGTCATTGGCTGGCCGACGATGCGTGGGTCTACACTGAAAGCGAAAGCGCACCGTCGATATTGGGTTTGCCAGAAAATTGGCGCCTGCATCGGGAGCAAAAATCGGGACGTGTGTACTACGCGTTGTGGCAACGTATGGCAGGGATCGCCGGCTAGTCCGGCCTGAGAAAACGGTGCGAAGCTCAGTCAGCTAACGCTGCGGGTACGCGCCGCAGCATCGAGAGCAATCGTGTCCCATCTGCCAGAACGTTTCACCCCTGCCTTCACGCCCGCCTACGGCCTGGGTAATCCGCACTTACAAACCTTGTGGGGACCGCTATGGCGCAAAACCACACATATCGAGCGTGAGCGCGAGCGATTGTGGCTTGAAGATGGCGATTTCCTTGACCTGGACTGGCACGGCCCACACAGCGCGAATGCACCGTTGGTGCTGGTATTGCATGGCCTGACCGGCTCGTCGAATTCGCCTTATGTGGCCGGCATGCAGAAAGCGCTGGGTGCCCAGGGTTGGGCCAGCGTCGCGTTGAACTGGCGAGGTTGCTCCGGCGAGCCCAATCTGTTGCCGCGCAGCTACCATTCCGGGGCCAGTGAAGACTTGGCCGAAACCATCAGGCACCTGCGCACCCAACGCCCCCTCGCGCCGCTGTATGCGGTCGGTTATTCCATGGGCGGTAACGTGTTGCTCAAGCATCTGGGTGAAACCGGCAGCAACAGCGGTGTACTCGGTGCGGTGGCAGTGTCGGTGCCGTTTCGCCTCGATCACTGTGCCGATCGTATCAGCCAGGGTTTTTCCCAGTTCTACCAAGCGCATTTCATGCGAGAGATGGTCGCCTACATCAAGAACAAGCAACGCAGATTCCAGCATGAGGGACATGAGGATGGCCTGGCGGCATTGGAGGCTCTGGGCTCTTTGGAGAACTTGCGCACCTTCTGGGATTTCGACGGCCGGGTCACCGCACCGCTCAATGGTTTCGCCGATGCCGCGGATTACTATCGTCGCGCTTCGAGTCGTTATTTCCTTGGAGAGATTCGCACGCCGACCCTGATTATCCAGGCGGCTGACGATCCGTTTGTGTTTCCGCATAGCCTGCCGCAAGCCGACGAATTGTCCGCCAGCACTCAATTCGAGCTGCAGGCCAAGGGCGGGCATGTCGGTTTCGTCGAGGGTTCGTTCAGGCAACCGGGTTACTACCTGGAACGGCGCATTCCCCAATGGCTGGCCGCCACAGGACGCAAGTAACCAGTGGAAGTCGATCAGGGCGAGTCGATCCACTTCTGGCAAACGGCACCGCTGGCCGGGGTCGAGTTGTTGTCTGCGCGCTACATCGAACACCGTTTCGCCCCGCATGTGCATGACGGCTATGTGATCGGCATGATCATGGCCGGCGCCCAGCGTTATCGCTATCGCGGTGCCGAGCATCTGGCGGGCAGCGGCACGCTGGTGCTGATCAATCCGGACGAACTGCACACCGGCCACAAAGGTACGGAAGACGGTTGGTTGTACCGGGCGTTTTATCCCGACAGCGGGCAAATTCTCTCGCTGCTGGAAGAGCTTGAACTGCCGAGCGACACCTTGCCGGTGTTTGGCGCCACGCTGTACCGCGACCCGGATCTGGTGAGGGGGTTCTGCCAACTGCATCGACTGCTGGAAAGTCCGTCCACGGCCCTGCAGCAGCAAACGGTCTGGCGGGAAATGATGTTGTCGCTGTTGCAACGCCACGCAGCCGTCCCGATCGTCGGCAAACCCGGCAAGGAACACCGCGCGGTGACCTTGGCCAAAGAACGGCTGCAATCGCAATTGGCGGCGCCGCCCTCGCTGGAAGAACTGGCGGCGACGGTGAACCTGTCCCCCTTCCACTTCGCCCGGGTGTTCCGCCGCGCCACCGGCATGCCGCCGCACTCTTGGCTGATGCAGCAGCGTATCGCTCGGGCACGGGCGTTGTTACAGGACGGCTGCCTGCCGCTGGAAGTCGCGACGCAACTGGGTTTTGCCGACCAGAGCCATCTGAGCCGGCAATTCAAGCAGGTTTATGGCGTTGGACCGGGGGCGTATCGCAGCGCGCGGCAGTTACCCGGTTGATGACACCAAAGATCCAAATGTGAGAGCCAGCCCCCACATTGGCTCTGCGCTTACTCGCCGGTGGCGACGCCTCGCGCGGGGTCGTTGATCCACTCGCTCCACGAACCGGCATACAACGCCCCCAACGGATAACCCGCCAGGCACAGGGCGAACAGGTTGTGGCAGGCCGTCACGCCGGAACCGCAATACGCGACCAGCTCCGTCGGCGAACGATCACCGAGCTTCGCGGCAAACCGCTGCTTGAGCTGATCGGCGGGCAGAAAACGTCCGTCGCTGCCCAGGTTTTCGGTGAACGCTGCGCATTGTGCGCCGGGGATGTGCCCGGCAATCGGATCGATCGGTTCCACTTCGCCCTTGAAGCGCGGCATGGCGCGGGCGTCGAGCAAGGTCAACGCGGGCTGGCCGAGACGTTTCTGGAGCTGTTTGGCGCTGAGCACCAGCGAAGCATCCGGCGTCCCGGTGAAGGTGCCGCGATTGATCGACGGCGGATCAAGACTCAGGGGTAATCCGGCGGCATGCCAGGCTTTCAGCCCGCCATCGAGAATGAACACACCGTCGCGCTTGCCCAGCCAGGCCAGCAACCACCAGGCCCGCGCCGCGCAGGCGCCAGGACCGTCATCGTACAAAACCACTTCGCTGTCGGCATTGATGCCCCAGGCTTGCAGGCGCTCGATCAGCTTTTCGGGTTCAGGCAACGGATGACGCCCGGTAACCCCCTTGACCACCGCCCCGCTCAGATCACGCTCGAGATCGGCAAAACTCGACCCGGCAATATGCCCTTCGGCATAACTGCGCTGACCATAATCCGGGTCTTCGAGGGCAAAACGACAATCCAGAATCACCAGCCCCGGGGTCTCCTTTTTCAGGTCCAACGCTTGCGGGCTGATCAGTTGCGCAATGGGCATAACGGGCTCCTGTGATGTTGTCAGTCTTGAATCCTAATGCACTTCTTCCAGCGCCTGGGCCAGTGGCACGTAAAATTCGTCGAACAGCGCATTTACCGCGTCGCGCGATTGATCGGTGACGAACCCGGCCTCAAGCACCAACACCTGATACACGCCGCGCTTAATAGCCTGTTCGCTCAAGTGGTTGGAGTTTTCCCGCGTGGTGCACAGAAACCGCACCCACGACGTGAGGATGATCCAGGCGTTCAGCGTCAGGGACTCGATCTGAACCTTATCCATGTTCAGGATGCCAGCGGCGACGAACCCTTCGTAAATGGCGGTGCCCTGGATCAGGCAGCGCTGGGAAAAGCGCCGGTAACGGGCGGCCAGCTCGGGATCGCTGTCGAGCAAGTGCTCGAGGTCGCGATGCAAAAAACGGTAACGCCACATGGCGGCGAGCAATTCCTTGAGGTAGAAGCGCTTGTCTTCGACCGTCGTGGCGCGGCCCTGGGGTGGGCGCAGGAAGCTGTCCACCAGGCTTTCGTACTCACTGAACAGCACAGCGATGATCGCCTGCTTGTTGGGGAAGTGGTAGTACAGGTTGCCCGGAGAAATCTCCATGTGGGCAGCAATGTGGTTGGTGCTGATGCTGCGCTCGCCCTGCTGATTGAACAGCTCCAGGCTGTTCTGCACGATGCGCTCGCTGGTTTTGATCCGAGGGGCCATGGCTTGAGCTTTAATTCAGAGTGCGGTGACGGGCATCTTACGACCTATCCGCGGGTGGATAAAACAAAGCTGCGTCAGGATGTCATTTGACTTTTTAGAGTACTGACTCTAAAAATCCCCTCATTACAATAAATCCGGAGCCGACCATGCCTGCTGACATCGCCTACCTGAAGAACTTGCAGCAGCCTCTGGACGAGCTCCAAACCCTGTTCGATGCTCAACGCGCTGCGTATACAGGCAACCCGATGCCGCCGGCAGCTCAGCGCCAACAATGGCTAAAGGCATTGCGGGACCTGTTGAGCAATGAGCGCCAGGCCTTGATCGACGCCATCAGCCAGGATTTCAGCCACCGCAGCGCCGACGAAACCTTGCTCGCCGAATTGATGCCCAGTCTGCAGGGTATTCACTACGCCAGCCAACACCTCAAAAGCTGGATGAAGGCCTCGCGGCGTAAAGTCGGCATCGCCTTTCAACCCGCCTCGGCCAAAGTCGTTTATCAACCGCTGGGCGTAGTCGGGGTGATCGTGCCGTGGAACTACCCGTTGTATCTGGCCATCGGGCCACTGGTGGGGGCGCTGTCGGCGGGTAACCGGGTGATGCTCAAACTCAGCGAATCGACCCCCGCCACCGGTTTGCTGCTCAAGGAATTGCTGGGGCGGATATTCCCTCAAGACCTGGTCTGCGTGGTGCTCGGCGAGGCCGACATCGGCGTGGCGTTCTCCCGGTTGCGCTTCGATCACCTGCTGTTCACCGGCGCCACCAGCATCGGCAAACACGTGATGCGCGCAGCCGCCGAGAACCTGACTCCAGTGACCCTCGAACTGGGCGGCAAGTCCCCGGCCATCGTTTCCCGCGATGTGCCGCTCAAGGATGCCGCCGAACGCATCGCTTTCGGCAAGACCCTCAACGCCGGGCAAACCTGTGTCGCCCCGGACTACGTGCTGGTGCCGGAAGACCGCGTCGGCTCCTTCGTCGAAGCCTATCGCCAGGCAGTTCGCGGGTTTTATCCGACCCTGGCCGACAATCCGGACTACACCGCCATCATCAATGACCGACAACTGGCGCGGCTCAACGGCTACCTCAGCGACGCCACCAGCAAGGGCGCGCTGCTGATTCCGCTGTTCGATCAGGGCCAGGGCCGGCGCATGGGTCATAGCCTGCTGCTCAACGTCAGTGACGATATGACGGTGATGCAGGACGAAATCTTCGGCCCGCTGCTGCCAATCGTGCCGTACAAGGACCTCGATGAAGCGTTTGCCTACATCAACCAACGGCCTCGTCCGCTGGCGCTGTATTACTTCGGCTACGACAAGCGCGAGCAAAACCGCGTTCTCCAGGAAACCCATTCCGGCGGCGTATGCCTCAATGACACCTTGCTGCACGTTGCCCAGGATGACATGCCGTTCGGCGGCATCGGTGCCTCGGGCATGGGCCACTACCACGGCCACGAAGGTTTTCTGACCTTCAGCAAGGCCAAGGGTGTGCTGATCAAACAGCGCTTCAACGCGGCGAAGCTGATCTATCCACCGTATGGCAAAGCCATTCAGAAACTGATCCAGAAGCTGTTTGTCCGCTAACGATCAACACCGCCGGGTAATAACAATAATGAGCCCAAGCCTGTCCGACACACCCGCGCTGTCACGGCGCGGCCTGCTTAAATTCAGCCTGGGCGCCAGCGCCTTTCTGGCCACGGCCGGATTAGGCGCGAGCCTCAGCGGCTGCTCGTCGAGCACGGCGGCCAACGGTTTCGCGACTCTGCGCAGCGGTGACCTGTTGTTTCTGCGGGCACTGATCCCGGTGATGCTCGACGGAGCCTTGGCCGTCGAGAAAATGCCGGCCGCCGTCGAAGGCACCCTCAAAAGCCTGGATTACAGCCTCGATCACCTGTCGCCGGAAATGCTCAAGCTGACCCGACAATTGTTCGATGCGCTGGGGATGAGCATCACCCGCGGCCCACTGACCGGGATCTGGGGCAGCTGGGAAAACGCCAGCAGCGAAGCCATCCGACATTTTCTCGACCGTTGGGAAAACAGCTCGTTGAGCCTGCTGCGCATGGGCCATAGCTCGTTGCTGCAAATGGTGATGATGGCGTGGTACAGCCGGGCGGAGTCTTGGGCGCATTGTGGGTATCCCGGGCCGCCTACGGTCTGAAACCGTGGCGTCCCTTTCCCGGGCAAGCCGCCTCACCATCGCACCCAAAACATAACAACAAGAGAACCCGAACATGCCCGTACCCGATCCGTTTCGCGAAGGCCTGGCCCGTGGCTGGAAAACCTATAACGGTTCGCAATTGCCCCAGGACCTGACCCTCGAAGCGGATGTGGCGATCATCGGCAGCGGTGCCGGCGGCGGAACCACCGCCGAAATCCTCAGCGCCGCAGGCTACAAGGTCTTGCTCATCGAAGAAGGCCCACTCAAGACCAGCAGCGACTTCAAGATGCTCGAAGATCAGGCCTACACCAGCCTCTATCAGGAAGGCATCGGGCGCATGAGCAAGGACGGTGCGATCACCATCCTCCAGGGCCGGGCGGTGGGCGGTACCACGCTGATCAACTGGACTTCGAGCTTTCGCACCCCGGATCAGACGCTCGAACACTGGGCCAAAGAACATGACGTCGTAGGCCACACACCGGCCGAGATGGCGCCCTGGTTCGAGAAAATGGAACAACGCCTGGGCGTCGCCCCGTGGCTAGTGCCGCCCAACGCCAACAACGACGTCATCCGCAAAGGCTGCGAAAAACTCGGCTACGCCTGGCATGTGATCCCGCGCAACGTGCGCGGCTGCTGGAACATCGGCTACTGCGGCATGGGTTGCCCGACCAACGCCAAACAATCGATGCTGGTCACGACCATCCCGGCGACCCTGGAAAAAGGTGGCGAGCTGCTCTATCTGGCCCGCGCTGAAAAGTTGTCGATCAAGGACGCCAGGGTCACGGGTCTGCACTGTGTGGCGATGGATGAGCGTTGCGTTGCCCCTACCGGACGCACAATCACGGTCAAGGCACGGCATTACGTGCTGGCCGGCGGCGGGATCAACAGCCCGGCGCTGCTATTGCGTTCAGAGGCGCCGGATCCCCATGAGCGACTGGGAAAACGGACGTTCCTGCATTTGGTCAACATGTCCGCCGGGCTGTTCGACGAGGTGATCAACCCGTTCTACGGCGCGCCGCAGTCGATTTATTCCGACCATTTCCAGTGGCAGGACGGCATCACCGGCAAGATGTCCTACAAATTGGAGGTCCCACCGCTGCACCCGGCGCTGGCCACCACCCTGCTCGGTGGCTTCGGCACGGAAAACGCCCGGCACATGGAAAACCTTCCGCATACCCACGCCATGCTGGCATTGCTGCGAGACGGCTTTCACCCGGACAGCTCCGGCGGCAGTGTCGAATTACGCAGTGACGGCACGCCGGTGCTCGACTATCAGGTTTCATCGTATGCCTGGGACGGGTTGCGTCGGGCGTTCCATAGCATGGCCGAGATCCAGTTCGCCGGTGGCGCCAACGCCGTGATGCCGATGCATGCCGACGCCCGTTACGTCAGAACCCTCACCGAAGCGCGTGCCTTGATCGATGGATTGAGCCTTGAGCTGTATCGCACGCGCCTGGGCAGTGCTCATGTAATGGGCGGTTGTGCCATGGGTGAAGACCCGAAAAACGCCGTGACCGATAGCCTCGGCCGACATCACCAACTGCACAATCTATCGATTCACGACGGCTCGCTATTCCCCACCAGCATTGGTGCAAACCCACAATTGTCGGTCTACGGACTGACGGCACAACTGGCGAATTCACTGGCCCAGCGTTTGAAAAACCCATGAAAACGAGGAATATTCCCATCGTCTATAGTGCTTTCTTACCCAACAGGCGACTTGGCCGACCGGGAAGGCTGCGATACCATCCGACTCCCCAACGGACTCCCGCCAGGACGACGCGATGAACCGAGTGTTGTACCCAGGTACCTTCGACCCTATTACCAAGGGCCATGGCGATCTGGTCGAACGCGCCTCGCGCCTGTTCGATCACGTGATCATCGCCGTCGCCGCCAGCCCGAAGAAAAACCCGCTGTTTCCCTTGGAACAACGTGTGGAGCTGGCCCGCGAGGTCACCAAACATTTGCCGAACGTTGAAGTCGTCGGCTTCTCGACGCTGCTCGCGCATTTCGCCAAAGATCAGAACGCCAATGTGTTCCTGCGTGGTTTGCGCGCGGTGTCGGACTTCGAATATGAATTCCAGCTGGCCAATATGAACCGCCAACTGGCACCGGATGTGGAAAGCCTGTTTCTTACCCCGTCCGAGCGTTATTCGTTCATTTCCTCGACACTGGTCCGTGAAATCGCGGCCCTGGGCGGCGATATCACCAAGTTCGTCCACCCGGTGGTGGCCGATGCCCTCACCGAACGCTTCAAAAAGTAGGCGCTGCCGAAGGCTGCGATCTGCTGCACTTGATCGCGCCCGCGTGCACTGCGGGCGCCAATGCGGCACAATTGTGCGCATTGGTTTATTGCGCCAGGGCCTGCCGCCCCGGCTGGAGTTAGCATGTCCCTGATCATCACCGACGATTGCATCAACTGCGACGTCTGCGAACCCGAGTGCCCGAACGCCGCCATTTCCCAGGGCGAAGAGATCTACGTGATCGACCCGAACCTGTGCACGCAATGTGTCGGCCACTACGACGAACCGCAGTGCCAGCAGGTCTGCCCTGTGGATTGCATTCCACTGGACGAGGCCCATCCGGAAACTGAAGAACAGTTGATGGAGAAGTACCGGAAGATTACCGGTAAGGCTTGAAAGCCTGGAAAGATCGTCCGAAGGCGGCCCGAACCTTCGGACGATCTTTTTTATGCCTCACTCCCGCTGCTCAAACCCTTCCCCGACGCACCCCAGACACCGCACAAACGCCGCTTTCGCCGGGTCGACCACCAGCGCCTGCCCTGCATCGCCAATGCCGCCGCCCAGCGCGGTAAATGGCAGCGACACCACAAACGCCCCGGCACCGATCACTGTCGCCACCACCAGCAACGGTCGGGCAATCAGCAGATCGCCAAGCATGGCGTAGGCCGGTGGATTCTGGATGGTGTAACGCGGGTCGCCGCTGCCGTTCTCAGTAGCCAGCGTGGGCGCAGCGATGCTCAGCAGCAGCGTGACGACAAGGGTTCGAAACAGATTCATGGCACGGTCCTTCGGCTAGGCAGTGAGAACACTGACTATAGACCGTAGCCGATATCAGCTCTGACAGCGCGGACAAAAGACGCTGGCGCGCTGCCCGAGTTTGACTTCCCGCAGCCCCGTGCCACAGACCTTGCAGTGTTCACCGCCACGGCCGTATACGAACAGCTCCTGCTGGAAGTACCCCGGCTGGCCGTCGCCGCCGATAAAGTCCCGCAACGTGGTACCGCCCCGTTCGATGGCGAGCGCCAGGATGCGCTTGATCTCGATCGCCAGCTTCAAATAACGCCCCCGGGAAATGCTCTTGGCCTCGCGGCGCGGGTCGATGCCGGCAGCAAACAGCGCTTCGGTTGCGTAGATATTGCCGACGCCAACCACCACCGCGTTATCCATGATGAACGGCTTGACCGCCATGGATCGCCCGCGAGACAGCTGGAACAGACGCTCGCCATCGAACAGATCGGTCAACGGCTCCGGCCCCAGGCGAACCAGCAGTTCGTGATTCAGCGGGTCGAGACTCCAGAGCATCGCCCCGAACCGACGCGGGTCGGTGTAACGCAGGGCCAGGCCCGATTCCAGCTCGATGTCCACATGCTCATGCTTGGCCGCCGGCAAGCCGGCTTCCACCAGCCGCAGATTCCCCGACATGCCCAAATGGCTGATCAACGTGCCGACTTCGGCATTGATCAGTAAATACTTGGCCCGCCGTTCCACCAGCACGATGCGCTGGCCCGACAGCCGCACATCCAGGTCTTCGGGGATCGGCCAGCGCAGACGGCGCTCACGCACGATCACCCGGCTGACGCGCTGGCCTTCCAGGTGCGGTGCAATTCCGCGGCGGGTGGTTTCGACTTCCGGCAGTTCTGGCATGGGGCTCTCGAATCAGGCGAGGTTCGACACTCAACGTGTGGCGAGGTCGCGAATTTCTTGTTTCTGGGTTTCGAAATCGTATTCTGATAGACCGATGTAATCGAGCACCAGATGCCCGACATTGTTCCATTCGTGGTCTTCAGACTGGTTGCCCAGCACCCGATAGGAAGCACAAATGTGCTCGGCCATCTTCAGGATTGCCAGCAGGTTCTTCAGCGGCGTATTGCGGCACGACTCATCGCTGAAAATGGCCAGGGCATTGTGATGGTTGGCAATGGCCTGGGTGACATGTTCCGGCAGACGCCAGGACTTGGCGGTGTAATACCCGACCACGGCGTGGTTGGTGTTGTAGTGCTTGTTCTCGGTATCCACCACGCGGCATTCGACGCTGGCGTTGGCATAGGCCTGCTCCAGCACTTTCATGTAATCGGGGAATTTCTTGAGCATCAGCGGAATGCCGCAATCGTGGAACAGGCCCAGCGCATAAGCTTCATCGCCGGCCTGGACACCGACGCGCTTGGCCAGGCTCAGGCAGGTCATCGCCACGTCCTGCGCCGTGTCCCAGAAACGGTTGAGGGTGACGATGGTCTCGTCGTTCAGCTCGCCCTTGATCGACTGCGCGTTGATCAGGTTGATGATCGAACGACTGCCCAACAGGTTTACTGCACGCTGGATCGCGGTGATCTTGTTACTCAAGCCGTAGTACGGAGAATTGACGATTTTCAACAAAGCGCCCGAAAGGCCTGGGTCCTGGGAGATCAGTTTGGCGATCACCTCCAGGTCCGGGTCGGGCATATATTGCTCCATCTGCAGATCCACCATGATCTGCGGCTGGGCCGGCACACTGATGCCTTGCAGGGACTGTTGAATCTGTTCAGAAGACAGCTCTTGGGACATAAGTACGCACTCCGGGTCAGGCGGGGATTCTAACCCTTAAAAAGATCGATCCGACAGCCAGTCAAACTCAATCCATATGTGTGCGGGCCCGCGATGGCGCCATGCGCGTTTCATCGTCCGTCAAACCCGCCACTCCCTCAACACGCTATACTCCCGCTCTTTTTTCCGGAGCGACGTCATGTCCCTGCCTAGCCTGCGCCTCAAAGCCAACGCCGACCGACGCCTGCGCAACGGTCACCTGTGGGTCTACAGCAACGAAATCGATGTAGCCGCCACCCCATTGCACGGCTTCAAGGCTGGCGATCAGGCGATCCTCGAAGCCGCCGGCGGCAAGCCGCTGGGCATCGTTGCCATGAGCCCGAACAATCTGATCTGCGCCCGCCTGCTGTCGCGCGACATCAAGTTGCCGCTGGACAAATCGCTGCTGGTGCATCGCCTGAACGTCGCCCTGTCGCTGCGCGATCGCCTGTTCGACAAGCCGTTCTATCGTCTGGTCTATGGCGACTCCGACCTGCTGCCAGGCCTGGTGGTCGACCGTTTCGGCGACATCCTGGTGGTCCAGATCGCTTCGGCGACCATGGAAGCTCACAAAGATGACGTGATCGCGGCCCTGACCCAAGTGCTCAAGCCAAGCGGCATCCTGTTCAAGAACGACTCCGCAGCCCGTGACGCCGAAGGCCTCAACCGTTACGTCGAAACCGTGTTCGGCCTGGTGCCGGAGTGGGTGGCGCTGGAAGAAAACGGCGTGAAGTTCGAAGCGCCGGTCATCCAGGGCCAGAAAACCGGCTGGTTCTATGACCACCGCATGAACCGCGCGCGTCTGGCACCTTATGCCAAAGGTAAACGCGTACTGGACTTGTACAGCTACATTGGTGGCTGGGGCGTGCAAGCGGCCGCCTTCGGCGCCAGTGAAGTGTTCTGCGTCGATGCGTCGGCCTTCGCCCTCGACGGCGTCGAGCGCAACGCCGCACTGAACGGTTTCGCCGAAAAAATGACCTGCATTGAAGGCGACGTGTTCGAAGCCCTCAAAGAGCTGAAAGCCAGCGAAGAACGTTTCGACGTCATCGTGGCCGACCCTCCTGCATTCATCAAACGCAAGAAAGATATGAAAAACGGTGAAGGTGCCTACCGTCGCCTGAACGAACAAGCCATGCGCCTGCTCAGCAAGGACGGCATCCTGGTCAGCGCATCGTGCTCGATGCACCTGCCGGAAGACGATTTGCAGAACATCCTGCTGACCAGCGCCCGTCACCTGGACCGCAACATCCAGATGCTGGAGCGCGGCGGACAAGGCCCGGATCACCCGGTTCACCCAGCCATTGCCGAAACCCGCTACATCAAGAGCATTACCTGCCGTCTGCTGCCAAACAGCTGAGTACGCCGGTTTGACGGGGAGCCGACAGGCTCTCCGTCAGCCATTCTGACGCTGCGACATCTCCTCTCCCGCCCCATCGTCTTACTCTTGCAGTCCTATAAACTTGCAGGACGTTTCCCTGCACATTTGATTTGAAAGAATATAACTTACAAACTTTCTCCAACCCCAAGACTGCTCCGACAAAATTACTGGAATATTCCTACTTGATCTCCCCTTGATAAGAGCCCATTAAAGCCTATGATTGAGTTGTCACCTCGAAGTGACACTCACTATCAAATGACAAGGAGTCAACAACATGAAAGCAATTACTCTGGAAGCTAACAAAATCGCCAACCTGGCTTTTCTGGTTGCACCAAAAGCCCGCTAAGTAAATGAGACGCTGGGGAGTGCCGGCTACCCAGCGTGTTCTATGGCACCCGTCCAGAGCGAACCGCCCACCATGCAGATAAACCCATATCTATTCATACTTCCTCGCACGCCCGGCCAAATAGTCTGGGATTACAAAAATCACAAACAATTTGAACTAAGCCTTGAATACTCAAGCAGACTTACGCAACTAATCAACAACCCCGAACTTTATAACGACAGCAACATAGTTGACACTCAACTCCTGAACGCAGGAATACTGACAACATCAATACAAGGTACTGTTGAATGGGGCTGGGATGAACTGTCGAAGATATTCCATATCGGTACCAAAAACATCCCCTGCAAACATGTCCCTCAGGATATTCATGAATGGTCCAGACACTACCTGGATCACTGCACCGAAGTGCTGGCCGCTCCTGCGCCGAGCAACCGGCCCACAGAACGCCAGGCGCGGGAGCTGATTGGCCTGCCAAAGCCTTCCTGCCTGCCGGAAGGGTCTCTTGCCAACGTCCTGATCGGCCGAAAAACCTGCCGCACCTTCACGGACGCAGCAGTTTCACTGGAAGCTATCGGCACGCTGCTTTACCTGTCCCTTGGCTACTTGCATGAGCGCGAAAACGATGTCGACGAAACCCTTGTCGAAGGTCTCGATGCCCGGCGCAGCAGCCCATCCGGTGGCGGGCTGAATGCCTGCGAAGGCTTTCTTCATGTACACAACGTCAGCGGCCTGAAACCCGGGCTCTACGCCTATCACCCCACCGACCACGCCTTGAGTTTCGTCAACCCGACACCTGACTCACCACTGGGGCAGTTGCTGTGTGGACAGCACTTCATCAACAACCTGCCCGTGGGCCTGTTCATCACCAGTCGGTTCGACAAGCTGTGGTGGAAATATGAACACTCGCGAGCCTACCGAATGGCCTTCGTGGAAGCAGGGCATATTTCTCAAACATTCCAACTGGTGGCCACTGCACTGGGGTTGAACACCTGGCTGACGGGGGCGCTGGCCGATGATCAGGTCGAGGTCTTGCTGGGGATCGAGAACAGCGCGGAACAACCTTTGTTTTTTGTCGGCTGTGGCTACAGCGACGGACAAGTGATGTGCAAGGAATTGAAAGATCTTCTGAGCAGTCGGGAGCCGCAACAATGACCACTCCCATCATTGCCCCGTTGGAGCAGCCCGTGTCCTGGGCTCATCGTTACACCCTGGGCGACTGGAATACCCGTGCGTCAGTGCGCACCAGCGAACACGACTATCTATTACCACCAGACCTGGAACAGCAACTGGAAACGCGCCACTGGTTTCCTCCAGGCTTCCTGGCTTACCTGACTCACCCGGCTATCCAGGCGGCAGGTCAAACCGTCATCCATCGGTTGTCGGCCAATCATCTGGTGTACTTCCTCGACTACACCACCTTGCTTGAGCACCGCATCGTCAACCGCTCCGTGGAAACCATCATCCATGATGAACTGAACGTCCACATTCCCGCACGAATGAAGACCGCCGCGCTTCAGCTTTATACCGACGAGGGTTATCACGCCCTGTTTTCCAACAGCCTTGCCGAGCAAGTAGCCAGTTTCTACGGGATCAGCCGACGTCCGGTCATGCCCCACCGCATCATGCGATTGAACGCCCTGCTTGACGGCGCCCCGGAAAGATACAGGGCGCTGGCCTGGTTCCTCGTCGGGTTCGTGTCGGAGACGATCATTGCCAAGGAACTGCTCGATGTCTGCCGTAACGACCTGGTTTCCAGCGTCCAGGCAATGCTCAGGGATCATCTTGCGGACGAGGCGCGCCATAGTCGCTATTTCTCTGAAGTGTTCCATTACCTGTGGCTGACGCTGAACAGCCCTCAACGCACGTTTGTCGCCAAAGCGCTGCTGGACATCATCCGGATGTTCTTCGAAGCCGATGAGCGATGGATGCGCGAAAGCCTGCTCAGCGCGGGTCTTGGCGAGACCACCATCACGGAAATTCTTGGCGGACTGACCAGCCCCCAAGCCACCCATCAACGGGCGCGATCCGGTGCTGGCGCAACGCTTCAGGCGTTAAAAAAGGCTGGTTTCTTCGACCTGCCCTCCAACCAGCAATTGTTCATGAAGGCAGGGCTTATCGATGGCTGAAGGACAATCCGCAGTAACCGCCGGACAACGTCGGGGAGCGGTCAGCCTGTTGTTGGCCATGGTGCTGCTTGGCGTGTTCCCGCTGGATGTCCTGCTGCCCTCTTTCCCGGCGCTCGCCGAACACTTTCGCAGCACACCCGCCGACATTGCGCTGTCGATCAGTCTGTTTGCCGTCGGCATAGCGGTCTCCCAACTGCTGATCGGGCCGCTGTCGGATGTGATCGGGCGCAAAGGACTGTTGCTCGCTGGAATAACCATCTCGATGCTGGGTGCAGTGGGCTGCATGCTGACCACGGACTATGTTCACTTCCTGTTGTTCCGTGTGATTCAGGCACTCGGCTGCGGGTGTTTCGTGCTGTCACAAGCATTGATCCAGGACCTGTTCGAGGGCGAGGAGCGTGACCGGTTGCGGATCCTGATGGTGACTGCCACTGGCGTTTTCATCTCGGTCTCACCGTTGGCCGGCACGTTCCTGCAAGCCACGCTGGGCTGGCAGGGCAGCTTTGTGGTGTTTATCGCACTGGCTGGAATAGTACTGCTCAAGGCCTGTTTTTTTCTCGAAAGCACTCGGCCTGCGGCAACCGGGGCGCTATCGAATATCTTCCAGCCCTACCGCCGGGTCTTGTGCGATGTCGACTTTCTGTCCTACTGGCTGATTTCCGCCTTTGCTTTCGCCTGCCATTTTTCCTTCGTAGTGATTTCGCCGCTGATTTTCATGGATCGACTGCAGCTATCGGCCTATGACTTCTCCCTGGTCCTGCTGGCATACGGCGGCGCCTACATTATCGGCGGCATGGTTGCGACGCTGCTGGGTAAACGTCTCAGTCCCGGCCATCAAGTCATCAGCGGGCTGAGCCTGATCCTGCTGTCCGGCCTGATCATGCTTTACCTCTCAAGCCACTTTGCGTTGTCCCCGATCACCGTCCTGGTACCGATGCTCATCTGTACCGCCGGCACCACCATTGCCCGACCGGCCGCCACGTCCAAAGCCATGAGCCTGTTCCCTGAAAATGCGGGAACTTCGGCGTCGGCCGGCAGTACGGTGATTTTCATCTGTGGCGGGTTGATCAGTGCGCTCATCAGCCTGAGCCCGGCCAACCTGCAATCCACGCTGGGATACAGCTTTATCATCCTGAGCAGCGTGGCGCTGGTACTCAACAGTCGTATCCATAGCCGAGCCAAGAGCCCGGGAGCCAGCCCAAGCGTCGAATAATCCTGCCAGTCGTCATCCCACACGCCCCGTCAGCACTGGATCAACGTTTTCCGGCATTCCCTCCTGACGCCAGCGGTGTAGAATCGCGAGATTCATCGCCAGTCATCCCCCGGCGGGTTTATGAGCTCAAGCTGAAGCGCGCGGCGATCCCGCAAAGTTATCGGCAACTTCCGGACACACGGCCATTTCTGAGTGTTCCAGACGTCAATAGAAGCTCACTTCCCTTTTGATACCTGATTTGCCGCCCGGAGTGCTCCATGCCTGATTACCGCTCGAAAACATCCACCCACGGTCGCAACATGGCCGGTGCTCGCGCACTGTGGCGCGCCACGGGGATGAAAGATGACGACTTCAAGAAGCCGATCATCGCCATTGCCAACTCCTTTACCCAATTCGTACCGGGCCATGTGCACCTGAAGGATCTGGGTCAACTGGTCGCACGTGAAATCGAACGGGCCGGCGGCGTAGCCAAAGAATTCAACACCATCGCCGTGGATGACGGCATCGCCATGGGCCACGACGGCATGCTCTATTCGCTGCCGAGCCGCGAGATCATCGCCGACTCCGTCGAATACATGGTCAACGCCCACTGCGCCGACGCCATTGTCTGCATTTCCAACTGCGACAAGATCACCCCTGGCATGCTGATGGCCGCCTTGCGCCTGAACATCCCGGTAATCTTCGTGTCCGGCGGCCCGATGGAAGCAGGCAAGACCAAACTGGCCAGCCACGGTCTCGACCTGGTCGACGCCATGGTGATCGCCGCCGACTCCAGCGCCTCTGACGAGAAGGTCGCCGAGTACGAGCGTAGCGCCTGCCCTACTTGCGGTTCCTGCTCCGGCATGTTCACCGCCAACTCGATGAACTGCCTGACCGAAGCCCTTGGTCTCGCATTGCCGGGCAACGGTTCGACCCTGGCCACCCACAGCGACCGCGAACAGCTGTTCCTGCAAGCCGGCCGCACCATCGTCGAGCTGTGCAAGCGTTACTACGGCGAGAACGACGAGTCGGTGTTGCCGCGCAACATCGCCAACTTCAAGGCGTTCGAAAACGCCATGACCCTGGACATCGCCATGGGCGGTTCCACCAACACCATCCTGCACTTGCTGGCCGCGGCCCAGGAAGCCGAGATCGATTTCGACCTGCGCGACATCGACCGCCTCTCCCGCCATGTACCGCAACTGTGCAAGGTCGCGCCGAACATCCAGAAGTACCACATGGAAGACGTGCACCGCGCCGGCGGGATCTTCAGCATCCTCGGCTCCCTGGCCCGTGGCGGCCTGTTGCACACCGACCTGCCGACCGTACACAGCAAGACCATGGCCGAAGGTATCGCCAAGTGGGACATCACCCAGACCAACGACGAAGCGGTGCATCACTTCTTCAAGGCTGGCCCTGCGGGCATCCCGACGCAAACCGCGTTCAGCCAGTCGACCCGCTGGGAAACCCTGGACGACGACCGTGAAAACGGCTGCATCCGCAGTGTCGAACACGCTTACTCGAAAGAAGGCGGCCTGGCCGTTCTGTACGGCAACATCGCGCTGGACGGTTGCGTGGTGAAAACCGCCGGTGTCGACGAGTCGATCCACGTCTTCGAAGGCAACGCGAAGATCTTCGAAAGCCAGGACAGCGCCGTACGCGGCATCCTCGCCGACGAAGTGAAGGCTGGCGACATCGTGATCATTCGTTACGAAGGCCCGAAAGGCGGCCCGGGCATGCAGGAAATGCTCTACCCGACCTCTTACCTGAAATCCAAAGGCCTGGGCAAAGCCTGCGCCCTGCTGACCGACGGCCGTTTCTCCGGCGGCACTTCGGGCCTGTCCATCGGCCACGCTTCGCCAGAAGCCGCTGCCGGTGGCGCGATCGGTCTGGTGCAGGACGGCGACAAGGTCCTGATCGACATTCCGAACCGCTCGATCAACCTGTTGGTCAGCGACGAAGAACTGGCCGCGCGCCGGGTCGAGCAGGACAAGAAAGGCTGGAAGCCGGTGGAAAAGCGTCCACGTAAAGTGACCACCGCTCTGAAAGCCTATGCCCTGTTGGCGACCAGCGCCGACAAGGGTGCCGTGCGTAACAAAGCGATGCTCGACGGGCTGTAATACTTAACCGTCGAACAAAAAAATGCCCCGCCAAGTGCGGGGCATTTTTTTGATCGTTCCCACGCAGAGCGTGGGAACGAGATCACAGCGCTTATTGAATCTCTTCCGGCTTGACGATCACCCAGTTCTTGTCCGCCGTCACCGCCAACCCTTCTTTCGCCTGGGCCGCTGCGTGCTTGGCCATCATGCCGTTAATCTGGGTCATGTACTTGTCTTTGCGGTTGACCCACAAATGGATGCCGCCCTTGGACACGTCGACGCTGTGGAACAGCATGTAACCGTCGCTGCTCGGCGTATCACCACCCACCAGGACCGGTTTTTTCCATTCATCGATGTAGGTCAGGATCGCCGCTTGCTTGCCGGCCATCCAGGTTGCCGGAGTCCACAGGTACGGGGTCAACTCGAGGCCAAGGTTGGCCTTCTCGTCATACTTGCCCGCAGTGATCTGCTTACGCGCCGTGGTCAGTTCACCAGTCTTGCGGTCCTTGAGCATCGTGGTCACACCGATCACGTTCTGCGGTTTGACGTTGTAGCCGTACTTCGGATCGGCAGCGACCATGCGCACCAATTCTTCGGAGGCAGCGGTCATCACGTAGACCTCAATGCCATTTTCCATCAGCTTGTTGTAGAGCTCGGCCTGGCCGGTGAAGACTTTCGGCGGCTGGACGTCGATGGTCTTGACCACATCGCCGTCGTAATAAGTGCTCGGCACCGGTTTGCCAGACGCCATCAGCTCATCGACGTAGCCCTTGAGCTCTTGAAGCGTGAAGCCGGAAAATACTTGGGCGACCCATGGATAGCAGACCATGTCGTCGATTTCGCAGAGACGATAGTAGTAGCTGAACAGGCTCTCCTTGTGGTCGGCGGTGTCTTTGAACGGGATCAGTTTCAGCGAGGGGTCGAGGCTCTCGCGGGTGATCAGGCCCTTGTTTTCCATGAACGGCAACAATGACTCTTCGAGGTCGTAGCGGTAACTGGTGTTATCCATGTCGAACACCGCGAAGTTACCCTTGTTGGCATTGGCCGCGATCATCGCGTCCAGCGCCTTGGCCTGATCCGCTGGCCAGTGCTTCAGGTCGGTAGCGAACGCCTGGCCGGCAAGGCCAAGACTCAAACCCAATCCAAGTGCAGCAGCAAGAAATTTCGGTGCAAGCTTCATCGGCGTTTCTCCCCGGTTCAAAGAAATCGACGCTAACAAATAAGTGTGACAGTCCTCACCTGCCCGCGACCGCTTGCATCCTGATTCCGTCAGCGGCATTCCTTATAGCGGCATTGGCTTATTCCAAAAACGACAGTTGACCGCTGTTTTTGATATTAAATCATTACATATCAAGCTGTTAGGCTTCCCGGTTCGCAGTCACACACGAAGGTGGCTGGCACAAGTCTATGGAGCCTCTATGAATCTGCCGCTGATTCTCAATCTGCTGGTGTTCCTCGCCTTGCTCTTTGGCCTGGCGCAAACCCGTCACACCACCTGGAGCCTGGCGAAAAAGGTGTTGCTGGCGCTGGTGCTGGGCGTGGTATTCGGTATCGCCCTGCACACGATTTATGGTGCGGGCAACCCGGTGTTGAAAGCTTCGATCGGTTGGTTCGATCTGGTGGGCAACGGTTACGTGCAGTTGCTGCAGATGATCGTGATCCCGCTGGTGTTCGCCTCGATCCTCAGTGCCGTGGCCCGTCTGCACAACGCTTCGTCGCTGGGCAAGATCAGTTTCCTGACCATCGGCACGCTGCTGTTCACCACCGCCATCGCGGCGCTGATCGGTATCGGTCTGACCAACCTGTTCGGCCTCACCGCCGAAGGTCTGGTCGCCGGCACCCAGGAAATGGCTCGTCTGCAAACCATCCAGACCGACTATGCGGGCAAGGTCGCCGACCTGAATGTGCCGCAACTGTTGTTGTCGTTCATCCCGCAGAACCCGTTCGCCGACCTCGCTCGCGCCAAACCGACGTCGATCATCAGTGTGGTGATCTTCGCCGCATTCCTTGGGGTCGCGGCGCTGCAACTGCTCAAGGATGATGTCGAGAAAGGTCAGAAAGTGATCAACGCCATCGACACCCTGCAAGCTTGGGTAATGCGTCTGGTGCGCCTGGTGATGAAGCTGACTCCATACGGCGTGTTGGCGCTGATGACCAAAGTGGTCGCCGGCTCCAACCTGCAAGACATCATCAAGCTCGGCAGTTTCGTGGTGGTGTCCTACATCGGCCTGGGCCTGATGTTTGTGGTCCATGGCGTGCTGGTATCGGCCGCCGGGATCAACCCGCTGCGCTTCTTCCGCAAGATCTGGCCGGTGCTGACGTTCGCCTTCACCAGCCGCTCCAGCGCCGCCACCATTCCGCTGAGCATCGAAGCCCAGACCAGCCGTTTGGGTATTCCACAGTCCATCGCCAGTTTCGCTGCCTCGTTTGGCGCGACCATTGGCCAGAACGGCTGTGCCGGTCTGTACCCGGCAATGCTGGCGGTGATGGTTGCGCCAACCGTGGGCATCAACCCGCTGGACCCTTTGTGGATCGCGACGTTGGTGGCGATTGTGACGCTGAGTTCGGCCGGGGTGGCCGGGGTTGGTGGCGGTGCAACCTTCGCCGCGCTGATCGTGTTGCCGGCCATGGGCTTGCCGGTGTCACTGGTGGCGTTGCTGATTTCCGTTGAACCGCTGATCGACATGGGTCGTACGGCGTTGAACGTCAGTGGCTCGATCACCGCTGGGGCGATCACCAGCCAGATCATGCAGCAGACGGATAAAGCGCTGTTGGACGCAGATGAGCATGGGGCGTTGGCTCAGGCTTGATTGGCGCCTGATGGATCGCTATCGCGGGCTTGCCCGCGATGCGCTCAGGCCTTCTCCCAAACCTCAAAGCTATACGCCGGTTTGTCGCCTTCTGCCGGATTCGGAACATTCGACACCAGCTTCCACTGGTTCACATCAAACTCCGGAAACCACGCATCCCCTTCCGGGCTCAGCGCCACGCGCGTCAGGTATAGCCGATCGGCCTGCTCCAGACCTTGCGCATACAACTGCGCACCACCAATTAACATCAACTCATTGGCACCCTGCTCCAGCGCCCATTCCTCGGCGCGAACCACGGCCGCCTCCAGTGACGGATAAACCTCCGCGCCTTCCAGCTGCAAATCCACCTGGCGACTGACCACGATGTTCAACCGGCCCGGCAGCGGACGACCGAGGGAATCCCAGGTCTTGCGCCCCATGATGATCGGCTTGCCGAGGGTGGTGGCCTTGAAGTATTTGAAGTCCCCCGGCAAGTGCCAGGGCATGCTGTTGTCGACGCCGATCACACGGTTTTCACCGAGGGCTGCGATCAGGCTGAGGGGGAGTGATTTAGTCATGCCGGCGAGGATACCAGAGCCTCCCTTACCCCGATAAGCGTCACAGCGGTTATGCTCATCGCTCAATGAAGCAACGGGATGCCGCGTGACTGAACTGACGCCCCTGCAAAACCTCTGGCTGAGCGAAACCATACGCCTGCGTGAAGAACACGCCGGCCCCCTGGATGATCTGGAAGCCAACCGAGTCGCCCGTAGCGCCGGCGGCGACCTGCCGACGCGTATTCAATGCCGCGCCCGGTGGCTGGCCGAGCGCGACGGGCAGACCCGCGCCCTCAAACACTGGCTGCAAGGCGCGCGACTGGCGTTGATCGTGCTAGCCGTGCTGGCCGTGATCAGTGGCGCCGGCCTGGCGTTTGCCGCGCTGGGCGACGGCCAGACCCCGGTCAATGTGTTTTGGGCCTTGGGCAGCCTGCTGGGGCTGAACCTGATTCTGCTATTGAGCTGGGCCCTGGGCCTGGTGTTCGCCGGCGAACAGAGCGCCGCCCTCGGACGCTTGTGGTTGTGGCTCAGTGAAAAACTCGCCCGCGATGCCAACGCCGCGCAACTGGCGCCAGCCCTGCTGCTGTTACTGCAACGGCAGAAACTCAATCGGTGGGCGCTGGGTGTGCTGGTCAACGGCTTGTGGTTGTTGGCGATGCTCAGTGCCTTGGTGATGCTGCTGACGCTGATGGCGACCCGGCGCTATGGCTTCGTCTGGGAGACCACCATTCTCGGCGCCGACACCTTCGTCGCCATGACCCAGGCCCTCGGCGCCCTGCCGGCCTTGCTCGGTTTCAGTGTGCCCAGCGTGGAGATGATCCGCGCCAGCGGCGATGCCGCGCTGAACATCGAAAGCGCCCGCCAGGCCTGGGCGGCGTGGCTGGTGGGCGTGCTGCTGGTGTACGGCGTGTTACCGCGTTTGCTGCTCGCATTGTTCTGCCGGTGGCGCTGGAAAACCGGCCAGGCAGCCTTGCATCTGGACTTGAACCTGCCAGGTTACGCCCAACTGCGCGAACGGCTGATGCCCACCAGCGAACGCCTGGGTATTAGCGATGCCGCGCCTGAGCAACTTCACCGGGTTGAAAACGCGGCCAGCGATCTGCAAAGCGATGGCGCACTGTTGGTGGCCATCGAGCTGGACGATCAACGCCCCTGGCCACCGCAGCTGCCGAAAAGCGTCAACGACGCCGGCATCCTCGACAGCCGCGAATCCCGGCACAAACTGCTTGAACAACTGAGTCGCTTTCCCCCGGCCCGGCTGGCCATCGCCTGCGATCCACGGCGTTCGCCGGACCGTGGCAGCCTCGCGCTGATTGCCGAACTGGCTCGCAGCGCCACCGCCACCCGCGTGTGGTTGCTGCAAGCGCCGCCCGGCGAAGCGCTGGATGCCGAACGCCTGGGCGACTGGCACGTTGCGCTGCAACAACTGGACTTGCCATTCGCCGATTGCGCGCCGTTGAGCTGGCTGGAGACGGGTCATGACTGATGCCTGGAAACAGCCATTGAAACTCGCCGTGGTCGGCCACACCAACGTCGGCAAAACCTCGTTACTGCGAACGCTGACGCGGGATGTCGGCTTCGGCGAAGTCTCCCATCGCCCCAGCACCACGCGCCACGTCGAAGGCGCGCGATTGTCGGTAGACGGCGAGCCGTTGCTCGATCTGTTCGACACGCCGGGCCTGGAAGACGCCATCGCCCTGCTCGACTACCTCGAGCGCCTGGAACGGCCCGGCGAACGCCTCGACGGCCCGGCGCGGCTGGCGCGCTTCCTTGAGGGCAGCGAAGCCCGGCAGCGCTTCGAACAGGAAGCCAAGGTGTTGCGACAATTGCTCGCCTCCGACGCCGGCCTCTATGTGATCGACGCTCGGGAGCCAGTGCTGGCCAAGTACCGCGACGAACTGCAAGTGCTGGCCAGTTGCGGCAAACCGCTGCTGCCAGTGCTGAATTTTGTCAGCAGCGCCCAGCAGCGCGAACCGGATTGGCGTGAAGCCCTGGCGCGGTTGGGCTTGCATGCCTTGGTGCGGTTCGATAGCGTCGCGCCGCCGGAAGATGGCGAACGCCGACTGTATGAAAGCCTCGCGCTGCTGCTGGAAAACTCCCGCGAACAACTGGAACGCCTGATCGCCGATCAGCAGGCCCAACGCCTGGCCCGTCAGCAGAGTGCAGCGCAGTTGATTGCGGATTTATTGATCGATTGCGCCGCCTGCCGCCGCAGTGTCGCCAGCGAGGCGGAGCAGGAACAGCAAGCGATCAGCGAACTGCGCAAAGCGGTGCGTCAGCGTGAACAACGTTGCGTCGAAGCCTTGCTCAAGCTCTACGCCTTCCGCCCACAGGACGCGGCGGCCAGTGACCTGCCGCTGCTCGATGGTCGCTGGGGCGATGACCTGTTCAACCCGGAAACCCTGAAACAACTCGGTGTACGGGTCGGCGGTGGCATCGCGGCTGGCGCGGCGGCCGGGGCCGGCGTCGATTTGCTGGTGGGCGGCCTGACCCTCGGCGCGGCGGCACTGGCCGGAGCGATTGCCGGCGGCGCCCTGCAAACCGCCCGCAGTTACGGCAGCCGCCTGCTGGGCAAGATCAAGGGCCAGCGAGAACTGACTGTCGACGACAGCGTGCTGCGGTTGTTGGCCCTGCGTCAGCGACAACTGTTGCAAGCCCTGAACCAGCGCGGGCACGCGGCGATGGACAGCATTCAGGTCGCCACACCACAGGACAAAACCTGGCGCGAAGGCAAACTGCCGGAAGCGCTGAACAAGGCTCGGGCACATCCGCAGTGGTCGTCGCTCAATCCTCATTCGAAGGTGAATCAGGCGGAGCGGCAGGAGCAGGTTGAGGTGTTGGCGCAGCAGCTCTAACCAACGATCGTCAGCGCCAATCCAGTTTCAGAAACTCTTTGGCCAATGCCTTCACACGGCTACGATCCGTCCTGTTTGCTCGCCCGTCGTTGTCCACATCCGAGCTCAACACCCACTCAAAAACCCCATCGTTATCCAGATCGCGGACCGCAGCCTTGTAGGCAATCCTCGGTCCGTCATGAAAATGCAGTCGTACCGTCTCAGGCGTACCGTCAGCGGATGGATTCTGCGAGAAGATGCGCAAGTGCCGCTCCTCAGCTTCATCCGCGTTATACCAGGCGCATTTCAAGTACGTTTTGCCAAACGACTTGAGCTGTTGACGATCCGCGTCCGTCGCCTCGCGCTGCAACTGTTCACCTTCAAAGAACTGGAAAACGACGGTATCTGCCGAGCCCTTCCCGCTTCGATCCTGTGCAATCACTTTCAAAAAATGCATCCATGCGCTCCTTTGCGAAAAGGCCAGATTGATGCTTCGACACGCGTTGATCCATAAACCGATTCCCTATCGTGTGTCAGACAACTCAGCGCAGAACGCCGGACAACAGGCCCGCAGCCTTGCGTTTCAAGACGTCGAGGTCCATCACCGGCACGTCCATGTCCTTGGCGCACTCATCCCACTGACGCATCCGCAGACTGACCTCGCACAATGGATCGAGCTCAAAAGCCTCAGCCTCTTCAGCACTCATCACCCCACCCTGATACTCCAGCGTCCGCCGACTGGCTTCACTCAAACGCTCGTAGTACCCAGGCTCTCTGAGCGTCAGATAACGCTTGGCCTGCACGTGATATTCCACCAGCCGCGCCATGCGTTCGCTGAAACCGGCCCGACGCAAATAATCAGCGCCCAAACGCTCATGGCTGACCACCCCGAAGCCACCCATGCTCTCGGCCCCCTCGGCACAGAGATGCCCGATGTCGTGAAAGAACGCCGCCAGTACCACTTCATCATCGAAGCCCTCGGCCATCGCCAGTTCGGCCGCTTGCGACATGTGCTCGATCTGCGACACCGGTTCACCGATGTAGTCGTTATCGCCAAACCGTTCGTACAGACCGAACACCTCGGCGATCACTTGCTGATGGTGGTCCATCAACTGTCTCCCAATAAGCTGGCGACATTACGTTCCGCCAACGCCGGCCCGACGCTCATGCCGACACCGGAGTGCATCAGCGCCACGCTCACACCCGGCATCGGACGCAGAAAAGAAAACGGGCCGGGGCCGCGTGAACCGTAAACACCCTGCCAACGCTCGACCACTTGCACTTTGCAGCCCAACGTCTGCTCGGCCAGTTCGAGCATCCAGTCGTCCACCTGTTCGGCATTGAACGGTGATGGATCGCTGCCGTAATGGTGGGAGTCGCCGATGATCAACTCACCGTACGGTGTCGGGCTGATCAGCAGGTGAATGCCGTTTTCATGCAGATGGGGCGCCTCGCGCAGAATTTGCGCCTGTACCGCCGCAGCTTCCGGCAGATCGGCGAAGGCGCCGTAGTGCACGCAACTCAGACCGGTGAGCAGTGCGTGTTGCAGGTTGAGGTTGATCTGCGGCCGGGCGCGGAGCATTTGCAGGCGGCAGATTTGCGGGTTGAGTTCGGCAATCGGCTCGGCCAGCAAAGTTTGATAATCGTGGCCGGAGCAAACGATGATCTGCTCGGCGCTGAAGGTGCCGGCGGTGCTGTGCAAGCGGCCCGGCTCGATGTCGCGCACCAGGGTGGAGAAGTGAAACTCGACACCCCACTCACGGCGCAGGTAGTCGATCAATGCCGGAATCGCCTCGCGGGAATACAGCTGTTGATCGTCCATGCCGTGCAACGCGGCGCGGTGATGGCTGAATTGACCGCCGTATAAATCCCGCAATGGGTTGCCGCGCAACAGCTCGACACGGTAACCGTGCTCCACGGCACGCCCGGCGCAGAAGGCTTCCAGCAGGTGTTCTTCCGCTTCGGTACGCGCGAACAGGTACGAGCCGTTGCGCTTGAGGTGCAGGCCGGCAAGTTCTGCCCATCGGCCCCAGATTTCTCGACTGGCCCTGGCCAATTCGAGCATCGGCCCTGGTGGCTGGCCGGTGACCAGTGCCTGACCGAAGTTGCGTACAGATGCGCCCAATGGTGTGGCGCTGCGCTCGAAGACTTTGACCTTGAGGCCGCGCCTGGCGGCGGCATAGGCGTGGGACAGGCCTAGAATGCCGGCGCCGACGATCAGCATGTCGCTGTGGTGTGTCATGAAGATAATCCCGCTTTTTGTGGCGAGGGAGCAAGGTGTGAGTCCGTTACTTGGCAGCCACTTTCTCGGACTTGCCGTCATAGCGCTTGCGCCATTCAGTCAGGATCTCGTCGCGATTCTTCGAGGCCCAGGCAAAGTCGTTCTTGATCAAGCGCTGCTCATAGTCCGCCGGCAATTCAGTCTGCGGCTTGGCAATACCCGGTTGCGCGAGCACCGCGAAGTTCTCTTTATAAAGCTCCATCGCCGCCGGGCTTGCAGAGAAGTCGGCCAGTTTCTTCGCTGCTTCTTCATGCGCGGTGCCTTTAATCACGGCAGTCGCTTCGATCTCCCAGCCCAGGCCTTCTTTCGGCAGGATGATGTCCAGCGGCGCGCCCTGGCGTTTCAGCTGAACAGCCGGGTATTCGAAGGAAATACCGATCGGGAATTCACCGGCAGCGGCGAGCTTGCACGGCTTGGAACCGGAGTGAACGTACTGGCCGATGTTCTGGTGCAGGTCGTCCATGTATTGCCAGCCCTGCTTCTCGCCGAAGGTTTGCAGCCAGGCGCTGACGTCGAGGAAACCGGTGCCGGACGAGGCCGGGTTGGGCATGACGATCTTGCCTTTGTACTCAGGCTTGGTCAGGTCCTGCCAGCTCACGGGTTTGCTCAGCCCCTGCTTTTCGGCTTCGACAGTGTTGAAGCAAATGGTCGCCGCCCACACGTCCATGCCGACCCAGGCCGGTGGGTTGGCAGCGTCGCGGTAGTTGCCGCCGATTTTTCCCAGATCTTTAGGCGCATAACTTTGCAGCATCCCCTGTTGATCGAGGATCGCCAGGCTCGATGCCGCCAGGCCCCACACTGCGTCGGCTTGCGGACGGGCTTTTTCGGCCAGTAGCTTGGCGGTGATGATGCCGGTGGAGTCGCGCACCCACTTGATCTCGACGTCCGGGTTGGCCTTCTCGAAGGCTTCTTTGTAGGTCTTCAGTTGTTCGGCTTCGAGGGCGGTGTACACCGTCAACTCGGTTTTCGCAGCGAAGGCGTTCAGGCTGAAAGCGGTGAGGACAGCAGCGGCCAGGGCCAAGGGCTTGAACATGGTGCAATTCCTGTGTGAGTTGAAGGTGTGAATCAAAGACCGGGCGCGGTCTGCCGCCAGGCCTGGGAGCGGCGCAATAAACCGCGCGAGGCCCAGGCCAGCAGCAGGGACACGCCCGCCGAGGTGAACAGAATCAGGGTCGACATTGCCGCCGCACCGCCGACGTTGCCGGCGTCGTCCATGTTCAGCACCGCCACCGCCGCGAGAATGGTGTCGGGGCTGTAGAGGAAGATCGCCGCCGAGACGGTGGTCATGGCCGAGACGAACAGGTAGCGCACGATGTCCAGCAACGCCGGCAGGCAGATCGGCACGGTGACTCGCAGGTAATGCCGATACAGCGGCGCCTTGAGCGACAGCGCGGCGGCTTCGAACTCAGCGTCGAGCTGGCGCAGCGCGGTGGTGGCGGTCATTTGCGCGGTGGTCAAATAGTGAGCAATGGTGCAAACCACCAGCAGCGTCATGCTGCCGTAGAGCACATGCAGCGGATTGCCGCTGAGGTTGAAGAAGAAGACGTAACCCAGGCCCAGCACCAGACCCGGCACCGCCATCGGTACGAAACTGAGCATGCGCAGTGTCAGATTCAGCCCGCGCTGGCCACGGGTTTTCTCCATCAGGTAGGCGCCGGTGAAGATCAGCACGCTGCCGATCAACGCCGTGCACAACGCCATCTTCACGCTGTTGCCGTAGGCCAGCCAGCCGCCGCCCGCGGTGTCGTTGAACTGGTAATGGTTGAGCGACAGCGACAGGTTGTACGGCCAGAACTTCACCAGCGACGAGTACACCGCCATGCCGAACACCAGCAGCAACACCGCGCAGATCAGCAGCACGATGGCCAGATAACAACCGTCGCGCAGCCTCGACGGCATTGGCTGAAAGACTTGCGCCCGACCACTCATGGAATCGCCATGACGCCGACGCAGCCAGGCGTCGACACCAAAGCTGAACAGCGCCGGCAGCAGCAGAACCATGCCGATCAGTGCGCCGCGACCGAATTGTTGCTGGCCGACCACCGCTTTGTAGGCTTCCAGCGCCAATACCTGATAGTCGCCACCGACCACCACGGGCACACCGAAGTCGGTGATGGTCAGGGTGAACACCAGACAGAACGCTGCGAACACCGCCTGACGCGTCGCCGGCCAAGTGATGCTGCGAAAGGCTTTCGCCGGGCTCGCGCCCATGCTGGAGGCGGCATCGAACAGTCGCGCATCCGCCAGGGACAGCGCTGACAGCAAAATCATCAAGGCGTGTGGGAAGGTGTAGATGACCTCGCCGAGCACAATGCCCCAGAAACCGTAGATGTTGTCCGAAAACAGACCGCGCAACAGGCCCTGATTGCCGAACAGATAAACCAGCGCAATCCCCGGCAACATCGACGGCGCCATCAATGGCAGCAGCGACATGCCGCGCCAGATACCTTTGCCAGGAATCAACGTGCGTTGCAGGGCGTAGGCAAACAGGTAGGCCAGCGGTACGACAATCGCCGCCACGCTGAGGGAAACCTTCAGGCTGTTGCCCAGCAACCAATGGAAATTCGCGCTGGTCAGCAGTTCTCGGGCAGCCACCAGACCACCGCCCTGCCCGGCCTGCGAACTGAACCCGCGCCAGAAGATCGCCAGCAACGGCATCAACACCGCCACGCCGAGCATCACCAACAACAGCAGCTTGCCGCCGACCACGAACAGCCGGTCGCCGATCTCGGCACGGGAGGCCTGCCGAACCTGCTTGTGCGGTATCGGCAGCGCGACGTTCGCGCTCATCAGGCGAACACCTGCAGGCTGCGCGGCGGCAAGGCGACCATGATCTGTTGCGCACCGAGACGCGGCATCGCTTCCGGCGCCAATTCCGCCAGCAATGCATGACCTGGCAGTTGATCGAGCTCGAAGCTCATGCGGCAACGATTGCCGAGGAAAGTGATTTCGCGAACCTTGGCCGGGAACAGGTTTTCTTCATGCACCAGCGGGTTGACGTTGATCGCCTCGGGACGGCAGAACAAACGGCCCGACGCGGTTTTCGCACTGCCTTCGGCCAGGCGCATGTGCATCCCGCCGACCAGGGCATGACTGTCGCTGCTACGGCGGAACGGCAGCCAGTTGCCCTGACCGACGAACTCCGCCACAAACGGTGTGGCCGGGCGGTCGTAGATGTCCTGCGGTGTGGCGTACTGCTCGACCTTGCCGTTGTTCATCACGGCGATGCGGTCGGCCATCAGCATGGCTTCGTCCTGATTGTGCGTGACCATCAGGGTGGTGATGCCGAGGTTGCGCTGCAATTGGCGCAACTCGGTGCACAGATGCTCGCGGACCCGGGCATCGAGCGCCGACATCGGTTCGTCCAGCAGCAACAAGGAAGGGGCCGGCGCCAGAGCCCGGGCCAGCGCTACGCGTTGCTGCTGACCGCCGGACAACTGGCCGGGGTATTTTTTCTCGCTGCCGGTGAGGCCAACCAGCTCCAGCATCTGACCGACACGCTTGCGCACCTCATCGCGACCGCTGCCGGCGAGGCCGTAGGCGATGTTCGCTTCGACGGTGAGATTGGGAAACAGCGCGTAGGACTGGAAGAGAATGCCGTAGTCCCGGGCCTGAGGCGCCAGGTGGGAAACGTCGCGATCACCGAGGTATAACTCGCCGCTGTCCTGGCGCTCAAGGCCGGCGATGCAACGCAGCAAGGTGGTCTTGCCGCAACCCGACGGCCCCAGCAGACACACCAGTTCACCGGCTGCCACGTCGAGGGAAACGTTATCCAGCGCGGTGAACGCACCGAAGCGCTTCTGCACGCCGCGCACTTTCATCGGCGCGCCGGGGTTGGTCAGGGCAGTTGCGATCGAGTGGTTCATGGACAGGCCTCATCAAGCAGATGAGGGCCATCCTAGGTTTGCAATGCGTCCGTCATGTGGCAACGAGGCAAAAACGGCCGATAGTGGTATTCAAGGATTTTAGTTGGATGGAGCGAACAGTGAATAACCTGTGGCGAGGGAGCTTGCTCCCGCTGGGTTGCGAAGCGGCCCCAGAAAATGGGCCTGCTGCGCAGTCCAGCGGGAGCAAGCTCCCTCGCCACAGGGATCTACGCCGGGGCCATTTCCTGCGCCAGTCCGAGAAACGCCGCCGGCAGCCGGGCGCCTTTTCGCTCCTTGAGGCAGTACAGGTACTCGGGAATCTGCGGCGCATTCTCGAGGGTCAGCACCCGCAATTGCGGATCGTGCGGCACTTCCTGCCGGGCGATGATGCTGATGCCGATGTTGCGCAACACCGCTTCACGAATCGACTCGCGGCTGCCAATCTCCAGCAGCGGCCCGAAACTCACCCCGGCACTGGCCAGCAACTCTTCGGTCAAGCGCCGGGTGGTCGAGCCCGACTCGCGCATCAACAAGGTATACCCAGCCAACGCACTGAGCGGCACATGGTCATGCACCGCCAGAGGATGATTACGATGCACCGCCAACACCAGCGGGTCACTGCCCAGTACCCGGCGGATCAGCCGCGCATCGTCGAGCAACTGCGAGGACGCGGCGACATCGACCCGGTAATCCTCCAGCGCTTCGAGCACCTGCTGGGAGTTGCCGATTTCCACCGACACCTCCACCTGCGGCAAGCGCTCGCGAAAGGTCTTCACCAGATCGAGGATGTAATACGGCGCCGTGGCGGCGATGCGCAACGTGCCCTGGACCTGACCGCTGTTACGCAGGAAGAACTCGATATCGGCTTCCTGCTGCAGCAGTGCCTTGACCATCGGCAACAGCCGCGCACCTTCGTCGCTGACGCTGAGGCGGCGGCCGCCACGGTAGAACAGCTCAACCGAATACTGGCTTTCCAGGTGCCGGATCTGGGTCGTCACCGTCGGTTGGCTCAGGCCGAGCTTTTTCGCCGCCAGGGTAATGCTGCCCAGCCGGGCCACCATGTAAAACGCCTTCAGCTCGGCACTCAGCACACCCGTCCCTCATCGTCTATTTGCGCAACAGGCGCAAACCGTTGAACACCACCAGCAGGCTCACGCCCATGTCGGCGAACACCGCCATCCACATGGTGGCGATCCCGGCGAAGGTTACCCCAAGAAAGATCGCTTTGATGACCAATGCCAGGGCAATGTTCTGTTTGAGGATATTGGAGGTCTGCCGCGACAGGCTGATGAAGGCCGGGATCTTGCGCAGATCATCGTCCATCAGGGCGACATCGGCGGTTTCGATGGCGGTGTCGGTCCCGGCGGCCGCCATGGCGAAACCGATCTCGGCCCGCGCCAGTGCAGGAGCGTCGTTGATGCCGTCGCCGACCATTCCCACGCGATAGCCCTGGGCATACAGCGTTTCGATGGCCTGCAGCTTCTCGCTCGGCAACAGATCGCCTTGCGCCTGATCGATGCCCACATGGGCGGCGATGACCTCGGCGGTGTGAACGTTGTCACCGGTCAGCATCAGGGTTTTGATGCCCAGTTCATGCAACTGCTGGATCGCTTCGCGACTGGTCGCTTTCACAGTGTCCGCGACGGCAAACAAGGCCAGCGGACCCGACTTGTCGAGCAACAGCACCACCGACTTGCCCTGTTTCTCCAGCGCAAACAGCTGCTCTTCCAGCGCTGGAGAACACAGGCCCAGATCTTCCACCAGACGGTGATTGCCCAAGTGGTAGAGCTCACCATTGATCTCGCCGCGCACGCCTCGCCCCTCCAGGGCGTGGAAGTTATCCACCGTCAGCGGCGCGCGCTGGTTATCCACAACTGCCGCGTTGGCGATGGCCAGCGACACCGGGTGATCCGAGCGACCAGCCAGCGCCGCCGCAAGGGCCGGGGCTGTTTGATCGGCGGTCGGGTCGAGGGACAAATAGTCGGTCTGCACCGGTTTGCCATGCGTGAGGGTGCCGGTCTTGTCGAGGGCCAGGTAGTCGAGTTTGTAGCCGTGCTCCAGGTAGACGCCGCCCTTGACCAGAATCCCTTTGCGCGCCGCTGCCGCGAGGCCGCTGACGATGGTCACCGGGGTGGAAATCACCAAGGCGCATGGGCAGGCGACCACCAGCAACACCAGCGCCCGATAGATCCAGTCGAACCACAGCGCGTCCATGAACAGCGGCGGGATCACCGCCACGGCGAGGGCCAGGATGAACACCGCCGGTGTGTAGATTTTCGAAAAGCTGTCGACGAAACGCTGGGTCGGCGCCCGCGCGCCCTGGGCCTGTTCGACGGCGTGGATGATCCGCGCGAGGGTCGAGTGATCGGCCGCTGCGGTCACGGTGTATTCCAGTGAACCGGACTGGTTGATGGTGCCGGCGAACACTTTGTCGCCGATGGTTTTTTCGACCGGCAGGCTTTCACCGGTGATCGGCGCCTGGTTGATGGTCGAGCTGCCAGACAACACTTCACCGTCCAGACCGATCCGCTCACCGGGACGCACCCGCACCCGTGCGCCCAGTACGATGCTTTTCACCGGTTGTACGACCCAACTGCCGTCGGCTTGCTGCACCGTAGCTTGCTCGGGCGCCATCTGCATCAGTCCGCCGATGGCGTTGCGCGCCCGGTCCAGGGACCTGGCTTCGATCAGCTCGGCCACGGTGAACAGGAACATCACCATCGCCGCTTCCGGCCACTGGCCGATCAGGACCGCACCGGTCACCGCGATGCTCATCAGCGCGTTGATGTTCAGGTTGAGGTTTTTCAGGGCGATCCAGCCCTTTTTATAGGTACCCAGGCCGCCACTGAGGATTGAGATCAGCGCAATCACCGCCACCACCCAAGTGGGCGCCGCGTTAGTGAAGTGGATCACTTCAGCCGCCAACGCACCAACGCCGGACAGCGCCAATGGCCACCAAGGTTTTTTCTCTGGCACAGGTATTGGCGCTTCGACGCCTTGTTCCAGCGGCTCGGCGTGCATGCCGAGGGATTTGATCGCCTCGATGATCGGCGCGGTGCCTGGCAGGTCGTGGGTCACGCCCAACACCCGGTTGATCAGGTTGAATTCCAGTTGCTGCACACCCGCAAGCTTGCCGAGTTTGTTCTGGATCAGCGTCTGCTCGGTCGGGCAGTCCATGGCCTCGATGCGGAAGCTGCTCAGCCGCGCGCCGGCGGTCGGCGTCTCGCTCAACTTGATCAGCGATGGCGCCGCTTTGGAGGAACAGCAGGAATCGCCGTGGCCGCCATGATCATGGCTACCACGGCCATGCTGGGGCGCAGGCTGCAGCTTGTGGCTGTGATCGTGATCGTGATCGTGATCGTGATCGTGATCAGCCTCGGGTTTGTGGGTGTGAAGAGAATCGCTCATTGGTCGCGTCCATGAAGGTGCCTGTTGCCAAGTAAAGACCCTGTAGCCACTATAGGGTCAAGCACCCTTTTGGAGATTGACGCGATGAAAATAGGAGAACTGGCGAAACTCACCGACTGCGCCGTAGAAACCATCCGCTACTACGAGCGCGAAAACCTGCTGCCGGAACCGGCCCGCAGCGACGGCAATTACCGCGTCTACACCCAGGCCCACGCCGAACGCCTGACTTTCATCCGCAATTGCCGCACCCTCGACATGACCCTGGAGGAAATCCGCAGCCTGCTGGCCCTGCGCGACAGCCCGCAGGATCAATGCGAAAACGTCAACGCGTTGATCGACGAGCATATCCATCATGTGAAGGCACGGATTGACGGCTTGCTGGCCTTGCAGACACAACTGCTCGACCTGCGCCAACGCTGCAGCGAAGGGCCGGATATCGATCAGTGCGGGATTTTGCAGCGGCTGGAGGTGAGTGGCGGGGTTGTCGCGACGGAGGTTGAACATTCCCATGTTGGCCGAAGCCACGGGCATTAAGAATGCCTTCGCGGGCAAGCCTCGCTCCTACAGGTATCGTGTGAACCTGTAGGAGCGAGGCTTGCCCGCGAACACCGCGAAGCGGTGCCAGACTCAGACCGCCATCGGCGCCGTCATCGGAGCGTGGTGCTCATAGCCTTCGAGCGAGAAATCACTTGGCTCGATCAGCTCCAGCCACTCCGGCTGATACACACCGGTCTTGGCAAACTCTGGCACACGGTCGGAGATCTTCAGCTTCGGCATGGCGAATGGCTCGCGCTTGAGCTGTTCGTTGAGCATGTCCAGGTGGTTTTCGTAGACGTGGGCATCACCGATGAAATAGGTGAACCAGCGCGGCGTGTAACCGGTCAGGCGACCGATCAGGCTCAGCAGCGCGGCGCCTTCGGTGAGGTTGAACGGCGTGCCCAGGCCCAGGTCGTTGGAGCGGATGTAGAGGGTCAGGGAGATTTCCCTGGTCTCGACATTCGGGTGGAACTGGTACAGCAAGTGGCACGGCGGCAGGGCCATTTCATCGAGCTGCGCAACGTTCCAGCCGTGGAACAGAATGCGACGGCTGCCCGGGTCCTTGATGATGGTGTCGACGCACTGGCGGATCTGGTCGATCGCCTTGTACAGCACCACATAAGCCTGGCCGTCTTCTTCGCCTTCGGCGATTTGCCGATAGCCCTGGCTCAGGGTCTGCTCGATGGCGGCCTGGTTGCTGACCGGGATCTGCTTGTACGCCGGCCATTTGCGCCATTGCACGCCGTAGATCTCGCCGAGGTCGTCTTCGCCCTGACGGAACGGGTTGGCCAGCCACTGGGCGTTTTCGTTGGCGTTCTGGTCCCAGACCTTGCAACCCAGCGCACGGAATTCAGCGGCGTTGTTCACCCCGCGCAGAAAACCGCACATCTCGCCGATGGCCGACTTGAAGGCCATCTTGCGGGTGGTGATCGCCGGGAAACCTTCCTGCAAATCGAAGCGCAGCATCGCACCCGGAAAGCTGATGGTGTTCACGCCGGTGCGGTTGGCCTGTTTGGTGCCGTTCTTGATGACGTGGGCGACCAGATCGAGATATTGCTTCATGAATTACCTGTGTCCTTGAACCCGGAGCCGTCGCCCCGGGGTTCGAATTTTTTGCGCCAGCTGCTTATACAGCCGCTGCGGGGGCCGCCGGGGCGCGTCGATAAGCCAGCCAGATCAGGAATAGACCGCCGACGATCATCGGTACGCACAACACCTGGCCCATAGTCAGCCAATTCCACGCCAGATAGCCCAGTTGCGCATCCGGAACGCGGACGAACTCGACGATGAAACGGAAAATGCCATAGAACAGCGCAAACATCCCGGACACCGCCATGGTCGGCCGTGGCTTGCGCGAGAACAGCCAGAGGATCAGGAACAGCGCCACACCTTCCAGCGCAAACTGGTACAGCTGCGACGGGTGACGCGGCAACTGCGCCGGGTCGCTGAACGGCGGGAAGATCATCGCCCACGGCACGTCGGTCGGCTTGCCCCACAACTCGGCGTTGATGAAGTTGCCGATGCGCCCGGCACCCAGACCGATCGGCACCATCGGCGCAACGAAGTCCATCAGCTGGAAGAACGACTTGTTGTTCTTTTTACCAAACCACAACGCTGCGAGCATCACACCGATGAAGCCACCGTGGAACGACATGCCGCCCTTCCACACCTCGAAGATCAACATCGGGTTGGCCAGGTAAGCGCTCAGATCATAAAACAGCACATAACCCAAGCGGCCACCGACGATAACGCCCATCGACATCCAGAACACCATGTCGGAGAGTTTCTCCTTGGTCCAGGTCGGGTCGAAGCGGTTCAGCCGGCGGGACGCCAGCAGCCACGCGCCGCCGATGCCGACCAGGTACATCAGGCCGTACCAGTGGATTTTCAGCGGACCGATGGCCAGGGCCACCGGGTCGATCTGCGGGTAAGGCAGCATTGCGACTCCTCGTTAGAGTTGAAACCTTCAAAATTCCCGGGCGACGCTGTCACGCCAGGATTAAGCCAGGATTGCGTTAGGTGTCAGAGCAGGAAGTTCAAGCCGACGCAAAACAGCAAAGCGGCAAACAGTCTTTTCAGCAAGCGTGGCGACAGCCTGTGGGCCAGTCGTGCACCGAGGCGGGCGAAGACCATGCTGGTCAGAGCGATCCCCAGCAGCGCCGGCAAATAAACAAAACCGAGACTATGGGCCGGCAGCAGTGGATCGTGCCAGCCCAGAATCATGAAACTTAATGCACTTGCCAAAGCGATGGGCAGGCCACAGGCCGACGATGTGGCCACCGCTTGTTGCATCGGAACGCTGCGCCAGGTCAGGAATGGCACGGTCAGCGAGCCGCCGCCGATCCCGAAAATCGCCGAAGCCCAGCCAATCACACTGCCGGCCACGGTCAGACCGACTTTACCGGGCACCGTTCGGCTGGCCTTGGGTTTGAAGTCCAAGGCGAGTTGAACAGCGATGATCAACGCGAATATGCCGATGATCTTCTGCAGATTCGGCCCGGAGATCGCTTCGGCGGTCAGCGCGCCAAAACCGGCACCGATCAGAATGCCGAGAGTCATCCAGGCAAAAATCGGCCAACGCACGGCGCCGCGGCGATGATGTTCGCGAACCGCATTGACCGACGTAAAAATGATCGTCGCCAGGGAAGTACCGACTGCAAGATGCGTCAGGATCGACGGATCAAATCCCTGCAAGGTGAAGCTGAACACCAGCACCGGGACGATGATAATCCCGCCGCCTACCCCAAACAGCCCGGCCAGCACGCCCGCACAGGCGCCCAGCGCCAGATAGAGCAAAAATTCCATGGCCACGTCCCCAAGCATCCCGAAACAGGAGCGGCATGGTAACGGATGCATGGCCTCGGGCTCCACTGCGGATGGCGATGGATCGATGAGCGATGTCTGCGTAGAGTGAGCAAAAAACACACAAGGACCACCTTATGTGCCTGATTGTCTTTGCCTGGCGGCCGGGTCATGCCCAGCCGCTGATCGTGGCGGCCAACCGCGACGAATTCTATGCCCGGCCCAGCCTGCCCCTGGCGCAATGGCCGCACGCCCCGCATGTCTACGCCGGGCGTGACCTCGAGGCCGGCGGTACGTGGCTCGGTGTCGGCGCCAATGGGCGCTTCGCCGCACTGACCAACATCCGTAATCCCCTTCAACCGCCGGCCGCCAAGTCGCGAGGCGAACTGGTGGCGCAGTTTCTCAGCGGGGAAACGCCCATTGAAGACTATTTAAGCGACGTTATCGCACGCTCGGCTGAATATGCCGGGTTCAATCTGCTGGCCGGCAATGCCAAAGAGCTCTGGCACTTCAACGCTCGGGAAACCGCGGCGGTCAGGCTCGAACCAGGGATTTATGGGTTATCGAACGCGGGGCTGGATACGCCGTGGCCAAAAGTGCTCAAGGCCAAGGCAGCCTTGAGCGAAGTGCTGGACGACCCGCAGCCGCAGGCGCTATTGGCCTTGCTCAGCGATCCACAGACGGCGCCGCTTGCCGAGCTGCCGGACACTGGCGTGGGGCAAGCCACCGAGACGTTGTTGTCGAGCGTGTTTATCAAGAGCCAGGCTTATGGGACGCGGGCGAGCACGGCGTTGATTGTTCAGGCGAATGGGATGCGGCATATGGTCGAGCGGAGTTTCGGGCCGTATGGGGGGCATTTGGGGGAGGTAGAGATCAGGATTTGAAGTCGGGCGATTAATTGTGGCGAGGGAGCTTGTCGGATCGCCGCACCGTCCCGCTGGAGCGCGAAGCGCTCCCGATCCGGCCGATGCGTTCTTTCATAAAGATCGCATCGGCTGAATCACGACTGCTTCGCAGCCGAACGGGAGCAAGCTCCCTCGCCACAGGGCCGCCGCTGACCTAGAGGGTCTTGACCGAAGCCGGATTGATCATCCGTGCCAACCCAAGGTTTTTCAGCGCCAGTTGCAGCGAGCTGTGGATAACTTGTGGGTTGTCGATGGTCATCAGCTCCGCCAGCAACTCCTTGGCCTTGCTCAGGTTGATCTGACGCAGCATCCACTTCACTTTCGGCAAGTTGGTGGCGTTCATCGACAGGCTGTCGAAGCCCATTGCCATCAACAGCACCGCCGCCGCCGGGTCACCGGCCATTTCGCCGCAGATACTCACCGGCTTGCCTTCGGCATGCGCATCGCGCACCACGCTCTGCAAGGCTTGCAGCACCGCCGGGTGCAGGTAGTCGTAGAGGTCGGCCACCCGTGGGTTGTTTCGGTCCACGGCCAGCAGGTACTGAGTCAGGTCGTTGGAGCCGACCGACAGGAAGTCCACCTGCCGCGCCAGTTCCTTGGTCTGATACACCGCTGCCGGAATCTCGATCATCACGCCAACCGGCGGCATCGGCACGTCGGTGCCTTCGTCGCGGACTTCGCCCCAGGCCCGGTGGATCAGGTGCAAGGCTTCTTCCAGTTCATGGGTGCCGGAAATCATCGGCAGCAGAATACGCAGGTTGTTCAGGCCTTCGCTGGCCTTGAGCATGGCGCGGGTCTGCACCAGGAAGATTTCCGGGTGGTCGAGGGTCACGCGAATGCCGCGCCAGCCGAGGAACGGGTTGTCTTCCTTGATCGGGAAGTACGACAGCGCCTTGTCACCGCCAATGTCCAGGCTACGCATGGTCACTGGTTGTGGATGGAAGGCGGCAAGTTGCTCGCGATAGATCGCCAGCTGTTCCTTTTCGCTCGGGAAACGCTGGTTGATCATGAACGGCACTTCGGTGCGGTACAGGCCCACGCCCTCGGCACCGCGCTTCTGCGCCCGTGCCACATCCGCCAGCAGGCCGGTATTGACCCACAGCGGCATGCGGTGGCCATCGACCGTTACGCACGGCAGGTCGCGCAATGCATCCAGCCCGAGGGCCAGTTGTTTCTCTTCCTCGACCACGTCGGCGAACTGCTTGCGCAGCACGTCACTCGGGTTGGTGTAGACCTCGCCGTGGTAGCCGTCGACGATCATCTGGATGCCGTCGACCTTGGAGTACGGCAGGTCGACCAGGCCCATCACCGTCGGAATACCCATGGCGCGCGCCAGGATCGCCACGTGGGAGTTGCCGGAACCGAGTACCGACACCAGGCCCACCAGCTTGCCTTCCGGCACCTCGCCGAGCATCGCCGGCGTCAGTTCTTCGCTGACCAGAATGGTGTTGTCGGGGTAGACCAGCGTCTGCTGCCGCTCTTCCTGCAAGTAGGCGAGCAAACGGCGGCCGAGGTCCTTGACGTCCGAGGCCCGCTCACGCAGGTAGGCGTCGTCCATCAGTTCGAAACGGTTGACGTGATCGGTAACCACCTGACGCAGCGCGCCCTGGGCCCACTGACCGGTCTTGATCACGGTGGTGACTTCGCTGCCGAGCGAAGCATCGTCGAGCATCATCAAGTAGACGTCGAACAGGGCCCGCTCTTCAGGTCGCAGCTGGGTTGCCAGCTTGGCGGACAAGGCACGCATGTCGGCGCGCACGCCTTCGATGGCCGTCTTGAACAGCCCAAGTTCTGCATCGATGTCGGTGATGGTCTTGTCCGGCACCACGTCCAGATCGGCCGGCGGCAGCATGACGACCGCGGTGCCGACCGCCGCGCCCGGCGAACCCGGTACGCCGACGAACTTTGCTTCCTGGATACCTTTGCCCTGACGGCCCAGGCCACGGATCGAACCGGTGGCCTCGGCGTGGGCGATAACGCCGGCGAGCTGCGCGCTCATGGTCACGAGGAAGGCTTCTTCACCTTCATCGAACTGGCGGCGTTCCTTTTGTTGAATGACCAACACGCCGACGACGCGGCGGTGGTGAATGATCGGCGCCCCGAGGAACGACGCGTAGCGCTCTTCACCGGTCTCGGCGAAGTAACGGTAGCGCGGGTGATCCGCGGCGTTTTCGAGGTTCAGGGGTTCTTCACGCGTGCCGACCAGGCCGACCAGACCTTCGTTGGGTGCCATGCTGACTTTGCCGATCGAGCGCTTGTTCAAGCCCTCGGTGGCCATCAGCACGAAGCGGTTGGTCTCTGGATCAAGCAGGTAGACCGAGCAGACCTGGCTGCCCATGGCCTCTTTGACGCGCAACACAATAATCCCCAACGCCGCCTTGAGATCCTTGGCGGAGTTAACTTCCTGGACGATCTTGCGCAGCGTATTGAGCATGGCTCGGGGTCGAACTCCGTCGTCAGTCGCGCGCTAAAAGGCGCGGGGCAAGCTCTTTGAGAGCGCGTCGATACACCTCGCGCTTGAATGTCACCACCTGGCCCAACGGATACCAATAGCTGACCCAGCGCCAGCCATCGAATTCCGGTTTACCGGTCAAATCCATCCGCACCCGCTGCTCGTTGGAGATCAGGCGCAGGAGAAACCATTTCTGCTTCTGGCCGATGCACAGCGGTTGGCTGTGCGTTCTGACCAGACGTTGCGGCAAACGATAACGCAACCAGCCCCGGGTGCAGGCGAGAATTTCAACATCTTCGCGCTCCAGGCCCACTTCTTCGTTCAACTCGCGGTACAAGGCGTCTTCCGGCGTCTCCTGGGGGTTGATCCCGCCCTGTGGAAACTGCCAGGCATCTTGATTGATTCGGCGAGCCCATAGCACCTGGCCAGCATCATTCGTCAGAATGATCCCGACATTGGGGCGGAAACCATCGGGGTCGATCACGGCAACAACCTCGCAAACGCATGTCGCCGCATTGTTCCACAAAGGTTGTGAAAGCAGCAACGAGCCGACCTACCTTATGTGCACTCTTGTGAAAAGTCCGTATTCTGGAGACCTTTCTACAGACTTTTCAGCGAGTAACTGCAATGCGGCTGGCTTTATTCGACTTGGACAACACGCTTCTGGGCGGCGACAGTGACCACGCCTGGGGCGATTATCTGTGCGAACGCGGTTTCCTCGACGCCGTCGCCTACAAGGCACGCAACGACGAGTTCTATCAGGACTACCTGGCCGGCAAGCTGGATCAGGCCGCCTACCTGAACTTCTGCCTGGAAGTCCTCGGCCGCACCGAAATGGCGACACTGGATCAATGGCACCTGGATTACATGCGCGACTGCATCGAACCGCTCGTGCTGCCCAAGGGCCTCGAACTGTTGGCCCAACACCGTGAGGCCGGCGACAAGCTGGTCATCATCACCGCCACCAACCGTTTTGTGACCGGGCCGATTGCCACGCGTTTAGGCGTTGAAACCCTGATCGCCACCGAATGCGAAATGATCGACGGCCGGTACAGCGGGCGCAGCACCGATATCCCGTGCTTCCGTGAAGGCAAGGTGACCCGGTTGAATCGTTGGCTGGAAGAAACCGGCCACAGCCTGGAAGACAGTTATTTCTACAGCGACTCGATGAACGACTTGGCGTTGCTGGAGCAAGTGACGAATCCGATCGCGGTCGATCCGGACCCTAACTTGCGGGCCGAGGCCGAGAAACGTGGCTGGCCGGTGATCAGTTTGCGCGATTGATTAAGCCTGTAGCAGCTACCGAGGTACGAGGCTGCGTTGCGGTCCGCAGGACCGCCCTTCGGGGCCGCTTCGCAGCCCATCGCAGCCTCGCACCTCGCAGCAGCTACAGATTCCGCGCTATACCGGCTTGGCCCCCATCAACCCCGCAATGGCGATCAAGCAGACAAAACTGAACAACGCCAACGCCAACGTAAACTTCCCATTCCCCGCCGCCGGCGCCTTGCGCAGCCGATTGAGCCGCACCAGCAGCCAGAACCAGCCCAGCGCCGCCACGGTGTACAGCACACTGGACGCCAGCAACCAGGTCTGCCCCAACGGCCAGCCCACCAGATGCACCATCCACCAGCCGGTAAACGGCATGCTCAACAGCGCCAGGCCCATCAACAACCAGATGAACACCTGCGGTCGCTGCAAGGTACGCGCAGGCGCCGTCGCATCACCGTTACGACGAGTGCGCCAGACCCAGATTGCCAGCCCCAGTGCGCTGATCAACAGCAGCACCGTCGCCACGCCATGCGCGACTTTGAGGGCGGTTAACGTTTCCATTGTTCGAATTCCTTATAGGCTGCCCATCAGCGTAGCCGCTCAGCCGAGAAACAGCTGATAGGCCGGGTTGTCGCTTTCGTCCCAGTACGGGTAGCCGATTTCTTCCAGCGCCGCCGGTACCAGATGACGCTCGTCGTGGGGCACTTGCAGGCCCGCGACCACACGGCCATCCGCCGCGCCGTGGTTGCGGTAGTGGAACATCGAAATGTTCCAGCGCCCACCGAGCTTGTTGAGGAAGTTGAACAACGCACCCGGACGCTCCGGGAACTCGAAGCGCAGCACCACCTCATCGACCACCTGGGCGGCACGCCCGCCAACCATATGGCGAATGTGCAATTTGGCCAGTTCGTTGTCGGTCAGGTCGAGTACCGGGAAACCCTGCTCGGTCAGGCTGGCGAGCAGCGCACTGCGCGGGTCGTTTTCCGGATGGGTCTGCACGCCGACAAAGATGTGCGCTTCGCTGCCGGTGTTGTAGCGGTAGTTGAATTCGGTGATCTGGCGCTTGCCGATGGCTTCGCAGAACGCCTTGAAGCTGCCCGGTTTCTCGGGGATGGTCACGGCGATGATAGCTTCGCGGCCCTCGCCCAGCTCGGCACGCTCGGCGACGTGTCGCAAGCGGTCGAAGTTGACGTTGGCACCGGAATCGATGGCCACGAAGGTGTGGCCGGTGACACCACGTTGCTCGACGTATTTCTTGATCCCGGCCACGCCCAAGGCGCCGGCAGGTTCAGTGATCGAGCGGGTATCGTCGTAGATATCCTTGATCGCCGCACAGATTTCATCGGTGCTGACGGTGATCACTTCATCAACGTAGTCTTTGCAGATATCGAAGGTGTGCTGGCCGATCTGCGCCACCGCGACGCCATCGGCAAACAGGCCCACGGTCGGCAACACCACGCGCTCGCCGGCCGCCATGGCGGCTTGCAAGCAGTTGGAGTCATCCGGTTCGACGCCGATGATCTTGATGTCCGGACGCAGGTATTTCACGTACGCCGCAATCCCGGCGATCAATCCGCCGCCGCCCACCGGAACGAAGATCGCATCCAGACGCCCCGGGTGCTGGCGCAGAATCTCCATGGCCACCGTGCCCTGCCCGGCAATGGTGTGGGGATCGTCGTAGGGGTGAATGTAGACGTAGCCTTTTTCGTCGACCAGTTTCAGCGAGTAGGCCAGGGCTTCCGGGAACGAATCGCCGTGCAGTACCACTTTGCCGCCGCGCGAACGCACGCCTTCGACCTTGATCTCCGGGGTGGTCTTGGGCATCACGATGGTCGCTTTCACGCCCAGCACTTTGGCTGCCAGGGCCAGGCCTTGCGCATGGTTGCCCGCCGAAGCGGTGACCACGCCACGGGCGCGCTCTTCATCGCTCAGTTGCGTCAGCTTGTTGTAAGCGCCGCGAATCTTGAACGAGAACACCGGCTGCAAGTCTTCACGCTTGAGCCAAATCTCGTTGCCCAGCCGCTCGGAGAGCTGGCGAGCAGTCTGCAATGGGGTTTCTACGGCAACGTCATAAACGCGCGAGGTGAGGATCTTTTTGACGTACTGTTCGAGCATCGGAAAGCATCACTGAACGGGTTGGGCAGGGCCAAGGAGTCTAACCCGGCTTTCGGGCGGGCGACCACACTAAACAGGTGGTTTTAGCCACTCGCAAACGCAAGAGACTCATTGTGGCGAGGGAGCTTGCTCCCGCTGGAGTGCGAAGTGCTCCCCAAAACAGGCAGCCCGTTTCTTCAAACACATTGTATTGGCAGGTTTTACGACTGCTGCGCAGCCGAGCGGGAGCAAGCTCCCTCGCCACAGACAAGCCCCCTCGTCTCCATTCGACACACTGGCAATGACCTTCCACATCGCGAGGCCTATAATGCCGGCCTTTCGTCCCCCTCTTCGGCACCTCGGAGCCCGCATGACCCAGGATCAACTCAAACAGGCAGTGGCTCAGGCCGCCGTCGACTTCATCCTCCCGAAACTCGATGACAAGAGCATCGTCGGGGTCGGCACCGGCTCTACCGCCAATTGCTTCATCGACGCCCTGGCCAAGCACAAAGGCGCGTTTGACGGCGCAGTGGCCAGTTCCGAAGCCACCGCCGCACGCCTCAAGGGCCACGGGATTCCGGTGTATGAGCTCAATACCGTCAGCGATCTGGAGTTCTACGTCGACGGCGCCGATGAAAGCGACGAGCACCTGCACCTGATTAAAGGCGGCGGTGCAGCCCTGACCCGCGAGAAGATCGTGGCGGCCGTGGCCAAGACCTTCATCTGCATCGCCGACGCCAGCAAACTGGTGCCGGTGCTCGGTGCGTTCCCATTGCCGGTGGAAGTGATCCCGATGGCTCGCAGCCACGTGGCCCGCGAACTGGTGAAGCTGGGCGGCGACCCGGTTTACCGTGAAGGTGTGCTGACCGATAACGGCAACATCATCCTTGACGTGCACAACATGCAGATCACCAACCCGGTGGAGCTGGAAGCACAGATCAACGCCATCGTCGGCGTGGTCACCAACGGTTTGTTCGCGGCGCGCCCGGCGGACTTGCTGCTGTTGGGCACGAGCGAAGGCGTGAAAACCCTCAAGGCCTGATGCCACACCCAATTGTAGGAGCGAAGCTTGCTCGCTCCTACAATTGGTTTTGCGGTGTTGGTCAGGGCTGTGCCGGTTTTTTGAAGACGTAGAACAGGTTCGGCTCGCTGACGAGGTACAGGGTGCCGTCGTCATCCATGGCAATGCCTTCCGGCTTGTGCAATCCCTGACGATCCTTGCTCAGTGACAGGGTGCTCAGCGGTCGCCCGTCCACATCCAGTTCAAGAATCAACCGCGACTCATCGGACAGTGCCAGCAAATGGCCGCTGCGCTCGTCATATTGCAGGCTCGACAGGTCTCGCACGAACATTCCGCCATCGCGCTTGGGATTGTTCACCACGTGCACCGCGTAGGACTTCTCCGGGTTGTAATGGGGAAAGCCCTGCACTTCGTAGATCAGCATCGGGTCGCGCTCCTTGGCGACGAACAAGCGCTTGCCCACCGAGTCATAGGCCAAACCCTCGAAACCCTTGTTGCCGCTCATGTGCACGCCGAGGGTCATCTGCTCGGCGTCCGCGGCATCGAGGAACGTCGTGCCCTTGCGCAGATGAATCTTGATCAGCCGTTGCTCACGCTCATCGGTGATCACGTAAGTGTCAGCGCTAATGAACTCCACTGCTTCCGGGTCGCCGAACCCGACCAGCGCCACACGCCGCAGGATTTTGCCTTCCAGGGACAACTCGATCAGCTCGGCGTTTTTTTGGGTGACCGTGAACAGGCTTTTGCGCACGGGATCGAAGGTCAGCGCTGAAACATCGTCGTCCAGACCGTCAATGACTCGCGCCTCGATCGCCACCTGATACTGGTCCAGGCCAATGGATCGGGTATTCATCGGCTGCCATAGCGCCTGCACATTGAACCCGCTGCGTTCAAACAGGCGCTGGTACTGGCCGACGGCAACCAACACGATCAGGGCAATGACCGACAGGATCAGCATCAGGGGTTTGGGGCGGACAAGTCGACGCATTCAGGCAAACTCGGAAACAGGACGGGCGGATGAAACACCACGGCTGCCTGAATTAAAACCCTAATGGCCCGCGACCTTCTACCGCAACTACCGAACCTGTTGCTTTTCGAAGCGGTAGAACAGGTTCGGCTCGCTCACCATGTACAGCGTGCCTGCTTCGTCCATGGTGACGCCTTCGGCACGGGGAATGGTTTTCTTCAGGCCATTGAACCCTCCGAGCAAGGTCATGAAACTGACCTGCTCGCCCTTCTCGTCCAGTTCCAGCAACAAGTGAGAGTCGGCGGACAGCACCAGGGTGTGGCCAGTGCGCGGATCGATGGCCAAGGCCGACAGGTTACGGACATCCAGTGCGTCGCTGGAGAGTTTCTGCTTGTCACCCTTCAGGATCTGGCTGCCATCGCTTTTCCAGCTGAACAGCGCTGGTGGACGCTCTTCACCCAGCAGCAGTTGCTGGCGACGGGCATCCCAGACGACGGCTTCGAAGCCTTTATTCTGGTTTTTCGAGGGGCCGAGATCGTATTTCGGGAAATTGGCGATGTTCAGCTCGCGCGTATCGGCATCGACCTTGACGATCGAGAGCAGGTGTTCGCGCTCATCGGTAATCGCCAGCAAACCATTGCCCATTACCGTCACCCCTTCCGGGTTGCTCCACCCCACCAGCGGCATTTTGCGCAACACGTCGCCTTGCAACGTCAGCTCGACCAGGAACGGGTTCTTGCCCATCACGGAGAACAGGGTTTTGGTCTGCGGGTCGTAAGACACGTCCGACGCTTCGTCCTTCTCCATGCCCGGCAGCAGTTTGGCGTCGATCACCGCCCGATAGTCCGGCAGCCAGACACTCTCTTTTCGTTCGGCAGGGCTTTCGAAGCGTTCCTTCACCCAGAGCACACCGCGATCATCCCAATGCATCGCAAACGCAAGGCCATAAGCGGCGACCGCCACCAGTAAAAGCCAGGAATACCAACGCATGACAAAGCGCGAGCGGCGGGCAGTTTTCAGCTTGGGCAGCGATTCGATGGCCATTCAGGGATGCGTTCCAGAAATTCAGGCTATGGGTAATAGCACATTGGGACAGGCTCAGATGCCATAAGCCCCGGAATTATCCAGACAAAATGTGAAAAAAACGGGAAATGGCCGGATTGCCCTGTGTGGGCAGCCAAGATCAAAAGATCGCAGCCTGCGGCAGGCTGCGATCTTTTGCTTTTTAGAGAACGCTACTGGTAAAGCGGCTGACACCCGGCAATTCGAGCACCAGTTCGTCACCGACATTCAGCGGGCCAACGCCCACCGGCGTGCCAGTGAGGATCACGTCACCGGCCTGCAGCGAGAAGCAGCCGGCCATGTACTGGATCATCGGCACGATCGGATTGAGCATGTCCTTGGTGTTGCCATCCTGGCGGACTTCACCATTGATGGTCAGGCGGATGCCGATGTCGGTCAGGTCGGTAAACGTGCTGCCAGCCACGAATGGCGCAATCACCGCCGCACCGTCAAAGCACTTGGCGATTTCCCACGGCAGGCCCTTGGCTTTAAGCTCGGCCTGCTTGTCGCGCAGGGTCAGGTCCAGGGCCGGGGCGAAGCCGGAGATGGCATCCAGCACTTCTTCGCGGCTCGGCTTGGTCGACAATGGCTTGCCGATCAGCACCGCTATTTCTGCTTCGTAATGCACCGAACCGCGCTCGGTCGGAATGCTGAAGCTGCCTTCCAGTGGCACCACGCAGCTGCCGGGCTTGATGAACAGCAGTGGTTCGGTGGGCACCGGGTTGTCCAGTTCCTTGGCGTGTTCGGCGTAGTTGCGGCCGATGCACACCACTTTCCCCAGCGGAAAATGAATACGCGTTCCGTCGACATACTGGTGCTGATAGCTCATTGACCGACTCCTGCTTCGTGCTCTTAAAATTCGAAGAATCAAACAGCGAAAATCTTGCCCGGGTTCATGATGCCGTTCGGGTCGAACACCGCCTTGACGGCTTTCATGTACTCGATCTCAACCGGTGAGCGGCTATAGGTCAAGTAGTCACGTTTGGTCATGCCCACGCCGTGTTCGGCGGAAATCGAACCGTTGTACTTCTCGACGGTTTCGAACACCCACTTGTTGACGGTGGCGCACTTGGCGAAGAACTCATCCTTGCTCAGGTTATCCGGCTTGAGGATGTTCAAGTGCAGGTTGCCGTCGCCGATGTGGCCGAACCAGACGATTTCGAAGTCCGGGTAGTGTTCGCCGACGATCGCGTCGATTTCCTTCAGGAACCCCGGGACTTTCGACACAGTGACCGAAATGTCGTTTTTGTACGGCGTCCAGTGGGAAATGGTTTCGGAGATGTACTCGCGCAGCTTCCAGAGGTTCTGCAACTGGGTTTCGCTCTGGCTCATCACACCGTCCAGCACCCAGCCCTGCTCGACGCAGTACTCGAAGGTTTCCAGGGCGTGATTGGCCACTTCATCGGTGGTCGCTTCGAATTCCAGCAATGCATAGAACGGGCAGTCGGATTCGAACGGCGCCGGCACATCGCCGCGAGCCATGACCTTGGCCAGGGCTTTGTCGGAGAAGAACTCGAAGGCAGTCAGGTCAAGTTTGCTCTGGAACGCATGCAATACCGGCATGATCGAATCGAAATCGGCGGTACCGAGCACCATCGCGGTGAGGTTTTTCGGCGCACGGTCCAGACGCATGGTGGCTTCGACGACAAAACCCAGGGTGCCTTCAGCGCCGATGAACAGCTGACGCAGGTCGTAGCCGGTGGCGTTCTTGATCAGGTCTTTGTTCAGTTCCAGCAGATCGCCCTTGCCGGTGACGACTTTCATGCCGGCCACCCAGTTACGGGTCATGCCGTAGCGAATCACCTTGATCCCGCCGGCATTGGTGCCGATATTGCCGCCAATTTGGCTGGAACCTGCCGAAGCGAAGTCCACCGGGTAGTACAAACCGTGCTCTTCAGCCTTGTTCTGTAATTGTTCGGTAACCACGCCCGGCTGACAAACAACGGTGCGATCGGTGAGGTTCACGTCGAGAATCTGGTTCATGTAGTCGAAGGACACGACCACTTCGCCATTGGCCGCCACTGCTGCGGCAGAAAGCCCGGTACGACCGCCGGACGGCACCAGTGCAACCTTGTGTTCATTGGCCCAACGGACAATGGCCTGGACCTGCTCGATGGTCTTGGGGAACACAATGGCCGTCGGGGCCGGGGCGAAATGTTTGGTCCAATCCTTGCCGTAAGCGTTCAGGGAGTCGGCGTCGGTCAGCACCTTGCCAGGCTCAACCAGGGTCTTCAGCTCATCAATCAGCGCAGGATTGGTCATCGACAGAACTCTCGAACAATTCATGGTCATCCTGAGTACGCTTCACGTCGCAGAATGAGTGTTAGCAGGTCGCATATGCTAGCATACCGACCCCGCAGGATAGTGCCCAAAGGCTGTTCTGCGGCGACGGCTTTCCTGCCGTCCGGGTCAGCTCTGGCTGCTCCCTTCCCTGCCATTTTTTCTCCGGGACACAGGTTTACGCAGATGAGCAAGACTTCTCTCGATAAGAGCAAGATCAAGTTCCTTCTTCTCGAAGGCGTCCACCAATCGGCTGTCGACGTCCTCAAGGCGGCGGGCTACACCAGCATCGAGTACCTCACAGGTTCTCTGCCGGACGCCCAGCTGAAGGAAAAGATCGCTGATGCTCACTTCATCGGCATTCGCTCCCGCACTCAACTGACCGAAGAGATCTTCGATCACGCGAAGAAACTGGTGGCTGTCGGCTGTTTCTGCATCGGCACCAACCAGGTCGACCTCAACGCGGCTCGCGAACGCGGTATCGCGGTATTCAACGCGCCGTACTCCAACACTCGCTCCGTTGCCGAGCTGGTGCTGGCCGAGGCGATTCTGTTGCTGCGCGGCATCCCTGAGAAGAACGCTTCCTGCCACCGTGGCGGCTGGATCAAAAGCGCAGCCAACTCCTTCGAAATCCGCGGTAAAAAGCTGGGTATCGTCGGTTACGGCTCGATCGGCACTCAACTGTCGGTCCTGGCGGAAGGCCTGGGCATGCAGGTTTACTTCTACGACACCGTAACCAAGCTGCCATTGGGCAACGCCACCCAGGTCGGCAACCTGCACGAGCTGTTGGGCATGTCCGACATCGTCACCCTGCACGTTCCGGAAACCGCTGCCACCCAGTGGATGATCGGCGAGAAGGAAATCCGCGCCATCAAGAAGGGCGGCATCCTGATCAACGCCGCGCGCGGCACCGTGGTCGAACTGGACGCCCTGGCGGACGCGATCAAGGACAAGCACCTGATCGGCGCGGCCATCGACGTATTCCCGGTGGAGCCACGCTCCAACGAAGAAGAGTTCGAAAGCCCGCTGCGTGGCCTGGACAACGTGATCCTGACCCCGCACATCGGTGGTTCTACCGCTGAAGCGCAGGCCAACATCGGCCTGGAAGTGGCGGAAAAACTGGTCAAGTACAGCGACAACGGTACGTCGGTATCGTCCGTGAACTTCCCGGAAGTGGCCCTGCCGGCTCACCCTGGCAAGCACCGCCTGCTGCACATCCACGAAAACATTCCGGGTGTGATGAGCGAGATCAACAAGGTCTTCGCCGAAAACAGCATCAACATTTCCGGTCAGTTCCTGCAGACCAACGAGAAAGTCGGCTACGTCGTGATCGACGTCGATGCCGATTACTCGGAAATGGCGCAAGAGAAGCTGCAGCACATCAACGGCACCATTCGTTGCCGCGTGTTGTTCTGATCGCGACTTGAGCGACAAAAAAGGGAGCTCCTCGGAGCTCCCTTTTTTACGGCTGCTTTTTCATGGCAGCGGAAAAGTCACTGCACATTCACGGTGATTTTCTTCGACACGATCGGCGGATCGAACGGCATGTGACCGCTGTCGCCCAGCTCGAGCTGCAAGGTGTGCTTGCCCGGTGCCAGTTTGATTTCAGCGTGAGTCTGCGCTTTGCCAAAGTGCATGTGATTGGCATCGTTTGGAATCGGAGCGCCGGCAGCCGGTAGTTTGTCGACATCGATCAGCAGATGGTGGTGCCCAGTGTTTTTGGTGGTGTCGCCCGCTGGTGCCAGTGCGATTTCCTTGACGCCGAAATTCACTGTAAAGGTTTGCGCGACCGTGGCTCCGTCCGCAGGAGATACGATGAACACTTCTGCCCCCTTCGGAGCCGGGGTGGCGGCACCGGCCAGCACCGAAACACCCATCAGCACACCAGCCAATGCTGCTCGTGACATAAAGCTTTTCATTCTCTTCTCCAGTTTTTCCGTAAAATTCGCTCGACCGTGAACAACTTAACGGCCATTCGTTGTCGAAGGCACTCAATAACCATAGCAAAGCGAGCCTGAACAGCGCGTCGCGATAGATAAATGAATTCAAAGGAGTGACCATGCGCTTTTTGCCTGGCCTGATCTGCCTGCTACCCCTTTTGAGCCCTTTGGCTCATGCCGAACTGATGGACGATGTAAACGACCGCGGCGAATTGCGCATTGCTCTTGAGGCTAATACACCGCCCTTCAATTTCAAGGATGACGGCAAACTGACCGGGTTCGAGGTCGAGTTGGGTCAACTGCTGGCCAATGAGCTGGATGTACGGGCTGACTTCGTCGTCACCGATTCCGACGATCTGATGACCGGCGTCGAAAGCGGCAAATACGACGTTGCCATCAATCACATAGCACTGACCCCGGACCTGAAGGATCGTTTCGACTTCAGCGAACCTTACATTCATACCAACGCACAATTGATCGCGCAGAAAGAAGAGCAACCGCGATCAATCCTGTTGGTGCAGTCGCTGACGGAACAAAAACCGAAGGCCACCCCTGTGAGCCTGGCGATTCCGTTTCAGAAGGGTAATCCGGCGTTTCATGCCAGCCTTGAGAATGCAATGCAGCGGATCAAGGCCGATGGCCGGCTGGAGGCGCTGGAGCAAAAGTGGTTTGGGGCAGATGCGGGTGTGGCGCCGAAACCTTGATTCGGGCGAATGAGTAACCCTGCGGGCTGTTACTTCAGGGTTGCCAGGGCCTGCGCCGCTTGCGGCAACTCCAGCTCGCTGAAGACTTGCACACCATGGCGCTTGAGCAGCGCGGCGGTCACGCCCTCACCGCTGACCTTCACTCCACTGAACGTCCCGTCATAGGTCAGCAGATTCCCGCAAGACGGGCTGTTGGCCTTGAGCACGGCAATCCGGATGCCGTGCTGTTGCACCAGCTCCAGCGCCTGAGAAGCCCCCGATAGAAACTCGGCACTGACGTCCTCGCCCTCGGTGGTGATGACCGATGCAAGGCCATCAAGCACTTCACCGCCCTGCCCGCCGGGAATTTCCGCCGCAGCCCTGGGTGTCGGCAACCCGCCGGCGACTTCCGGACACAACGGCACCACCCGGCCCTCGGCAATCCACTGTTCCAACAGATCGAACGGCCCGCTGGCCCCGCCGTCGTAACGGACGCGGTGACCGAGCAAACAGCGGCTTACCAGAATCTTTTGCATGATCAGAACGGCTCGTTGCCACGACGGCGGAACCAGCCCGTCAAGGACAGGCGTTCTCGGGTCGCGGGCAGGACTTCGTGGGGCACGTCGCCCGACAGGAACACCACCAGGCATCCGCCGGTGGGCACCACATCGTGTTCGACGCCTTCGTCCAGGTACATGCGCAACTGACCGCCATGCTCGGGCAGCCAGGCGTCGTTGAGGTAGATCACCGCCGAGACCATGCGCCGGTCGTCGTCACGGAAACGGTCGACATGCTTGAGGTAGAAAGCGCCGGGCGGGTACAGGGCGAAATGGCTTTCGAAATCTTCCAGGCCCAGGAACAAACCACGATTCATCGCCTCACGCAGGCTGTCCATCAACCCCAGGTAGCTGTCGCAGGACTCGGCCTGGCCGGGTTCGAGCCACTGGATATGGTCGCCGCGAATGCCCTCGCGAATCTCCGAAAACGCCCCGCGCCCCACGGCGGCCGGGGCGAGCTCACCCTCGGCGGCACGTTTACGACATTCGGCGGCCAGCGCCCGGGTCAGGTCCAGGGGCAGGAAAATATTCTGCTGCGACCAGCCGTGTTCGGCCAGGTCGTCGACGATACGTAACAGCAGTGGATGATCAGAGGGTATGTGCATGGCGCGCATAGTATTCCTGTGCCCGCAAATCCGACAGAGCCACGCAGCGGAGGATTGGTCGGATAAGGTACTCAACCTGATACGAATTCTCGACAAGTACGAATGCCGCACGGAGAATAGTCGCCTGCTGACAGGAGTCCCTATGCGTCGCTTGCTTTTCTCACTGTTGATGTTCTGCGTTTTGCCCGCCTGGGCGGACGGCCACGACCAGTTGTACAAGGTCGCCGGTTGGCCAGAACAACGCGCGCATTTCAACGATGCTCTCTCGGCCGCTCAGCAGCGCTATCAGAACAGCTTGCCACCGGCAGTGTTCCAGGCCCTGGTCGACAACAGCAATCTGCGGTTCGCCCCCAAGGCCATGGACCAGCGCGCCGAAGCGCAACTGCGCAAGAAGCTCGCCGACCCGAAACCTGCGCTGACCTTCTTTCAATCGCCCCTGGGCAAGAAAATCGTCGCCGCCGAACTGCTGGCGACCCGTCGCGATCAATTGGCGAAAAACGCCAAGGGCTTGCCGAAGATGCAAGCCAGCGATACCCGTCAACTGATCATCGGCCACCTGGCCCAGGCCCTGCCCGCCCGCGAGGCCGGCGCTGAAGTCAGCCTGGCGATCGCAGGCGTCGCGGCCGACAGCCTGAGTTCGATGATCCCCGGCCTGCTCGGCAACGGTCAGGCTCAAGGCATGTTGAACGGTCAGCGCCAGCGCCTGATGGAGCAGATCGGCGCCGACCTGAGCAACACGCTGCTGTATGTCTATCGCGACCTGTCGGATGACGAACTGGAAGAGTTTTCGACCTTTGCCGAGTCCTCTGAAGGCAAGGCTTATTACCAAGCGGCATTGGCGGCGATTCGGGCGGGGTTGGCAGTGGGGCAAAGTACGTCGAGCCTGACCCAGTAATTTTTGGCGTCCGTGAAATGGCCCGCGAAGACTATCGAAATGTCACCGCCGATCCCGACTCATGCGCTTGGTCAAAAACCCGAAATACTCCTGCCGCAACCCCGGCGACTCATTCGCCAGATGATGCCGCGCCTCAGGCAGCATCAACACCTGGGGCCGATCGAACTTGCCTCGCAGCACTTCAAGGTTGTGCTCCCAATCCACGGTCATGTCCGCCTGCCCCTGCACGATCAGCGGCCGCCGCGGGCTGCTCGGTGCCGCTTCGATACGCTTGATCCACCGTCCCAGCGCACCGACCCAGGCCGTTGGCAGACGCAGCGGTTGCAGCGGATCGGCCTGCAGGAACGCGAGGAAGTCAGGGTCGTTGGAATTCTCGCTGAAGCGCCGGGCGATGCCTTTGACAAACGGCTTGAGCAGGTAATAACTGAGCCGCGACCAACCCCAGGCTCGCGGCCGCACCAAGGGCGACAGCAGAATCACTTGCCCCTGGGCCGGGCTGCTCGCACCTTGATTGAGTACATGGTCGATCACAATCGCCCCGCCGGTGCTTTGCCCGCACAAGTGCCAGGGCTGCGGAAGGCCCAACGACTGCGCCTCGGCCAGCAGGCCTTGCAGGGCGCTCTGGTACTCGGCGAAGTCCTTGATACTCGCCCGTTCGCCACTGGACAAGCCATGCCCCGGCAGGTCGCAGGCGATTACCGCAAACCCTTGGTCCAGCGCCCACTCAATCACATGCCGGTAGAGCCCGGTGTGATCGTAGAAGCCGTGAAATAGAAACAGCGTCGCCTTCGCCCGCTCGGGCCACCAGAGCTGGCTGACCACTTCATAACCATCGATCTCGAAACGCCCCAAGCCACGGCGCAGGGTCCGCTGTGGAAAATCCAGCCCGTAAAAACGCTGATAGGCCATGGCCTCCGTCGACAGCGGCCGCCACTCGGCCAACGGCCGCAGGCTGGCACGCAAATGATCGGGGTCGAAAGTGGCAGACATGGGCTATTCCAGAGCGCTAAACGGACTTTATCGGCCTGCGATATTCATCTGTCGCAGCAAGCATGGCAAGCTAGCCGACCTTCGAGGATTGAAACCCATGCGCCCGGCCTATCGCACCACACTGCTTGCCAGCCTGCTCGCCCTTGTGTGTGCCAGTGTGCTGTGGGCCGCTTACGACTGGTTTCAGGGACGCTACCTGCGAGCCTTCAGTTCGCACACCGCCGTGTTCTCCGGCGACCCGTTGCGCCTGCCCGACGAACTCGCCGGCCCCGGCGCCATTCGCCTGGTGCACTTCTGGGACCCGGCCTGCCCATGCAATGTCGGCAACCAACAACACCTGACTGAACTGGTTGAGCAATATGTACCGCAGGGCGTCGAGTTCTATACGGTACAAAAGCCCGGCAGTCACGGCCAGTTGCCCGGCACCTTGAGCCGCCTGAAAACCCTCGCTGCCCTGCCTGGCTCCGAACAGATTCCCGCCAGTCCGGCAGTGGCGATATGGGACCGCGACGGCAAGCTGGCATATTTCGGCCCGTACAGCGAAGGCCTGACCTGCAATTCGAGCAACAGTTTTATCGAGCCTATCCTGCAAGCGCTGAACGCAGGCAGGGCGGTGAACGCCACCCATACGATGGCGGTGGGTTGCTACTGCCCGTGGCCCGCGGTGGCGAAGTAAGGCATTCCTGACTTTTCCAGGACCGCGATGCCCGGCACAGGAGGTCTGTGCTACACGTTTGCAGCCCACACGGGCGGCAATCCCGAAAGAACAAGGAGCCACCATGAAACGCGTCCTGACCGTACTTGCCTTGCTGATCGTCGCGCTCGCCGCCGGGGGCGGCTGGTATGTGTACAGCAAACAACCGACGCGCCAGGGCCAGGTGACGTTGCAGCATCTGCAAGGCTCAGTGACCGTGCGCTACGACGAGCGCGGCGTGCCGCATATCCGCGCCGAAAATGAAACCGACCTCTACCGCGCCCTCGGCTACGTGCAGGCCCAGGACCGACTATTCCAGATGGAAGCCGTGCGGCGCCTGGCCCGTGGTGAGCTGGCCGAAGTCCTCGGCCCGAAACTGCTCGACACCGACAAACTGTTTCGCAGCCTGCGCATCCGCGAACGTGCTGACAGTTACGTGGCCGCGCTGGATCGTGAGTCGCCGGCGTGGAAGGCCCTGCAAGCCTATCTGGACGGCATCAATCAATATCAGGACAGCCACGCCGCGCCAGTAGAGTTCGACGTGCTGGGAATCCCCAAGCGCCCTTTCACCGCCGAAGACAGCATCAGCATCGCCGGCTACATGGCCTACAGCTTTGCCGCGGCGTTTCGCACCGAACCCTTGCTGACTTACGTGCGTGACCAACTGGGCGCCGATTACCTGAACATCTTCGACCTCGACTGGCAGCCCAAGGGCGTGCTGGCCAAAAGGCGCCCCAGCCCCGCGCCGGTCCTCGCCGCCAGTGACTGGAAAGACCTGAACGCCCTTGCCCGTCTGAGTGAGCAGGCTCTGGCCGACCACGGCCTGCCGCAATTCGAAGGCAGCAACGCCTGGGTGATTTCCGGCAACCGCAGCAAAAGCGGCAAGCCGCTGCTGGCCGGTGACCCGCACATACGCTTCTCGGTGCCGTCAGTGTGGTACGAGGCGCACCTGTCGGCGCCAGGCTTCGAGCTGTATGGCTACCATCAGGCGCTGGTGCCGTTTGCATTTCTCGGCCACAACCTGGACTTCGGCTGGAGCCTGACGATGTTCCAGAACGACGATCTGGACCTGATCGCCGAGAAGGTCAACCCGGACAACCCGAACCAGGTCTGGTATCGCGGCAAGTGGGTGGACATGGTCACCACCGAACAACAGATCGCAGTGAAAGGCCAGTCACCGGTCACATTGACGCTGCGCCAGTCGCCCCATGGCCCGATCGTCAACGATGCGCTTGGCACTGCCGCCGGCAAGACGCCGGTTGCCATGTGGTGGGCGTTCCTCGAAACCCCGAATCCGATCCTTGACGGCTTCTACCAGCTCAATCGCGCCGACACCCTGGCCAAGGCCCGCGCCGCGGCCGCCAAGGTTCAGGCTCCAGGGTTGAACATCGTCTACGCCAACGCCAAGGGCGACATCGGCTGGTGGGCCTCGGCGTTGCTGCCCAAGCGTCCGGCCGGGGTGAAGCCCGGTTTCATCCTCGACGGCAGCACCCCTCAGGCGGACAAGGAAGGTTTTTACCCGTTCAGTGCCAACCCGCAGGAAGAGAACCCGGCGCGGGGCTACATCGTCTCGGCCAACTTCCAACCGGTGTCGCCGACCGGCATGGAAATTCCCGGCTACTACAACCTCGCCGATCGCGGGCAGCAGCTCAATCGCCAGCTCAGCGACAAGAACGTGAAGTGGGACAACGCGGCCAACCAGAAGCTGCAACTGGGTACGACCACCGCCTACGGGCCGCGCTTGCTGGCGCCTTTGCTGCCGGTACTGCGTGAAGTGGTGAGCGACCCGGCCGAACTCAAACTGGTGGAGCAACTGGCGCAGTGGAGCGGCGATTACCCGCTGGACTCCATCAGCGCCACCCTGTTCAACCAGTTCCTGTTCAACCTCGCCGACGCGGCGCTGCGCGATGAACTGGGCAATGACTTCTTCGAAACGCTGCTCCCGACCCGGGTGATCGATGCCGCGCTGCCGCGCCTGGCGGCCTCCGCCGACTCGCCGTGGTGGGACAACCGCAACACCCCTGGCAAGGAAACCCGCGCCGATACGGTCAAGGTGGCCTGGCAAGCGAGCATGGCTCATCTCAAAGCCACCCTTGGCGCCGATTCCGCGCAATGGCAGTGGGGCAAGGCGCACACCCTGACCCACGGCCATCCGCTGGGGATGCAAAAGCCCCTGGACCAGATTTTCAACGTTGGCCCATTCGCGGCCCCCGGCACCCACGAAGTACCGAACAACCTCTCGGCCAAGATCGGCCCGGCGCCGTGGCCCGTGACCTACGGCCCGTCGACCCGGCGGCTGATCGACTTCGCCGACCCGGCCCACAGCCTGACCATCAACCCGGTGGGCCAGAGCGGCGTGCCGTTCGACAGCCATTATGCCGACCAGGCCGAGGCGTATATCGAAGGGGTTTATTACCAGGCGAATTTCAATGAGGAAGAAGTGATGGCCAATACCCGCAGCACCTTGAAGCTGTTGCCGGCGCGGTAGATTTTTTCTGGCCGGGCTGACGCCTTCGCCACAAAACTCTGGGCCATAAAGTCAAAAAATCGCAGCCTGCGGCAACTCTTACGGGATTCACATTCCACTGTAGGAGCTGCCGCAGGTTGCGATCTTTTGATCGGCAGCAGTTTTAAGCCGCTTCCGGTGCCTGCGCCCGACGTACGTCCGGTTGTTTCCAGGAGTCGGCAGCGGCTTCCTCGATGGCTTGCTGGATCGCACGTTTGCGGCTTTCTTCGGCGCGACGGCTGAAGAACCAGACCAGGAAGGTCACCAGCGACACCGCCAGCAGAATCAGGCTGGCCACGGCGTTGATCTCAGGCTTCACGCCCAGGCGCACCGCCGAGAACACTTCCATCGGCAGGGTCGTGGAGCCTGGCCCGGACACAAAGCTCGCCAACACCAAATCATCCAGCGACAAGGCAAACGACATCATGCCGCCGGCCGCCAGTGACGGCGCGATCATCGGGATGGTGATCAGGAAGAACACTTTCCATGGCCGCGCACCGAGGTCCATGGCCGCTTCTTCGATGGACAAATCCAATTCACGCAAGCGCGCCGACACCACCACCGCCACATAGGCTGCACAGAATGTGGTGTGAGCGATCCAGATGGTGACGATGCCGCGCTCCTGCGGCCAGCCGATCATCTGCGCCATGGCCACGAACAGCAGCAACAGCGACAGACCGGTGATCACTTCCGGCATCACCAGCGGCGCCGTCACCAGGCCGCCAAACAGTGTGCGGCCCTTGAAGCGGGTGATGCGGGTCAGCACGAACGCCGCCAGCGTCCCCAATGCCACCGCCGCTATCGCCGTGTAGCAAGCGATTTCCAGCGAGCGCACCACTGAGCCCATCAGTTGCGTGTTGTCGAGCAGGCCGACGTACCACTTCACCGACCAGCCGCCCCACACCGTTACCAGTTTCGAGGCGTTGAACGAGTAGATCACCAGGATCAGCATCGGTGCGTAGATGAACAGCAGACCCAGCACCAGCATCAGGTTCGAGAAACGGAAGCGCTTCATTCTTTACCCTCCATTTCCTTGGCCTGACTGCGGTTGAACAGGATGATCGGCACAATCAGGATTGCCAGCATCACCACCGCCAGGGCAGACGCCACCGGCCAGTCGCGGTTGTTGAAGAACTCTTGCCAGAGCACTTTACCGATCATCAGGGTTTCCGGACCACCGAGCAGTTCCGGGATCACGAACTCCCCCACCACCGGGATGAACACCAGCATGCAGCCGGCGATAATGCCGTTTTTCGACAGCGGCACGGTGATCTTCCAGAAGCTGTTGAAGTTGCTCGAACCGAGGTCCGATGCGGCTTCCAGCAGGCTGTGATCGTGTTTCACCAGGTTGGCGTAGAGCGGCAGGATCATGAACGGCAGATAGGAGTAAACAACCCCGATATAAACCGCCAGGTTGGTATTGAGGATCTGCAACGGCTCGTCGATCCAGCCCATGCTCATCAGAAAACCATTGAGCAGCCCGTTGTTGCTGAGGATGCCCATCCACGCATACACGCGGATCAGGATCGCGGTCCAGGTCGGCATCATGATCAGCAGCACCAGCACCGTTTGCAGCTCTTTGCGGGCGGTGGCAATGCCATAGGCCATCGGGTAGCCGATCAGCAGGCAGAGGATGGTGCTGAACAGCGCCATCTTCAGCGAGCCTAGGTAAGCGGCGATGTACAACTCGTCATCGCCCAGCATCGCGTAGTTGGCCAGGTTGAGCAGCACCTGCAGTTTCTGGTCAACGAAGGTGTAGATCTCGGTGTACGGCGGAATGGCCACGTCGGCTTCAGCGAAGCTGATCTTCAGGACGATGAAGAACGGCAGCATGAAGAACATGAACAGCCAGATGAACGGAACCCCGATGACCAGCTGACGGCCACCGGGAAGTATTCGATTGAGCCGGCGTTTGAGTTTGCGCATGTTCATGAGCGAAGTACCACGCCGCTGTCGTCTTCCCACCACACGTAAACCTGGTCACCCCAGGTCGGGCGCTGGCCACGGCGCTCGGCGTTGGCGACGAAGGACTGCACCAGCTTGCCGCTCGGCAGTTCGACGTAGAACACCGAATGGCCGCCGAGGTAGGCGATGTCGTGCACCTTGCCGCTGGACCAGTTGTGTTCGCAGGTCGGCATTTCGGCCGTCACCAGCAGTTTTTCCGGACGGATCGCATAGGTAACGGACTTGTCCTGCACCGAGGTGCTGATGCCGTGACCCACGTAAATGTTGCGGTCCAGATCCTTGCAGGTGATCAGTGCATGGCCCTCGGCATCGTCCACCACTTCACCTTCGAAGATGTTGACGTTGCCGATGAATTCGCAGACCAGGCGGCTGGTCGGGGTTTCGTAGATGTCGATCGGGCTGCCGATCTGGGCGATCCAGCCCAGGTGCATGATCGCGATGCGCTCGGCCATGGTCATGGCCTCTTCCTGGTCGTGGGTCACCATGACGCAGGTTACGCCGACGCGCTCGATGATCTCGACCAGTTCCAGCTGCATTTGCGAACGCAGCTTCTTGTCCAGCGCGCCCATCGGTTCGTCGAGCAACAACAGCTTCGGCCGCTTGGCCAACGAACGCGCCAGGGCCACGCGCTGACGCTGACCACCGGACAGCTGATGCGGTTTGCGCTTGGCGTACTCGCTCATCTGCACCAGCTTGAGCATCTCGGCCACGCGGGCATCGACCTCGGCCGTCGGGATCTTGTCCTGCTTGAGGCCGAAAGCGATGTTCTGCGCCACGGTCATGTGCGGGAACAAGGCGTAGGACTGGAACATCATGTTGATCGGCCGCTCGTACGGCGGCATGTCAGTGATGTCTACGCCATCAAGGAAAATGCGCCCCTCCGTGGGCCGTTCAAAACCTGCCAGCATCCGCAGCAAGGTGGATTTGCCCGAACCCGAGCCGCCGAGCAAGGCGAAGATTTCGCCTTTCTTGATTTCCAGGGACACGTCGTCCACGGCAATCGTCTCGTCGAACTTTTTGGTGACCCGGTCGATTTTGACCAACACCTGTTTAGGTGATTGGTCGCCCTCGAGGGCTTTCTTATAGGCGCCGGAGGCAACTGCCATTTACGAAACTCCCAACAGAATTTGCAGTTCGCTCAATGTGGCGAACCTGGATAGTTTGACGCTATTTGCCCGACTTGACCTTGGTCCAGCTGCGCGTCATCAAACGTTGAATGTTCGGCGGTAACTCGATGGACACGTACATCTTGTCGAGGACCGCTTGCGGCGGATAAACCGACGCGTCAGTGCGTATGGATTGTTCCATCAGTTTGTCCGACCCAGGGTTTGGGTTGGCGTAGCCCACGGCATCGCTGACCTTGGCGATTACCTCAGGTTTGAGCAAATAGTTGATGAAGGCGTGGGCTTCCTTGACGTTGGCCGCATCCTTGGGGATCGCCAGCATATCGAACCAGAGCGCGCCGCCCTCTTTTGGAATCGAGTAGGCGATGTTCATGCCTTTACCGGCTTCAGCCGCGCGGGCCTTGGCCTGGAACATGTCGCCGGAAAAACCGATCGCAACGCAGATATCGCCGTTGGCCAGGTCCGCGATGTATTTGGATGAGTGGAAGTACGTCACATAAGGCCGCACCGCCAGCAATTTAGCCTCGGCCTTTTTGTAGTCTTCGGGGTTGGTGCTGTTGGCGTTCAGGCCCATGTAGTTGAGGACCGTGGGCATCATTTCATCGGCGGAGTCGAGGAACGCGACGCCGCAACTGTGCAGCTTCTTGATGTTCTGCGGCTCGAACACCACATCCCAGGAATCGATCTTGTCGAGCCCCAGCACAGCCTTGATCTTGTCGACGTTGTAACCGATGCCGTTGGTGCCCCACAGATACGGCACGGCATATTGGTTACCCGGATCGTTCTGCTCCAGGCGCTTGAGCAACACCGGGTCGAGGTTGGAATAGTTGCCTAGCTTAGACTTGTCGAGCTTCTGGAAAGCGCCGGCCTTGATCTGCTTGCCAAGGAAATGGTTGGACGGCACGACCACGTCGTAACCGGTACGCCCGGCCAGCAATTTGCCTTCCAGGGTTTCGTTGGAATCGAATACGTCGTAAATCGGCTTGATACCGGCGTCTTTCTGGAAGTCGGCCAGGGTGGTCTCACCAATGTAGTCCGACCAGTTATAAATATGCACCGTGCCGGTGGCCTGGGCACTGACGGCAAGCGTCAGCCCGGCGCCGACCAGCAGGGCATTGCGCAACAAAGAAAAAACAGGCAAGTGGAGGTCCTCTAAAATTAGTTGGGCCCAAGTTGCCCCGCGCTACATGACAGCCATGGCTGCCTGACAACAAAACCGGCGCGCAACTTACCCTCGAAAAACCGTTCCAGCAAACTTTATGAAGATCCTGTAGCAGCGGCCGCAGGCTGCATTCAACTGCGAAGCAGTTGTGCTGTCGAAAAGCGGAGGTCCTTCGGACCTCAACGCAGCCTTCGGCAGCTGCTACAGGGTTTATTACTTATTTACCGGATTTGATCTTGGTCCAGCTGCGGGTCAGTTCGCGCTGGGTTGCGGCTGGCAAATCAGCGATCGCATACAGCTTGGCCTGTACTTCAGGAGTCGGATAGATGCCCGGATCCGAAGTGATGTCCTTGCTCACATACTGGGTGGCTTCAGCATTACCGTTAGGGAAACGCACAGCGTTGGTGATGTCAGCCATTACTTTCGGTTGCAGCAGGTAGTTCATGAACTTGTAGGCCCCCTCGACGTTTTCCGCATCCTTGGGGATTGCGACCATGTCGTAGAAGCTGCCAGCGCCTTCTTTTGGAATGGCGTAGCTGACTTTCACCTTGTCACCGGCTTCGGCAGCACGGGACTTGGCTTGCTGGACGTCACCCGAATAGCCGACGGCTACGCAGATGTTGCCGTTGGCCAGGTCCGAGATGTACTTCGAGGAGTGGAAGTAGGTGATCGAAGGACGAATCTTGAGGAACAGCTCCTCGGCTTTCTTGATGTCTTCTTTCTTCTGGCTGTCGGTTGGCAGACCCAGGTAATGCAGGGCGACCGGCAGCATTTCGGTAGGCGAATCCAGGAAGCTCACACCGCAGCCCTTGAGCTTGGCAATGTTTTCAGGCTTGAGCAGGGTGTCCCAGGAATCGATCGTGTCGACGCCCAGTGCTGCCTTGACTTTCTCAGGGTTGTAACCGATCCCGATCGAGCCCCACATGTAAGGGAAGGCATGTTTGTTGTCCGGGTCACTGACGGAAACCGCTTTAAGCAGTGATTTGTTCAGGTTGCCGTAGTTGGACAGCTTGGACTTGTCCAGCTCCCGGTAAACACCGGCCTTGATTTGCTTGGCGAGGAAGTTGTTCGACGGTACGACAACGTCGTAACCGGACTTGCCTGCCAGCAACTTGGCTTCCAGGGTTTCGTTGCTGTCGAATACGTCGTACACCACCTTGATCCCGGACTCTTTTTCGAAGTTCGCGATGGTGTCCGGTGCGATGTAATCGGACCAGTTGTACACGTGCAGCACTTTATCGTCGGCCTGAACGGCGCCCGCCATCACGCCCATCAGGGACATGGCGAGGAGGGTCTTGCCAGTTATCTTCATACCTAATGCCTTCATGGGTAATGCTCCAGTTTTTCTTTTTAACCACGTGCTCAGCAGCCTGTTACAGGGCATCCGAACAACCGTTAGTCTGGCAAGATCCAAGGCAGGCTTTCAAGGAAAGCCCCATCCTTTGTTTGCACTGAGCGAAGTGCAGACATTGCACCTCGCTCAGAGCCTAGCACTTAGCCCTGCAACGCACTCAGGGTCAGGTCCAGGCACTTGCGCGCCTTGGTCACCAACTCGTCGATTTCAGCCGGTGTAATCACCAGTGGCGGAGCAATGATCATGGTGTCGCCAACGGCGCGCATGATCAGGCCGTTGTCGAAGCAGAACTGTCGGCAGATCATGCCGACACCCTTGCCTTCGTAACGTTTGCGAGTGGCCTTGTCCTGAACCAGCTCGATAGCCCCCAACAGACCGACCCCACGCACTTCCCCCACCAACGGGTGATCGTTCAGTTCCCGTAGACGCTTTTGCAAATAAGGTGCCGTTTCTGCCCGCACATGCTCGACAATTTTCTCATCGCGCAGGATGCGGATGTTTTCCAGCGCCACCGCCGCGGCCACCGGATGCCCGGAATAGGTGAAACCGTGGTTGAAATCACCACCTTCGTTGAGCACCTCGACCACATCGTCATGCACGATCAGGCCACCCATCGGGATGTAGCCGGACGTCAGACCTTTGGCGATGGTCATCATGTGGGGCTTGAGGTCGTAGAAATCGGTACCGAACCACTCACCGGTACGACCGAAACCGCAGATCACCTCGTCGGCCACGAACAGGATGTCGTACTTGGCGAGGATTTCCTTGATGCGCGGCCAGTAGCTGTCTGGCGGAATGATCACGCCGCCGGCGCCCTGGATCGGCTCGGCAATAAAGGCACCGACGTTGTCGACGCCGATTTCCAGAATCTTCTCTTCCAGCTGATTGGCCGCCCAGATACCAAACTCTTGTGGCGTCATGTCACCGCCTTCACCGAACCAATACGGTTGGGCGATGTGGACGATGCCCGGGATCGGCAAATCGCCCTGTTCGTGCATGTACGTCATGCCACCCAGGCTCGCGCCGGCCACGGTGGAGCCGTGATAGCCGTTCTTGCGACTGATGATGACTTTCTTCTTCGGCTGGCCCTTGATCGCCCAGTAGTGGCGAACCATCCGCAGCATGGTGTCGTTGCCTTCAGAACCGGAACCGGTGAAGAACACATGATTCATGCCTTCAGGCGCGATTTCAGCGATGACCTTGGCCAGCTCCAGCACCGGCGGGTGAGCGGTCTGGAAGAACAGGTTGTAATAAGGCAGTTCGCGCATTTGCTTGGCGGCGGCATCGGCCAGTTCATCGCGACCATAGCCGATCGCGACGCACCACAGACCGGCCATGCCGTCGAGGATCTTGTTGCCTTCGCTGTCCCAGAGGTAAACGCCCTTGGCGTTGGTGATGATCCGCGGGCCTTTCTCTTTCAACTGCTTGAAGTCGCTGAACGGGGCCAGGTGGTGATCGCTGCTCAGGGTTTGCCATGCACGGGTTTGCGGGTTGTTGCTGGTCATGCGAATTCTCCTTGGATTGCAGTGACGGCGCGACGTCAGAGGGCAATCACGCCCCTTGTCGCGCCCGGCGCATCAGACGGCGAAGAGCAGGAACTCCCGCTCCCACGAACTGATCACGCGCTTGAAGTTTTCATGCTCGGCCCGCTTGACCGCGACGTAGCCTGTGATGAATTTCTTGCCCAGATACTTTTCGATGGTCTTGCTGTTTTCCATACGATCCAGCGCGTCTTCGATGGTTAACGGCAGGCGCAGATTGCGCCGCTCGTAACCACGCCCCACCACCGGGGCACTCGGGTTATGCCCTTCGAGCATCCCGATCAGGCCGCACAACAGGCTGGCGGCGATGGCCAGGTAAGGGTTGGCGTCGGCACCCGGCAGACGGTTTTCCACCCGACGGTTCTGCGGCCCGGCATCCGGAACCCGCAGGCCCACGGTGCGGTTCTCTTCGCCCCACTCCACGTTCACCGGTGCCGAGGTATCCGGCAGGAAGCGGCGGAACGAATTGACGTTGGGCGCGAACAGCGGCAGCAACTCAGGGATGAATTTCTGCAAACCGCCGATGTGATGGAGGAACAGCTGGCTCATGGTCCCGTCTTCATTGGAGAAGACGTTTTTGCCGGTCTCGATGTCGATGATGCTCTGGTGCAAATGCATGGCACTGCCCGGCTCGCCGGTCATGGGCTTGGCCATGAAGGTCGCCGCCACGTTGTGCTTGAGTGCGGCTTCTCGCATGGTGCGTTTGAACACCAGAATCTGGTCGGCCAGGGACAGGGCATCGCCGTGACGGAAGTTGATTTCCATCTGCGCAGTGCCGTCCTCGTGGATCAACGTGTCGAGGTCCAGCTCCTGCAATTCGCACCAGTCGTAGACGTCTTCGAACAACGGGTCGAATTCGTTCGCCGCTTCAATGGAGAACGACTGGCGACCGGTTTCCGGACGACCGGAACGGCCAATCGGCGGTTGCAACGGGTAGTCCGGGTCATCGCTGCGCTTGGTGAGGTAGAACTCCATTTCCGGCGCCACGATCGGCTGCCAGCCGTGGTCGGCGTAGAGTTTCAGTACCTTCTTGAGCACGTTGCGCGGCGACAGCTCGATCGGGTTGCCCTGCTTGTCGTAGGTGTCGTGGATCACGATGGCGGTGGGTTCGATGGCCCAGGGCACCAGGAACACGGCGTTCTGGTCGGGGCGGCAGACCATGTCGATGTCGGCCGGGTCGAGCAGTTCGTAATAGATGTCGTCTTCGACATAGTCGCCGGTCACGGTCTGTAACAGAACGCTTTCGGGCAGGCGCATGCCTTTTTCGGCGATGAACTTATTGGTCGGCGAGATCTTGCCCCGGGTGATGCCGGTCAGGTCGCCAATCATGCATTCGACTTCTGTGATCTTGTGGTCTTTCAACCAATCGGTGAGCTGGTCGAGGTTGTTACTCATAAATGCCTCTTAGGCTTGAGTTTCCTGACTTTTATAAGTCAGGCGTTGTTTGACGCATCGGCGTCGCGTTGTAATGCGCGCTTGCGGCAGGCATCGCCAAATGCCTGGAAAATCGCAAGGTAGTCAGGATTCAAGCTTACCTGCCATTCGGGATGCCATTGCACGCCTAAAGCAAAAGCCTTGCCTTCGATCACAGAGACCGCTTCGATCAGCCCATCGGGCGCCACAGCTTCCACACGAAGGCCCGGCGCCAGCCGCTCGACGCCCTGACCATGAATCGAGTTGACTTGAATGTCGCTCGCCAGGCCCAGCCCCGCAAGTACACCGCCCGGCTGGACGTGCACCGGGTGACTGGGGGCGTACTGCCCTTCGAGCGGCAGGCTGTCGTCTTCACGGTGGTCCATGAAGGGACCGGCCTCGTGGACCTTCTGATGCAGGCTGCCACCGAACGCCACATTCATTTCCTGGAAGCCGCGGCAGATACCGAGCACGGGAACGCCAGCCTCGACAGCGGCGCGGATCAGCGGGAGAGTGGTGGCATCGCGTGCAGAATCATGAGCAGTACCCGGCGCGCTGGCCGGGCCGTTGTAGTGAAACGGTTCTATATTAGAAGGAGAGCCTGTAAAAAGAATGCCGTCCAGAGCGTCCAGAATATCGGACGGCGCCAGTCGATCTGCCAGGGATGGAAGAATCAACGGCAGGCCTTTGGCAGCTGAAGCCACGGCGCGTACGTATTTGTCGCCACTGATGTGATAAGCATGCAGACCGATCTGCTTTGAGCAGGCGGTGACGCCGATTAACGGCAGGCGAGACATGAAGCACCCCGGTATTATTGCTGTTATGGGTTTGAATCGAGCTTAGCCTTGTTCATTTTTTTACACAACACCCCCGTAAAAAATACAACACGGCCCGCTCAAGCCCGCGGGCGCCAAGACGTCAGAAGACAAAAATACGCCCCAAAGTGCCTCAAAAAAGCCTTTCGAGCGCTTTTTTAGGGCAAAAAAGGCCTCGCTTGACTTCGGCATGCCGTTCGGGTTGACTGGAATCTGAAAAGATCAATGATTGATATTTTTAACAACAAAGGTGTTGCATCATGTCGGTACCCCCGCGTGCCGTTCAGCTTAACGAAGCGAACGCGTTCCTTAAGGAACATCCTGAGGTTCTGTACGTTGACCTTCTGATTGCGGATATGAATGGTGTGGTGCGCGGCAAGCGCATCGAACGCACCAGCCTCCACAAGGTTTACGAGAAAGGCATCAACCTGCCGGCCTCTCTATTTGCTCTGGATATCAATGGCTCGACGGTGGAAAGCACCGGCCTGGGCCTGGACATCGGCGATGCTGACCGAATCTGCTATCCAATCCCCGACACCCTGTGCAATGAGCCCTGGCAGAAGCGCCCGACTGCGCAACTGCTGATGACCATGCACGAACTCGAAGGTGAACCTTTCTTCGCCGACCCGCGCGAAGTCCTGCGTCAAGTGGTGACCAAGTTCGATGAGATGGGCCTGACCATCTGCGCCGCGTTCGAACTGGAGTTCTACCTGATCGACCAGGAAAACGTGAACGGTCGCCCGCAACCGCCGCGCTCGCCGATCTCCGGCAAACGTCCGCACTCGACCCAGGTCTACCTGATCGACGATCTGGATGAATATGTCGACTGCCTCCAGGACATTCTGGAAGGTGCGAAAGAGCAAGGCATCCCTGCCGACGCGATCGTCAAGGAAAGCGCCCCGGCGCAGTTCGAAGTGAACCTGCACCACGTGGCCGACCCTATAAAGGCCTGCGACTATGCGGTGCTGCTCAAGCGTCTGATCAAAAACATCGCCTACGACCATGAGATGGACACCACCTTCATGGCCAAGCCTTATCCAGGCCAGGCGGGTAATGGTCTGCACGTCCACATCTCGATTCTTGATAAAGATGGCAAAAACATTTTTGCCAGCGAGGATCCCGAGCAGAACGCCGCACTGCGTCACGCGATCGGCGGTGTGCTCGAGACCCTGCCGGCGCAGATGGCTTTCCTCTGCCCGAACGTCAACTCCTACCGTCGTTTCGGCGCGCAGTTCTACGTGCCGAACTCGCCGTGCTGGGGCCTGGACAACCGCACCGTGGCGATTCGCGTACCAACCGGCTCCTCCGATGCCGTGCGCATTGAACACCGTGTGGCTGGCGCCGATGCCAACCCGTACCTGCTGATGGCCTCGGTCCTGGCCGGCGTGCACCACGGCCTGGTCAACAAGATCGAGCCGGGCGCGCCCGTGGAAGGCAACAGCTACGAGCAGAACGAGCAAAGCCTGCCGAACAACCTGCGCGATGCACTGCGCGAGCTGGACGACAGCGAAGTCATGGCCAAGTACATCGATCCGAAATACATCGATATCTTCGTCGCCTGTAAAGAGAGCGAGCTGGAGGAGTTCGAACACTCCATCTCCGACCTCGAGTACAACTGGTACCTGCATACCGTGTAAACGGTTGCCGTAAAAACAACGCCGCCGGCCTTACCGCCTGCGGCGTTTTTTTATGGCCGCCTGCGGCGGTTCGCGGGCAAGCCTCGCTCCTACAAGCCCATATCGATCGGCGCCCCTGTAGGAGCGAGGCTTGCCCGCGAAAGCGTCCTGGCAGACAACAAAGAAACCTGCTCGTACAATGCCCGCTGCCCTGCAGGAGACTTCAATGACCCGACTCGCCACCCCACGCAAACCCCGCGCACGCAGCCAGGCCCGGATCGATTCGATACTCGATGCCGCCCGCACGCTGCTGGCCGCCGAGGGCGTGGCCAGTCTGTCGATCTACAGCGTCGCTGAACGCGCAGAGATCCCGCCCTCCTCCGTCTACCACTTTTTCGCCAGCGTCCCGGCCCTGCTCGAAGCCCTGACCGCCGACGTCCACGCCGCGTTCCGTGCTTGCCTGCAAGCGCCCATCGACCACCACGCCCTCAACGGCTGGCGCGATCTGTCGCGACTGGTGGAGCAACGCATGCTCGACATCTACGACGAAGACGCCGCTGCCCGCCAACTCATCCTCGCCCAGCACGGCCTGACCGAAGTCACCCAGGCTGACCGCCAGCACGACATCGAACTCGGCGACCTGATGCACAAACTGTTCGACCATCACTTCGAGCTGCCAAAGCTGCCGACAGATGTCGATGTGTTTGCCCTGGCCATGGAGCTGGGAGATCGAGTGTATGCGCGCTCGGTGCAGCAACATGGGCAGATCACACCGCGCATGGCTGAAGAAGGGATGCGGGTGTTTGATGCCTACCTCGGGCTGTATTTGCCGCCGTACCTGCCCAAGCGCGTAGCGCTTTAAAAGATCGCAGCCTTCGAATACACCACCACTACAACTGCGCGCATAAAAAACCCCGAAGGGCTCACACCCTCCGGGGTTGTTGTTGGCGCACGCACTTACAACTTGGCGATCGACACCTCGGTGGATTTCACAAACGCGATCACTTCGCTGCCGACCACCAGTTCCAGCTCTTTCACCGAACGAGTGGTAATCACCGAAGTGACGATGCCGGAGGCAGTCTGCACGTCGATTTCCGAGAGGACGTCGCCGAGCACGATTTCCTTGATCGAGCCTTTGAACTGGTTACGAACGTTGATGGCTTTGATAGTCATGATGTTGATTCCTGTCGTTGGATGAGTTTTAACGTTATTGAGCCCAGCGCAATTGCGTGGGCAATGGTGAAACAGGTTCCGGTTCCGGCGGTTGGCCGGGTACCGACAGCACGCGGTTGAGCACTTCGGTTTCCAGCGCCGCCAGCCGATGGGAGCCGCGAACCCGAGGGCGCGGCAATTCGACTGCCAGGTCGAGGCCGACTTCGCCCTCTTCAATCAGAATCACCCGATCGGCAATCGCCACCGCCTCACTGACGTCGTGGGTCACCAGCAACACGGTGAAACCGTGCTTCTGCCAGAGCCGTTCAATCAGTTGCTGCATTTCAATACGGGTCAGGGCATCCAGTGCCCCCAGCGGTTCGTCGAGCAACAGCAGGCGCGGTTGATGGATCAGCGCGCGGGCCAGGGCCACGCGTTGCTTCTGGCCACCGGACAGTGCCGCCGGCCATTCGTGGGCGCGGTCCGCCAGGCCGACCGACTCCAACGCTTCCAGTGCTTGCGGCCGCCAGTTGCCCTTGAGCCCGAGACCGACGTTGTCGATGACCTTTTTCCACGGCAGCAACCGCGCTTCCTGGAACATCAGCCGGGTGTCTTCCCGGGCGGCACTCAGCGGCGCGGAGCCAGCAAACAACTCGCCAGCCGTAGGTTTGTCGAGACCGGCGAGCAAGCGCAGCAAGGTGCTTTTGCCGCAACCGCTGCGCCCGACCACCGCCACAAACTGCCCGGCAGGAATGTGCAGGTCGATTTCACGCAGCACTTGCCGCGAACCGAAGGTCTTTTGCAGCTTGCGCACTGCCAGCGGGATTCCGCGCAGCAGGCGTGGAGGTTGTTGAGCCGTCATGCGGCACCTCCCTTGGCAACCTGATAGGCCGGATGCCAGCGCAGCCACACGCGTTCAAGTCCACGGGCCGCGAGATCAGCGAGTTTGCCGAGCACGGCATACAACAGAATCGCCAGCACCACTACGTCGGTCTGCAAGAACTCCCGGGCATTCATTGCCAGGTAACCGATGCCGGCGTTGGCGGAGATGGTTTCGGCGACGATCAGGGTCAGCCACATGAAGCCCAGGGCAAAACGCACACCGACCAGAATCGAAGGCAGCGCACCCGGCAGGATCACCTGACGGAACAGGCTGAAACCGGACAGGCCATAACTGCGGGACATTTCCACCAGCGCCGGATCGACGTTGCGGATGCCGTGATAAGTGTTGAGGTAGATCGGGAACAACGTGCCCAACGCCACCAGGAAAATCTTCGCCGACTCATCGATGCCGAACCACAGGATCACCAGCGGAATCAGCGCCAGGTGCGGAACGTTGCGGATCATCTGCACCGAACTGTCGAGCAGGCGCTCGCCCCACTTCGACAGGCCGGTGATAAAGCCCAGCGCCAGGCCAATGCCGCCACCAATGGCGAACCCGAGCGCCGCGCGCCAGCCGCTGATCGCCAGGTGAGTCCAGATTTCACCGCTGCGGAACAGGCTCACACCCGCTTCGATCACCGCGATGGGCGCCGGCAGAATCCGCGTCGACAACCAGCCCGCCGACACCGACAACTGCCATACCGCCAGCAACAGAATCGGCAACACCCAGGGTGCGAGGCTGTGGATAGTTTTCTTCATGGCCACGCCTCAGCTCTGGGACGCGGCTTTGGGAAGAATGTCGTTGGCCACCATCTCGCCGAACGGGCTGACGTAACCGGCGCTTTTCGGCAGTTCCGGGCGCTCGATGTCCAGGTGCGGGAACAGCAACTCGGCCACCCGATAGGATTCTTCCAGGTGTGGATAACCGGAGAAGATGAACGTATCGATGCCCAGATCGGCGTATTCCTTCACCCGAGCGGCCACGGTCGGACCATCGCCGACCAGCGCCGTACCGGCCCCGCCGCGCACCAGACCGACACCGGCCCAGAGGTTGGGACTGACTTCCAGGTTGTCGCGACTGCCGCCATGCAAAGCGGCCATGCGTTGCTGGCCGACCGAATCGAAACGCGCCAGAGAAGCCTGGGCGCGGGCAATGGTGTCATCATCCAGATGAGAGATCAGTCGATCCGCCGCTTGCCACGCCTCGGCGTTGGTTTCGCGAACGATCACATGCAGGCGAATACCGAAGCGCACGGTGCGCCCGAGCTTCGCGGCTTTGGCGCGAACCTGTGCGATTTTCTCGGCAACGGCGGCCGGTGGCTCGCCCCAGGTCAGGACCATTTCGACCTGCTCTGCCGCCAGATCCTGCGCCGCTTCCGAAGAGCCGCCGAAATACAGCGGCGGACGCGGTTGCTGGATCGGCGGATAGAGCAACTTGGCGCCCTTCACGCTGATGTGCTGACCGTCGTAATCGACGGTTTCGCCTTCCAGTACCCGGCGCCAGATGCGGGTGAATTCCACCGAGGCCTGATAGCGCTCTTCGTGACTGAGGAACAGACCGTCGCCGGCCAGTTCTTCCGGATCGCCACCGGTGACCAGGTTGAACAGCGCACGGCCGCCGGACAGACGATCCAGGGTCGCGGCCTGACGCGCCGCCACCGTCGGGGAAATGATCCCGGGGCGCAGGGCGACGAGGAATTTCAAACGCTGGGTCACCGGGATCAGCGAGGCAGCCACCAGCCACGAATCTTCGCAGGAGCGACCGGTGGGAATCAGCACCCCGCCGAAACCCAGACGATCCGCCGCTTGCGCGACTTGTTGCAAGTAACCGTGGTCGACGGCGCGAGCGCCTTCGGCGGTACCAAGGTAATGGCCGTCGCCGTGGGTAGGCAGGAACCAGAAGATATTGAGGCTCATGGAGTGGTCTCCTTGGGGAATCGGATTACGGCGCTTTGGCGACGGCTGCCGGTGGCGTCCAGATCACGTCCTTGATACTCAAGGGCTTGGGAATCAGCTTGAGCTGGTAGAAGCTGTCGGCGATTTTCTGTTGGGCGGCGACCACCTCAGGGGTCAGGAACAGCGCGCCGTAACCCTGGCGTTTCACCGAAGTCAGGGTGATGTCCGCCGGCAGGCCGAGCAGTGGCGAAACCTGTCGGGTGACGTCCTCGGGATTGGCCCGGGACCATTCACCGACCGCGCGCACTTCTTCCACCAGGGCCTTGATCACGTCAGGATTTTTTTGCGCGTAAGGCTTGGTCGCCAGGTAGAACTGGTGGTTGTCGACGATGCCTTTGCCATCGCGCAAGGTGCGCGCTTGCAATTGCTGTTCGGCGGCAGCCTGGTACGGGTCCCAGATCACCCAGGCATCGACACTGCCGCGCTCGAATGCGGCGCGGGCATCGGCGGGCGGCAGGAACACGGTCTGGATATCGGTGTATTTGAGGCCGGCGTCTTCCAGCGCACGCACCAGCAGGTAGTGCACGTTCGAGCCTTTGTTGAGCACGACTTTCTTGCCCTTGAGTTCCTGCACCGATTTGATCGGCGAGCCCTTCGGCACCAGGATCGCTTCGCTGTGGGGCGCTGGCGGTTCATAAGCGACGTAGAGCAGATCGGCGCCCGCGGCCTGAGCGAAAACCGGAGGCGTTTCGCCGGTGACGCCGAAGTCGATGGAGCCGACGTTCAGGCCTTCAAGCAGTTGCGGGCCGCCGGGGAACTCCGTCCATTGCACGTCCACACCTTGGGCGGCGAGGCGTTTTTCCAGAGTGCCTTTGGCTTTGAGCAGCACCAGGGTGCCGTATTTCTGATAGCCGATTCGCAAAGTCTCGGCTTGGGCTTGAGTAATGACGCCGAAGGACACAGCCGCAGCAAACAGAGCGACCAGACCACGACGCAAAATGACAGGGCGCATGGCGCTCTCCTTTTTGCAGTTGGGTTTTGGCTGCACCTGCTTGCCCGTTAGCGGGCCAGTAAGGTGAGTACTTCAAATTCAGATGTTGCTTGAGGGCTGGCTTAAATGCTCCAGCGAGCACTCAACAAACGTTCGTTCAACAGGTTTGGATCGAGCGGCTTGGGCCGGCGAGCCATGGCGCTGTAGAACAGCTCCAGCGATTCATTCAGTCGTTGTGCAAGCTCGGGAGCCAACTGCGCCTGGGCGCTGCCTTCGCCATAAGCGATCTGACTGTCTACGGCGAAAATCCCGTGGAGCATTTCCTGGGCCTTCAACGCCGACAGCACTGGCTTGAGCGCGTAATCCACCGCCAACATGTGGGCGATGCTGCCGCCGGTCGCCATGGGCAGAACCACTTTGTGGGCCAGGGCGCGTTCGGGCAGCAAATCCAGTACGGTTTTCAACGCGCCGGAGAACGACGCTTTGTAAACCGGTGTGGCGATGAGCAGGCCGTCGGCGTTATCAATCTGTTGCAACAGATCGATCACCTTCGGGCTGTCAAAGCGGGCATGCAGTAAATCTTCAGCCGGGAAGTCCCGTACCTGGTAACTCACCACTTCCACACCTTGCTCTTGCAACCAGCGTTTGGAGCGCTCCAGCAACACCCCGGAACGGGAGCGTGGGCTGGGGCTGCCACCGAGTGAGACGACCAGCATTCAGACAATTCCTTGAGCGGTGTTGGCGATTCGCAGCTTGCGATCTCGCGTCGATGGAATGACCTTAACAGGTGATTTATATATCCATAAATCATATTTATTCATTTGGTTATATCTTAAGTGAATATGCTGTTTGTCTTTTTCCGGACAAAAAAACAGGCCGTCGAAACGGCCTGAAAATCCCCTGCTTTGGTAGACATGATCGTTCCCACGCTCTGCGTGGGAGCGATCTTTTGACGTTAACGATTCGGCTGCGGCGTCAGGCGCAGGTACGGTTTCACCGCGCGATAACCCTTGGGAAAACGTCGCTGGATTTCATCTTCGTCCTTGAGCGACGGCACGATCACCACCTCATCACCGTCCTGCCAATTGGCCGGTGTGGCCACCTTGTAGTTGTCGGTGAGCTGCAGCGAATCGATTACCCGCAGAATCTCATTGAAGTTACGGCCGGTACTCGCCGGGTAAGTGATGGTCAGCCGGATCTTCTTGTTCGGATCGATCACGAACAACGAGCGCACGGTCAAGGTGTCGTTGGCATTCGGATGGATCAGGTCGTACAGGTCGGACACTTTGCGGTCCGCATCGGCGAGGATCGGGAAATTGACGATGGCGTTCTGGGTTTCGTTGATGTCCTCGATCCACTTGTGATGCGAATCCACCGGGTCCACGGACAGGGCAATGGCTTTGACGCCGCGCTGGGCGAATTCATCCTTGAGCCTGGCGGTGAAGCCCAGCTCAGTGGTGCACACCGGCGTAAAGTCTGCCGGATGGGAAAACAGCACGCCCCAGCTATCGCCCAGCCATTCGTGGAAACGGAGGGTGCCGGCGCTGGAATCCTGTTCGAAATCGGGGGCGATATCGCCAAGTCTGAGGCTCATGGTGCTGCTCCTGGTGAGTGCTTGTTGAGCTCAACTGTGCCTGCGTTCCAACTTAATTAAAAAGAATAAATATCAATTTATTTAGATCATAAAGAAATATTAAAGATCTGTTCACTGGACCTGATCCGCCATCGGGACGAACATCGATCCCAAGGTTCGAGAAGGCCTTGAGTTGTTGCAAAAAGGGAACTTCAAGGAGGGTTTACGGGGGTGAGCCCGCCTTGAAAACGCAAAAGCCCCGCCCGGCGTGATGCCGGGCGGGGCTTTTTTTCGTCGGTTATGCGAGCGCTATTACAACAGCGGGATCGAGTAGCTGACGATCAGACGGTTTTCGTCCTGGTCGCGCTGACCTGGGATGTCGTTGCGCCACATGGCGTTTTTCCAGGTGAGGCCCAGGTTTTTCAACGGACCTTCTTGTACTACGTACGCCAGGGTCAGGTCGCGTTCCCACTCGGAACGGCCAGTAGCGTTGACGCTAGTCTGAGCTGCCCCCACTTTACCGGTTGTGTCGATGTTATCGCCACGCAGATAAACCATGCCCGCAGTCAGGCCTGGGACGCCGACTTTGGCAAAATCGAACGCGTAGCGAGCTTGCCAGGTACGTTCGCCAGCACGGGCAAACTTGGCGATCTGGCTGTCGGTAGTCAGGTAAGCCGACGAGCCATCACCCTGGTTCAGCCAAGGGAAGTCGCTATTACCATTGCTGACCTGGTAACCGCCGCCGAAGGTGTGACCGGCAACCGAGTACAGGAAAAGACCGCTATACAGGTTATTGTCGACTTTACCTTTGGTAATGCCGGTTCCGTAGTCACCTGTAGTGAAATAGGCAGAGTCATGGCCGTTGGCGCCATCGTTACGGCTGTTGAAGTAACGGAAGTCAGACTTCAGCACACCTGGACCAATCGACCAGTTGTGAACCAGACCCAGGAAGTGCTGCTTGTAGAAATCTTCCAGGTTGCCGTAGTAGTACTGGGCGGTCAGGTCCTTGGTGATTTTGTAGTCGCCACCGCCATAGATGAACTTGTTGCTGTCACGACCGGCAGCAGTGTGAGCGTTGGCACCAGCGATCGACAACTCTTCGTTGTTGCTGGAGTTACGCCCCTTGGCGTGCTCGATCTGACCGCCAACCAGTGTCAGGTCTTTGATTTCGTTCGAGGTGATCTGACCGCCCTGGAAGGTTTGCGGCAGCAGACGACCGTCGTTGGTCACGATCACCGGCAGTTTTGGCTGCAGGGTACCCAACTTCAATTCGGTCTGGGAAATCTTGGCTTTGGCAGTCAGGCCCAGGCTGGAGAAGTTATCAACCGCTTTGCCGTTGGACTCACTTGGGAAAACAGTGCCGCCGTAAGAAGTCGAAGTGGCGCCGTTAGTACCGCCACCGGTGTCCAGACGCACGCCCAACAGGCCGATGGCATCGATACCGAAGCCGACAGTGCCTTGGGTGTAGCCGGAAGTGAAGCGCAGATCGAAACCTTGGCCCCATTCTTCGTTCTTGCTTTGAACGCCGTTGGCCTTGACCTTGGCGGTACCCGCGTCGGAATCGCGGTTATCGGTGTTGATGTAGAAGTTACGCAGCCCCAATGTAGCCTTGCTGTCTTCGATGAAACCGGCGGCGCCTGCCTGCTGCGCCAAAACCCCTACGGCCACAGCCAGGGCCAAGGTGGACTTGTTCATTGTTTCGCTCCTCTCATTTCTAATTCTGGGTTCCTGGTCCTGGTCGAGTGCCCGGATCCAAAGATGCGCAATGAGCGCCGGGTGGTCAGCCCCCTTGTTTTTGCCGACATGACAAACCAAAAGATTTATTGCGGTATTTTTTAATGCCATTTAGGCATATATATCCATGCCGGGACACAAGGTATCGGCTCATGAACCAATTCCTTGATCTTCAAAATCGGGGAATGCTGAATCCGATACTCGTGTCGCTGCCAATGAGTACCTGATGGATTCATTTTATAGACTTGGGTAAAAAACAAAAAAGAATAAATAATCAACTTAAGCTATTTTTTTGGAATATAAAAAAACACACCAAAAAAAACCTCGCCAACAGGCGAGGCTTTTTTTTGAGGGCTATTACAGGAAGCTGTAGGTGTAGTTGAAGATCAGACGGGTCTGGTCTTGGTCAGCGGTGCTGGTATTACCGCTGTAAGTACCGTGACGCAGAGTCGTGCCAAACCCTTTGAGTGGGCCCGTTTGAATCACGTAGTCCACACGCGCGTCGGTCTCGTGCTCATTCAGGTCTTTACCCACGCCGTTGGTTGCCTTGATGTCTCGGCCATCGAGGTAAGCAATCGAAGCTTTCAAACCTGGCACGCCCAGTGAGGCGAAGTCATAGGAGTACTGACCGTACGTGGTGTTTTCACCGGCACGGATGAAGCTGCCCACGGTGGCGTCGGTGAACGAGTAGAAGCTGGCGCCACCGGCACCTTCTGGACGACCTTTGCTATCGATCAGGCTGCCCTGGTTCAAGAAGACAAAGCCGCCGTCATCGCTGACACGCTGATGACCAAGCAGGAACGCGCTGCCACCCAGGGTGTAGGTGAACGTCGCGCTCCAGGTCTTGTTATCGACCTCGCCTGGATTCTTGGCGTAGCCATTGTTGTTGTTGAAGCGGTAGCCGACGTCGCCGTTCTTGCCATCGGAGCTGCTGTCGAAATAACGAATATCAGTCTTGAACGACTGGTTCGGGGCGATCGGGTAGACGTGCACCAGGCCGAGGAAGTTCTGCTTGTAGTAGTCTTCCAGGTTCGCGTAGTAGTACTGCAGCGTGAGGTCTTTGGTGACTTTCCAGTCAGCACCGGCGTAACGGAACTGGTTGCTGTCATGAGTACCGCCAGCGACTGCCAGGCCAGTTCTGTTGGAGGAGGCGCGACCCGACGCGTGCTCCAGTTGACCCAAGTTGAAGGTCACATTGTCAATTTCCTTCGAGGTGATGGTGCCACCGTCAAAGGTCTGCGGCAGCACACGGCTGTCGTTCGCGATCAGGATCGGCAAGTTAGGTGCCAAAGCGCCACCCAAGTGGGCCTCGGTCTTCGAGAAGCGCGCCTTGACGTTGCCATCCAGACGACTCCACTCGTCGGCGGACCTGTCGCCGTCGCTCGGGAAGAAGGAGTTGCTGTTACCGAGCGGGTGATGTCCCCTGCCGCCATCCAGATGGATGCCGACCAGTGCCTGGGCGTCGATACCGAAACCAACGGTACCCTGGGTGAACCCGGACAGGTAATCGAACTTGAGACCCTCAGCGGCTTCTCGCTGTCTGTTAGCAGGAGTGCTCGCTCCTTCACGTACGTCAGCGTCGTAATACATCGTGCGAGAACTGACGGAAGCCTTGCTATCTTCCAGGAAACCCGCTGCGCCTGCCTGCTGCGCCAAAACCCCCACGGCCACAGCCAGGGCTAAGGTGGACTTATTCATGTTTCGCTCCTCTCGTTTTCTAATTTTTGTGTTCTTTGGTCTTGGGTCGAGAGCCCTGGATCCACAGATGCGCGATTAGCGCCAGACCGTGACTACCAAGTCAATCGTAACCATGTGTGTCTACGACCAAGGTCTAACGTCGAATATTGAGTCCCTGCCGGCGGCTCATCGAACCGGATATAACGGCATTGGCCCAAAAGCTAATTCCTAAAGGGTATTTACCAGCCTTTTTTTATTCCCATTGGCTTTGGCACATCCCGTACGCGTCAATCCCTATCGAAAAGGCGACGCCATCATGGCTAAACGCGCACTATCTAGTCAATTTGTTACAGTTTGTGTATCGCTAATATTTTCTCTTTCCACTCAGGCGACGACGCTCGCGTTCGGCTATCAAACCGGCGCCCCCCCCACCGCAGGCCTTCGAGCCGACGGCGATTCGAGAAACCATAGGCCATAAAGTCGATTGGCGTCGTTTCAATCGCGGTTCGTAAGTGGTCAGCGCCGCGCAGCAGACCGCGGTGCGTTGGCGGCACGACGAAGACGATTGGAGAGATGGCGAAGTTCTTGCGGGAGCAAGGGAAGGTAGAAACGGTGCTGCCGGATTATTCGCCGTATGTCAGCGCCAAATACGTCACTGAGTGATGATCGTTCCCACGCTCTGCGTGGGAATGCCTCTTCGGACGCTCTGCGTTCGGCTCTCGATGGAACGCGGAGCGTCCCGGGTTGCATTCCCACGCGGAGCGTGGGAACGATCACAGCCACTCAGTCAGAGGGCTTTTTCGAAGATCTTCGAATTACGCTGATAGTTGTAAAGCGACGCCCGCGCCGACGGCAGGCGATCGACGCTGCTCGGCACGAAACCCCGCTCACGGAACCAGTGGGCGGTCCGGGTGGTGAGCACGAACAGGGTTTTCAGGCCCTGAGCCCGGGCGCGGGTTTCGATGCGCTCCAGCAATTCATCACCGCGACCGCCATGACGGTACTCCGGGTTCACCGCCAGGCACGCCAGCTCCCCCGCATCCGAATCGGCAATCTGATACAGCGCCGCGCAGGCGATAATCATGCCTTCACGCTCGACCACACTGAACTGCTCGATCTCACGCTCCAGCACCTCGCGGGAACGGCGTACCAGAATGCCCTGCTCTTCCAGCGGGCTGATCAAGTCCAGCAAACCGCCGACGTCCTCGATGGCCGCCTCGCGCACCACCTCGAATTGCTCCTGGGCCACCAGCGTACCGCCACCGTCACGGGTGAACAGTTCGGTCAGCAGCGCGCCGTCTTCGGCGTAGCTGACGATATGACTGCGCGCCACACCGCCCCGACATGCCTCAGCGGCCGCATCCAGCAGCTCGGCCTGATAGTTGCTGCCCAGGCGTTGCAGGTGTGCCGGCACTTGTTGCGGACGCAACTCGCGAACCAGACGACCCTGTTCATCCAGCAGACCGAGCTCGGCGCCGAACAGCAGCAACTTGTCTGCGCCCAGGTCGATGGCCGCGCGGGTCGCGACGTCTTCGCAGGCGAGGTTGAAGATTTCGCCGGTCGGCGAGTAACCCAACGGCGACAACAGCACGATGGAGCGTTCGTCCAGCAGGCGATTGATGCCCTTGCGGTCGACCCGGCGCACTTCGCCGGTGTGGTGATAATCGACACCTTCGAGCACGCCGATCGGCCGCGCAGTGACCAGATTGCCGCTGGCCACCCGCAGGCGCGAGCCCTGCATCGGCGACGAGGCCATGTCCATGGACAACCGCGCTTCGATGGCGATGCGCAGTTGGCCGACCGCATCGATCACGCACTCCAGCGTCGCCGCATCGGTGATGCGCATGCCGTGGTGGTAGTGCGGGGTCAGGCCGCGAGCAGCGAGGCGGGTTTCAATTTGCGGACGCGAACCGTGAACCAGCACCAGTCGCACGCCCAGGCTGTGCAGCAGCACCAGGTCGTGGACGATATTGCCGAAGTTCGGGTGCTCCACACCGTCGCCGGGCAGCATGACGACGAAGGTGCAATCGCGGTGGGCGTTGATGTAAGGCGAAGCGTGACGAAGCCAATTGACGTATTCGGGCATGAACCTGGGCCTGTAATAAATAGCAGCCGAAAAAAGAGTAACGCAGTAAACGCACAGCGGGCTGATGGTTATCGTCGGAACAGGCTTGGCGACACGCGCGCTCTCCTCATAAGTACGGGTAGTGACACTGGCAATTTATACGAGCGACGCCGGCGTCAGGCAGTAATGTTCGATCAGTTGACGTAATAGATGCACGGTAGGCTGCAAACGTGACATTTCGAGGTATTCCCCCGGTTGGTGGGCGCAGGCGATATCGCCGGGGCCCAAGACCAGTGTTTCACAGCCAAGGCGCTGAAGATAAGGCGCTTCTGTGCCGAACGCCACTGCTTCGGCGCGATGGCCGGTGAGCTTTTCGGCGACCCTCACCAATTCCGAGTCCTCGGCCTGCTCGAATGGCGGCACTTCGGGGAACAATGGCGCGTAATCGATCTTCACCTGGTGCCGTGCGGCAATAGGGTTGAGCTTCTGCAAAATCGCCGCGCGCAGGGCACTGGGGTCCATGCCTGGCAGCGGACGCAAGTCAAATTCCAGCGAGCACTGGCCGCAGATGCGGTTGGGGTTATCGCCACCGTGAATGCAGCCGAAATTCATCGTCGGCTGCGGCACACTGAACTGCGGATTACGAAATTCCCGCTGCCACGCCAGACGCAAGCCGCGCAGTTCGCCGATGGCATCGTGCATGGCTTCAAGGGCGCTATGGCCCAGGCTCGGGTCCGAGGAGTGACCGCTCTGACCGAGGATGTCGATGCGCTCCATCATCACGCCTTTGTGCAGACGGATCGGTTTCAGCCCTGTCGGCTCGCCAATCACCGCCGCACGACCTAGTGGCCGCCCGGCTTCGGCCAAGGCACGCGCACCGGACATCGAGCTTTCTTCATCGCAGGTCGCAAGAATCAGCAAGGGTTGCTTGAATGGTTGGTCGAGCAAGGGTTTGACGGCTTCGATGGCCAGGGCAAAAAAGCCCTTCATGTCGCAACTGCCCAGGCCGACCCAACGGCCGTCCACTTCCGTCAGTTTCAGCGGGTCGGTCTGCCACAACGCCGCGTCGTACGGCACCGTATCGCTATGACCGGCCAGCACCAGGCCGCCGGGACCGGAACCGAAACTGGCCAGCAGGTTGAACTTGCCGGGGCTGACCTGCTGGATGTCGCAGGCAAAACCCAGCTCCCCGAGCCATGTCGCCAACAAGTCGATGACCGGCCGATTGGTTTGATCCAGATTCGGTTGGGTACAGCTGACGGACGGCGCGGCGATCAGCGCAGCGAACTGATCTTTCATGGACGGCAAAGGCATCGCTGACTCCCAACTCCCGAATTGAAGTCCATCATAGAGCCATCCGGCGACAGGAATAAACCGTCGCGGCCGTCACCAAGCGTCAACAGACCCTACAACCCTTGAGTCCTGTACACTGCACGACCTTGGCAGCCACACATTTCCCCGGCTGCGCTCCCGATCCTGGATTTTCCGGCCATGCAGAAAGAAACCGAAATCAAACTCCGCGTCAGCCGCGAAACCCTCGCCGCCCTGCGCGAGCACCCGTTACTGAAGAAACGCAACAAAAGTGGCTGGGAACGCCGTGAGTTGATGAACCAGTACTTCGACACGCCCGAGCGCGACCTGGCCCGCGCCAAGGTTGCCCTGCGCCTGCGCCGCGATGGCGAAGAAGTGATTCAGACCCTCAAGACCCGTGGCCAGAGCGTCGCCGGTCTGTCCGAACGTCACGAGTACGACTGGCACCTGCCCAAAGCCAAACTCGACGTGAAGAAGCTCGACGGCGAATGCTGGCCCGAGCAGTTGGCCGAACTGGACAAGAAAACCCTGAAAGCCATCTTCACCACCGATTTCGTGCGTGAACGCGCGGAAATCGCCTGGGGCCGTGGCAAGACCAAAGTGGTCATCGAAGCCGCGCTGGACCTGGGCCACGTGGTGGTCGGCAAGCAGAAAGAAGAAATCTGCGAGCTGGAACTGGAACTGCGCGAAGGCGAGCCGGCCGCACTGCTGGAACTGGCCGCCGAACTGGCCGCGACCCTGCCGCTGATGCCATGCGACATCAGCAAGGCCGAACGCGGTTATCGCCTGTTCGACGCCAACAGCTACTCGCTGAGCTTGCCGGCGCCGCAGATCACCGCCGAAATGCCACTGGACGATGCGTTCGCCGCCTTGTGCTGGCATTTGCTTGGTAGCAGCCAGCGCCTGGCCGAGCAATATCGCTTTAATGGCCACTGGCGCCTGCTGCAGGACTGGGTCGAAAACCTCGCTGAAATGCGCGCGCTGATCAGTAGCCTCGGTCAAGCCGCGCCGCGTCAGTCGACTCACGATCTGCGGGTCGCGCTGGATGCCTTGCTGGAAGACTGGCGCCCGCTGGTACAGGCCGGCCTGGACGACGAAGACGTGCGCAAAGCCGCGCCGGAGCAGTTCCTCGAAGAGCTGGAAGATCCGCGCTGGGGCCTGTTCTCGCTGAACACTTCGCGCTGGTTGCTGGCCCGTACCTGGGCTGCCGATCGCAACACCCGTGGCAATCGCCAGGGCGCCGCGCAACTGGGCAGCTGGCTGCCACGCCTTCTGGGCGAAGAAGCCAACTCGCTGCAACTGCAGCGTTACCAGCAACAGCCGGAAGACCTGGCCGAACAACTGCCGCGCATCGAGCGTATCCAGGCCTGGCTGCACCACGCCCGTAGCGTGCTGGACATCCCGGAAATGGATCGCCTGTACGGTGAGCTGAAACAGCTTGCCCTGCTGGCTAACGAGCCGATCACCGATGAGTCGCTGGATGCGCGTAAGCAGCAGGCGATTGCGGTGTATCAGAATCGTGCCTGGAAAATGCTATTGCGCATGTAACACCCAACACCTGTGGCGAGGGAGCTTGCTCCCGTTCGGCTGCGAAGCAGTCGTAATCCGGGCATCGCGGTTTGTCTGGCATACCGCAATGGCCGGATTAGGAGCGCTTCGCACTCCAGCGGGAGCAAGCTCCCTCGCCACAAAGGCCCTCGAACATCATCAACGCAACACCGGCAAACTCGTCGTGGATTTGATTTCCGACAAAGCCACGATCGAGTTGACCTCCTGTATCCCCGGCACCATCGACAGTTTCTCGAAGAAGAAACGCTCATAAGCCTCGATGTCTGCCGTGACGATCCGCAACAAGAAATCCACCGATCCCATCAGCACATAACATTCCAGCACTTCGGGAAAACCGCGAATCGCTTCGGTGAACTCAGTGAAGTTCGAGCGCCCGTGGGCGTTGAGTTTGATCTCGGCGAAGATTTGCGTGTTGAGGCCGATTTTCTTGCGGTCAAGCAACGTCACCTGACCGCGAATGATCCCCTCCTCCTTCATCCGCTGAATCCGCCGCCAGCAGGGCGACTGCGAGAGTCCCACCTGTTCGGCGATCTGCGCGCTGGAGAGCGAAGCGTCCTCTTGCAGCAACGCGAGAATCTTGCGGTCGTAGCCATCCAGCTCGCTATGCATAGAAAAACCTGAAATTAATATGATCTTGAATTGATCGATTCGATAAATCGTCAACAAGCCCAATCATAGATAAGAAATACCCCACACCGAATGTAAAAATTCCTCCAATGATTTTGGAGCCTGACCATGCCGCCCCTCGAAGCCGTGAACACCGCGCCCGCCCGCGCCGATGTCTGGAACGTCAGCAACGCCCACTGCCGCGTTCAATACCAACTGCTGGCCGAGGCCGAGCCGGATCTGCTGTGCCGCGCGCTCAATCTGTTCGCCTTGCAGTTTCTGACGCCGCAGCAGGTTAACGTGCAGCGCCTGGACGATCTGCTGTCGATCGACATCGTCATGGACGGCCTGAGCTGGCACCGAGCCCAGGTGATCGCGGAAAAACTGCGTAACCTGATCAGCGTCTGCTCGGTGAATCTGCAAGCGGCCGATTCGGCGTGGCAGGAGCCGGCGCAGGCAGCGGGCTGACCCCCCTCCCCTGAAAAAACCCGACACGTGTTGGTCGGGTAGTGGCCCAACGGTCTGCGGGTGCCCAGCTATCCTTTGCGAACGGTTGTTCATAAGGAGCCCGCATGTCCGTTCAACTTGCCACTCAGGACCGCTGGCTGGACCTTAACGATTTGCTGCGTGAACTGGTCGCCCAGGGCTTTGTCAGCCAGGACTCTGCCGAACACGCACTCAACGCCCGCCGCCGTCACGCCACCAATGCTCAGCAACATCCGCTGGAGTTCATCGCCAGCCAACACCTGGACGATCTCAGCCGTCCCGGTAAACACCTCGATCTGGAAAGCCTGACGCTGTGGCTGTCCCAGCAGGCCGGCCAGCCTTACTTGCGCATCGACCCACTGAAAATCAACGTCGCCGCCATTACGCCGCTGATGTCCTATGCCTTCGCCCAACGCCACAAGATTCTGGCGGTGGCCATCGACCGTGATGCCGTCACCGTGGCCAGCGCCCAGCCCTTCGTCAGCGGCTGGGAAGTCGACCTGACCCACGTATTGAAACTGCCGATCAAGCGCGTGGTGGCCAACCCGGTGGATATCCAGCGCTTCAGCGTGGAGTTTTTCCGCCTGGCTAAATCGGTCACCGGCGCCACCAACGCCGATCAGAAGACAAGCAACCTGGGCAACTTCGAACAATTGCTCAACCTCGGCGCCAGCGACCAGGAGCCGGACGCCAACGATGCGCACATCGTCAACATCGTCGATTGGCTGTTCCAGTACGCGTTCCAGCAACGGGCCAGCGATATCCACATCGAGCCCCGGCGCGAGCAAGGCACGGTGCGCTTTCGCATCGACGGCGTGCTGCACAACGTCTATCAATTCCCGCCGCAAGTGACCATGGCCATCGTCAGCCGCCTGAAAAGCCTGGGGCGGATGAACGTCGCGGAAAAGCGCAAACCCCAGGACGGCCGGGTCAAGACCAAGACCCCGGACGGCGGCGAAGTCGAGCTGCGGTTGTCGACATTACCGACAGCGTTCGGCGAGAAGATGGTGATGCGGATCTTCGACCCGGAAGTGCTGCTCAAGGACTTCGATCAACTGGGTTTTTCCGCCGAGGACCTGCGCCGCTGGCAAGACATGATCCGCCAGCCCAATGGCATCATTCTGGTGACCGGGCCAACCGGTTCGGGCAAGACCACCACGCTGTACACCACCCTCAAAAAACTGGCGACGCCGGAGGTCAACCTCTGCACCATTGAAGACCCGATCGAAATGGTCGAACCGGCGTTCAACCAGATGCAGGTCCAGCACAACATCGACCTGACCTTTGCCGCCGGCGTGCGCGCGCTGATGCGACAAGACCCGGACATCATCATGATCGGCGAGATCCGCGACCTCGAAACCGCCGAGATGGCAATTCAGGCGGCACTCACCGGGCACCTGGTGCTGTCGACATTGCACACCAACGATGCCCCGAGTGCCATCAGCCGCCTGCTGGAACTCGGCGTGCCGCATTACCTGATCAAGGCCACGGTACTCGGGGTCATGGCCCAGCGCCTGGTGCGTACGTTATGCCCTCACTGCAAGGCCCCCTTGACGTTGGGCGAAGACGATTGGCAAACCCTGACCCGGCCTTGGCAAGCGCCACTGCCGACCAATGCCCAGCGCGCCATCGGTTGCCTGGAATGCCGCGAAACCGGCTATCGCGGTCGCGCCGGGGTTTACGAAATCATGCAGCTGACGGATGGCATCAAAGCGCTGATCAACCCCGACACCGACTTGCTGGCGGTCCGGCGTCAGGCGTTCAAGGAAGGCATGCGCAGTTTGCGGTTGTCGGGGGCGCAGAAAGTGGCGGCGGGGTTGACCACGATTGAAGAGGTGTTGCGGGTGACACCGCAGAGTGAGCAGAAATAGGTTACAGATTGCGCTCGGATACTTCCCCCAAGTCGCATCCAAACCTTTTGCCCTACACTCTGTGTCATCGCAACTCAATCCAGACTGGACAGGGACCGTTATGAGCATTGCACTGATTCTCTTCGTCGCGCTGGTCGTGGCCATTCTTTTCATGGGTTTCAAAGTGGTGCCCCAAGGGTTTGAATGGACGGTCGAACGCTTCGGCCGTTACACCAACACCCTCAAGCCAGGCCTGAGCATCATCATTCCGGTGATGGACCGCATCGGCCGCAAGATCAACGTGATGGAAAGCGTGCTGGACATTCCGCCCCAGGAAGTCATCACCGCCGACAACGCCACCGTGCAGATCGACGCCGTGTGCTTCTTCCAGGTGGTCAATACTGCCCAGGCCGCCTACGAGGTGAACAACCTCGAACATGCCGTGCGCAATTTGCTGCAAACCAATATCCGCACCGTGCTCGGGTCCATGGAGCTGGACGCGATGCTCAGCCAGCGCGACAACATCAACGAAAAACTGCTGCGCACCGTCGACGAAGCCACTGCGCCGTGGGGCATCAAGATCACCCGGATCGAGATCAAGGACATCAGCCCTCCCGCCGACCTGATGGCCGCCATGTCCGGCCAGATGAAAGCCGAGCGGATCAAGCGCGCACAGATTCTGGAAGCCGAAGGTTTGCGCGCCTCGGCGATCCTCACCGCCGAAGGCAAGAAGCAGGCGCAGATTCTCGAAGCCGAGGGCAGTCGTCAGGCGGCGTTCCTCGAAGCCGAGGCCCGGGAACGTCAGGCCCAGGCCGAAGCCCAGGCCACCAAAGTGGTGTCCGAAGCCATCGCCGGCGGTAACGTGCAGGCGGTCAACTACTTCGTTGCACAGAAGTACATTGATGCCTTGGGCAAACTGGCCTCGGCCAACAACAGCAAAGTGATCCTGATGCCGCTCGAAGCCGGTTCGATGATTGGTGCAGTCGGCGGCATCGGCGAAATCGTCAAGGCCACCTTCGACGGCAAGAAAGGCTGAGGTCGCCGCCCATGGAACTGTTCTCGTTCTGGAGCTGGCTGGCCCTGGGTGCGCTGTTGCTGATCCTCGAGGTGTTCGGTGCCGGCGGTTATCTGCTGTGGATCGGCATGGCAGCCGCCGTCGTCGGTGTGCTGAAGTTCCTGATACCGGGTTTACCCTGGGAATGGCAGGTGCTGTTGTTTGCCGTTTTTTCGATCCTCACCGCCCTGTACTGGTGGAGACGTCAGCGCAGTGTGGTTCGGGCCAGCGATCAGCCGAACCTGAACTTGCGAGGGCAAGAGCTGATCGGCAAGGTGTTCGTGGTCACTGAAGCGATTGTCGATGGCCGCGGCAAGATCAAGGTCGCCGACGGTGTGTGGATGGCCCGAGGGCCTGATGCCGCGTCCGGCAGCCGTGTTCGGGTGATCGGGCAACAAGGGGCGATTTTACTGGTGGAGCGGGCCGACTAACGTCACGGAACTCGATTGGGTTATTGGCAATCAAAGGCCGCAGTTAAAACCCAGTGGAGTCACCTTTTATGCGTCTCAAACTTGCTGTCGCTACCGTCGCCGTGTTGTCCCTTCAAGTCGGTTCGGCGATGGCTGATGACAGCTTTTTGCGTAACGTCCTTACTTCCGGTGCCACCACCGGTACGTCCTACCTGACCTCCAGGGATCACAAGCTGATCGTCGCCGCCCAGGACGACGCCGGTAGCTTTGTCGCCAGTGACGGCGCTATTCGCGGCCCCTATCTGGAAGCCGCCATGCAGAAAGTCCGCGCTGAAAACCCTGGCCTGCAAGCCACGGACATGGAACTGGCGAACGCCATCCTGGCGAAGAATGCCATCGCCTCGAAGTAAGGTTCGTTGCTGAACAAAAAATGCCGCTCTAAATGAGCGGCATTTTTTCACCCCTGATTTGTCGGGGCGAGTGACTTCAGCGGTATTCATCCACCGGCACACACGCGCAAAACAGGTTGCGATCGCCGTAGACATTGTCCACACGGTTCACCACCGGCCAGTACTTATGGGCCTTGGTGTGTGCATCCGGCGTCACCGCCTGCTCGATGCTGTACGGCCGCTCCCAGACACCGGTGATGTCGGCCAGGGTATGCGGCGAACGCTTCAGCGGGTTGTCCTCCGCCGGCCAGTTGCCGTTCTGCACCTCGTTGATTTCCGCGCGAATGCTCAGCATCGCATCGATAAAACGGTCCAGTTCCGCCTTCGATTCACTCTCGGTCGGTTCGACCATCAACGTCCCCGGCACCGGGAATGACATGGTCGGCGCATGGAAGCCGTAGTCCATCAGGCGTTTGGCAACGTCTTCTTCGCTGATCCCGGTCAGCACCTTGAGCGGACGCAAGTCGAGGATGCATTCGTGGGCCACGCGCTCGTTGCGCCCGGTGTAGAGCACCGGGAACGCCCCGGACAAATGCTGCGCCAGGTAATTCGCGGCGAGGATCGCCACCTCACTCGCATCCGCCAGTTGCGGCCCCATCATCGCGATGTACATCCAGCTGATCGGCAGAATGCTTGCACTGCCCCAAGGGGCTGCGCTTACCGCTCCGTTCCCCGGCAGCGGGCCATCGATCGGCACCACCGGGTGATTGGCGACAAACGGCGCCAGGTGCGCCCGGACACCAATCGGGCCCATCCCCGGCCCACCACCGCCGTGGGGAATACAGAAAGTCTTGTGCAGGTTCATGTGCGACACGTCGGCGCCGATGTCTGCCGGCCGCGCCAACCCGACTTGCGCGTTGAGGTTGGCGCCATCCATGTACACCTGACCGCCATGGCGGTGGATAACTTCACAGATCTCGCTGATGCCTTCCTCGTAGACCCCATGGGTCGAAGGATAAGTCGCCATCAGGCAGGCGAGTTTGTCCCCCGCCTCGATGGCCTTTTCTTTCAGGTCTTCCAGATCGACATTACCCGCCTCGTCGCACTCGACGATCACTACCCGCATCCCGGCCATTTGCGCCGAGGCCGGGTTGGTGCCGTGGGCCGAAGACGGGATCAGGCAGATATCCCGCGCGCCCTGATGACGGCTCTCGTGATATTTGCGGATCGCCAGCAACCCGGCGTATTCGCCCTGGGCGCCCGAGTTGGGCTGCATGCAGATCGCATCGAAACCGGTGATTGCGCAGAGCCAGCGTTCCAGTTCCTCGATCATCAAGGAATAACCCACCACCTGCTCTTTCGGCACGAACGGGTGCAGGTTGGCGAACTGCGGCCAGGTGATCGGGATCATCTCGCTGGTGGCATTGAGCTTCATGGTGCAGGAGCCCAGCGGGATCATCGACTGATTGAGCGCCAGGTCTTTGTTTTCCAGCTGCTTCAAGTAACGCAGCATTTCGGTTTCGCTGTGATGGGCGTTGAACACCGGATGACGCAGATAAGGCGTACTGCGCTGCAATCCTGCAGGAATGCCGGACGCCAGGGTCTCAGCATCCAGTTCCTCGACGTTGAGCCCATGATCGGCACCGAGAAACACATCGAACAGCTTCGCCACGGTGGTTTCATCACTGGTTTCGTCGAGGCTCAGGCCCAACCGCCCGCGACCGAGAATGCGCAAGTTGATCTGCGCCGCCTGGGCACTTTCGATGATCGCGGTCTGAGTGCCACCGACCTCCAGGGTCAGCGTGTCGAAGAACTGTTGGTTCACACGTGTAACGCCATGGCGTTCCAGACCGGCGGCGAGGATGCAGGTCAGCCGATGGACACGCTGGGCAATATTTTTAAGCCCTTCCGGGCCATGGTAGACCGCATAGAAACTGGCGATATTGGCCAGCAGCACCTGGGCGGTGCAGATATTCGAGTTGGCCTTCTCCCGGCGAATGTGTTGCTCGCGGGTTTGCAGGGCCATGCGCAGGGCGACATTGCCGCGAGCATCTTTCGACACGCCGATGATCCGCCCGGGAATCGCGCGTTTGTACTCGTCGCGGCTGGCAAAAAACGCCGCGTGCGGGCCGCCGTACCCCATGGGCACGCCGAAGCGCTGGGATGAACCGAACACCACATCGGCGCCCAACTCTCCCGGCGGAGTCAGCAACAACAGGCTGAGCAGGTCGGTGGCGACGCAGGCCAAGGCTTGCTGGGCATGCAGATGATCGATCAGCGGACGCAGGTCGCGAATTTCGCCATGGGTGTCGGGATATTGCAGCAACGCGCCGAACACTTGATGCTGCTTCAAGTTATCCACAGCGTCGATGACCAGGTCGAAACCGAACCCTTCGGCCCGGGTCTGCACCACGGAAATCGTCTGCGGGTGACAGTTTTCGTCGACGAAGAACAGATTGCTTCTGGACTTGGCGACACGCTTGGCCAGCGCCATGGCCTCGGCGGCCGCCGTGGCTTCATCCAGCAGCGAGGCGTTGGCCAGTTCCAGGCCGGTCAGGTCGATGGTCAGCTGTTGGAAATTCAACAGCGCTTCGAGCCGGCCTTGGGCAATCTCCGGTTGGTAAGGCGTGTAAGCGGTGTACCAACCGGGATTTTCCAGAACGTTGCGCAGGATGACGGCTGGCGTGAGGGTGCCGTGATACCCCATGCCGATCAGGCTGGTCCAGACCTGGTTCTGTTCGGCGTAGCCGCGCAGTTTGGCCAGTGCGGCTACCTCATCGAGGGCCGGCGGCAGGTCCAGCGGTCGGTTCAGGCGGATTCCCGGCGGCACCGTCTGCTCGATCAACTCGACGCGGCTGCCAAGGCCCAGGCTGTCGAGCATCGCCTGCTGCTCGGCGGCATCGGGCCCGAGGTGGCGGCGCAGGAAGGTATTGGGGTCGCGTAACTGGCTCAAGGACGGCAACTGGGACATGACGGGCTCTCTCATGACTGGCGCTCAGCGTCGATGCAACTCGGTCAAACCAGCATAGCAGTCGATACCGGCACGGATGGCGTGGCGCTGTCGGTCAATCCGGATCATTATGCTCGGCGCCTACAAACGTTCGCTGATCGGGTATCCACATTTATGAGCCAACTGTCTTTCCTGCCCTTCTCCAAACCCACCATCGATGAAGCCACGATTGCCGCTGTCGGCGATGTGCTGCGCTCGGGCTGGATTACCAGCGGCCCCAAGGTGCAGGCTTTTGAAGCGCAACTCTCGGAATATTTCGGCGGGCGCCCAGTGCGTACGTTCAATTCCGGCACCTGCACCATGGAGATCGCATTGCGAATTGCCGGCGTCGGACCGGGTGATGAAGTGATCACCACGCCGATTTCCTGGGTGGCCACCGCCAACGTGATTCTGGAAGTTGGCGCCACGCCGGTGTTTGCCGACATCGACCCAGTCACCCGCAATATAGACCTGACGCAGCTTGAAGCAGCGATTACCCCACGCACCAAAGCCATCATCCCGGTGTTTCTCGCGGGACTGCCCGTGGACATGACGCGCCTTTACGCGATTGCAAAAAAGCATGGTTTGCGAGTGGTGGAAGATGCCGCCCAAGCATTGGGTTCGAGCTGGAACGGCCAGCGAATCGGTGCGACTGGCGATTTCGTGTCCTTCAGTTTCCAGGCGAACAAGAACGTCACCTGTTCAGAAGGCGGTTGCCTGGTACTGAACAACGCCGAGGAAGCGCGGCTGGCAGAAAAGTACCGCTTGCAGGGCGTCACCCGCAGCGGTTTCGACGGGCTGGACGTTGATGTGCTGGGCGGCAAGTTCAACATGACCGATGTCGCGGCAGCCATTGGCCTGGGGCAGTTTGCCCACATCGAAGCGATCACCGCTCATCGTCGTGAGCTGGCCAAACATTACTTCGCTTGCTTCGGCGAGGACTTCGAAGCGCAATACGGTGCTCAACTGCCCCCGGCGGATTTCGAGAACAGCAATTGGCATTTGTTCCAACTGGTGCTCCCGGAACGCCAGGATGGCAAACCGGCACGGGCCACTTTCATGGAGCAGATGCAGGCACTGGGAGTGGGTATCGGCTATCACTACCCGCCGATCCACCTGCTGAGTCTTTACCGCGAACGCGGGTTCAAGGAAGGCATGTTCCCGGTCGCCGAACGGGTCGGACGACTGATCGTCTCGCTGCCGATGTTCACGGCCATGGATAAAGCGGATGTCGAGCGTTCGGTGGCTGCGGTGAAAGCCGTGTTGCGGACTTGATTCGGCCTTTGCAGGAGCTGCCGAAGACAGCTCCTGCAAAGCGGGCATTACTCGCCGATGGCGGCCTTGTAGGCCATCGGGTCGAGCAGCTTGTCCAGCTCAGAGGTATCGCTTGGCTCGAGTTTGAAGAACCAGCTGTCATAAGGCGCGCTGTTGACCAGTTCCGGGCTGTTGGCCAACTCTTCGTTGACGGCAATGACTGTGCCGGAGACCGGCGAGTAGATATCCGACGCAGCCTTGACCGACTCGACGACACCCGCCGCTTC